>JBBRYO010000033.1:0-22827 GCA_038237595.1 Candidatus Limnocylindrales bacterium | reverse complement strand
TTTGGTGGGTGGCATCTCGGTGCTGATCGCCCTGGCGGCCATCTTCCTCGTTGCCTCCATCACGCCGATGAGCATCTTCGTGCTCAACCTCGCCACGCTGCTCGGCTTCGGGCTGGGCGTCGACTACGCGCTGCTGCTCCTCAGCCGCTTCCGAGAGGAGCTTCGATTGCGCGGCGGCGGCCGGACGCCGGGTGGCGAACCCGACCGGGAGGTCGTCGAGGATGCGGTCGCCGCCACGGTCGCGACGGCGGGGCGCGCCGTGTTCTTCAGCGGGTTCACGGTTCTGCTCGGCCTGATTGGACTGATCCTGTTCGAGTTCATGGTGCTGCGGTCGGTCGGGATCGCCGGTGCGATCGTGGTCGGGCTCGCCGTCTCGGGTGCCCTGACGCTGCTGCCGGCGGTGCTCTCGGTGCTTGGTCCCCGCATCGATTCGCTGCCCATTCGCGCACCGTGGGCGCAACGCTCATCAGGGAAGCGGGCCGCCGCGGCCGCCGCGGCCGCGGCGGCCGCCGCCATCGGCGCTCCGAGCGGCCAGGGCACCGGCTTCTGGTGGCACCTCGGCAACTGGGTCATGGATCACGCCGGCCGTGTCTTCGTGCCGACGCTGGGGCTCCTGATTGTGCTCGGGCTGCCGTTCCTGCACGTCCGCTTCAACGCGCCCGACGCGACGATCCTGCCCAGCGACGTTCCCAGCCGGCACGCCTACGACGCGCTCGTCGCGCACTTCCAGGAAGGCGAGTTCGCGCCGCTGCTGCTGGCGGTCCGCACCAACGGTCCCGCGACCGACCCGGCCAACGTCGGACTGCTCTACGACTATTCGCGCCGGATCGCCGCGGATCCTCGAGTCGAGCGGGTGCAGAGCGTCGTGGACGTGGACCCGCGGCTCAGTCGTGAGCAGTACCAGCTCATTCTCTCGGCACCCAACGGCCCCGGCGACCGGTTCGTGGCGGACACGCTGGCGCGCACCACCAGCGGCGACCTGACCGCGTTCACGGTTGTCACGTACTACGGCCCGAATCGCCACGAGGGCCAGGCGCTTGTCGACGAGCTGCGCGACCCGGGGTCGGCGCTCGCCCCGCCAGCCGGCGTCAGCGTGGCCATCGGTGGCGGAGCCGCGGAGGTCAAGGACGTGGTCGACCGGATCGGCGCCGACTTCCCCCGAACGGCCCTCTTCATCCTGATCAGCACATACCTGGTGCTGTTCGTGCTGCTCCGCTCGGTGGTGCTGCCGGCCAAGGCCCTCGTCATGAACAGCCTCTCGATCCTGGCCAGCTTCGGGGCTCTGGTCTGGATCTTCCAGGACGGAAACCTGTCGCAGCCGCTGGGGTTCGCGCCGCTCGGCTTCGTGGAAACGACGCTGCCGGTGATCCTCTTCTGCGTCCTCTTCGGCCTGTCCATGGACTACGAGGTATTCCTGCTCACCCGCATGAAGGAGGCATACGACCGAACCGGCGACAACCGCCTGGCCGTGGCACGCGGCCTCGAGCGCAGCGGACGGATCGTCACCAGTGCCGCCCTGATCGTGGTGCTCGTCGCCGGGTCGTTCGCCTTTGCCCAGGTCGTGCTGATCAAGGCGGTCGGGCTGGGGGTGGCGATCGCCGTCGCCCTCGACGCCACGATCGTTCGCGCTCTGCTCGTGCCGTCCACGATGCGCCTGCTCGGTGACGCCAACTGGTGGATCCCCGATCGGCTTCGGCGCTGGATCGGATCGCGCCTTCCGTCGGTGGAGGCCACAACGCTGGTGGCTGCGGTCATCGCGGTCGTCGCGGCCCTGGTGCTCGGTGCCTGTTCCCCGACCGGCGCGATCCTCGCGAACCCGACCACTCCGGTGCGACCGATCACGACGCCGGCAACGACGCCCGCGCGCCCGCCTGATCCACAACCGGTGGCATTTCCCGGCGACGAAGGACCCCACGATCGACTCACGGAATGGTGGTACGACACGGGACACCTGGCGACGGCCGATGGACGTCATTACGGCTTCGAGTTCGTGATCTTCCGCGCCGAGCGCGGCGCCTTCCCCGTCACGTGGGCATCCCACCTCGCGATCACCGACGAATCCGGAAACCGCTTCCTGTACGACCAGCGCTCGGAGGTGGGACCGCAGGTCGATCTCGCGCCGGCCAGCGATGGGTTCGATCTGTCGATCCCCGGCCAGACGGTCCCCGGCGGGCCGCTGCCGGGGGGCGTGGGTTGGACGATGTCGGGAGTCGGCGGCCAGGACCACCTTGCCGCGCTGGGTTCGAGCGCAGGCTCGCCGTTTGGAATCGACCTGGCGCTGGACGCCGGCACGCGCCCCCCGGTCCTGCACGACCACGACGGCTTCGTGGATTTCGGGCCTGCCGGAGGCTCGTACTACTACTCGCGGACGCGAATGACGGCCACCGGAACGCTGACGCTCGACGGGAAGCCGGCTGCCGTGACGGGGTCGGCATGGTTCGACCATCAATGGGGCGACTTCATCGCGGTCGGCGGCGGCGGATGGGACTGGTTCGCCGCGAACCTGGACGACGGCACGGACCTGACGCTCTCCCTGGTGCGCGGTGCGGACGGGTCGTATCCGCTGGTCTACGGCACGTACGTGCGGCCGGACGGCAGCTTCGAGCACCTGGACCGGAGCGCCTTCGAGGTCCAGGCCACGACGACGTGGGTCTCACCGGCGACCGGCGCCACGTATCCGGGAGCCTGGCACGTGACGATTCCCGGCAAGGGCCTGGTCATCGACCTGCGGCCGACCGTCGCCGCCCAGGAGCTCGACACGCGGCCGACGACCGGCGTCGGGTACTGGGAGGGGTCGCAGGTCGTGAGAGCCACGCGCGATGGATCGCCGCTCGGTGGGCAGGCATATGTCGAGCTGACGGGCTACGGACCGGGAGCGGGCACAGCCGGCGGTTCGCCGCGCAGCTCATTCGCGGCCGCTCCGACTGATACGCTGGCTCCGTGACTGACCAACGGGCATCCTGGGACCTCGAGTTCGAGCCGTGGCGTGGGGCGCTGGCGCCACGCGGCGATCAACCGGCGCGCGGCGTGACTCTCGGGGAGCTGCCCATCAAAGGCATTGCGTTTCTGATCGATGTCCTGCTGATCCAGCAGTCCAGCGCCCTCGTGTTCCAGGTCTTCTCGTTCGTGACCTCCCACACGATCCTGGTCGCGGCCACCGGCGGAGTCACCGACCCCGTGCTCGCGGCGTGGATCGCCTTCGGCCTTCCGCTCATCGGACTCGGCGCCATCGAGGCGATCGCCTACGTGTTCCTGTATCGCGTCTACCGCGCCTCGCCCGGTCAGATGGTCATGGGCCTCTTCACCCTCGAAGTGGCGGGCGGGACCGCCCTCTCGAAGGGGCGCGCGTTCGTGCGCTGGGTCGTTCTGCTCCTGCCCGCGCTGATCATGTCGAGCGGCGACGCGATTGGCTACCTGGGCCACTTCGCCGTCCAGACGAAGATCGACCAGGCCGTCTTCCAGGGCATGGCCGTCCTGCTGCCCTTCATCTGGTTCGTGATCCTCACGATCACCATCCTGCTCAACCGCAACGGCCGCGGCCTGCACGACCGCCTTGCCAGGTCGGTCGTGGTACGCCGGGAGGGCAGCGCCAGCTGACCGTTTCTACTGCGCGAGGTAGATCGCGAGCGCGATCGCTCCGATCACGATGGCCGCGGTAAGAGCAAGGTGGATCGTGACCGACGAGCGGTAGATCCCGTTGTCGATCTCGCGCTCGGTCGTGAAGTAACGGTAGGCGCCCACCAGGGAGACCGCGCCGCCCAGCAGTACCAGGGCCAGCCCCAGCCACGATCCAACGGTCGCGGAGCCGGCACCACCAAGCGCGAACCGATCGACCACGAAGCCGAAGCCGAGGACCGTGAGCGCGGTGCGCTGCCAGGCCAGGAGCGTGCGCTCGTTGGCGAGGTGGTCGCCGATCCGCGCCTCGGGGATGGGACCGCGCTCGACGGTTGGTTGGTCAGACATCGTGGGCGCCCTCAGCCAGAGATCAGCTCGCCACCGTCGATGCCGAGGACGTTGCCCGTCAGCCAATGCGTGCCGCTCTCGGAGAGCGTGACGATGGCCTGCGCCACGTCCTCGACGGTCGTCATGCGGCCCATCGGGTTGCGCTCACGCGCCTGCTTCATGAGCGCTTCTCGCTCCGGGATCTGCATCAGGGCAGGCGTCAGGGTCACGCCGGCGCGGATCGCGTTCACGGTGACACCGCTGCCGATCCGCCCGAACTCCATGGCCAGCTGGCGGCAATGGGACTCGAGCGCCGCCTTGGCGGCACTGACGGCGCCATATGAGGCGATCACCCGCGTCGAGCCCTCGCTGGTCATCGCGTAGATCTTCGAACCCTCCCCGAACATCCCCGCGCGGAAGACGTCTTGCGACCAGTAGACGAGGCTGTTGGCCATCACGTCGAGGGTCATCTCCATGTTCCGGCGGTTGATCGCTTCGGCGGGATCGAGGGCGAGGAAGGGCTTGAGCGTGCCGAAGGCGAGCGAATGGAGCATCACCCGCACGTACGGCGATTTTCCGCGCGCACGCGACGCGGCGAAGGCCTCGCCGATCTGGCGCACGACGTTGGCCCGCTGCTCGTCGTCGGCGGCGTTGCCGTTGAAGTAGAGCGCCTCGCGGCCGTGGGCCGCGATCTTGCTGCGGACCTCCTCGACGTGCTCCATGCCGCCGCGTCGATCGAGGTGAACGCCTGCGATGTCATAGCCGGCCGCGGCAAGTGCCAGAGCGCTGGCCTCGCCGAATCCGCTGCTGGCGCCCAGGACCAGCGCCCAGCGCTGCCGGTGGTCGATCATTCGTCAGGTTCCTCCTCGGGCGAGTGTAGTGGCGTCGCGTCTCGCTTCACACGACCTTCGCGTCTCGCAGCGCCCGTACTTCGTCTGCGTCGTAGCCGAGCCACGCGAGGAGCTCGTCCGTGTGTTCGCCGGCGAGAGGCGGGGGCCGTCGGATCGAGCCGGGGGTCGCCGCCAGCTTGAAGGGGATGCCAGGCAGTCGCATCTCGCCGACGGTCGGATGATCGAGCGCCACGACCATCTCGCGTTCCACCAGGCCGGGGTCGGCAAGGGCCTCCGCCATGTCGCGGACCTGCCCGCACGGGACGCCTGCCTCGGTGAGTGCCTCGAGCCAGGCTGCGGCCGGCTGGGTGGCAAATCGTTCGGCAAGCAGCGGTCGAAGCGCGTCACGGTTCGTGACTCGCTCTCCGTTCGTGGCGAATCTTCGGTCCGCGGCCAGCTCCGGCATCCCGACCGCCTCGCAGAACCGGATCCACTGCCGCTCCGACCCGACGGCCAAGGCGATCTCGGCGTCCGAGCATCGGAACGTCTCGTACGGTGTGATGTTGGGGTGGGCGTTGCCCATCCGGCCCGGCACGATCCCACCGACGAGGTGGTTCGCGGCCTGGTTGATCAGCCATGCCAGCGTCGAGTCGAGCAGGCTCAGGTCGATGCGCTGGCCTTTCCCGGCCGCCTGCCCACCCGATTCGTCGCGGGCGCGCAGCGCGGCGAGGACGGCGACCGCGCCGAGCATGCCGGTGGCCACATCCGCGATCGCGACGCCGACCTTGGTGGGTTGCCCGCCCTCTGCGTCTGGGGATCCTGTGATCGACATCAAGCCCGAGACGGCCTGCACGACGAAGTCGAAGCCCGGCTTCGCGGCGTCCGGCCCGGTCTTGCCGTAGCCCGTGATCGCCAGGTGCACGAGCCGTGGGTTGATCGCCTCGAGCTCGGCGTCCGTGAAGCCCATCGCCTCGAACGCGCCCGCCCGGAAGTTGTCGATCAGGACGTCGCTGCGGGCCAGGACCCGTCGGAGCACGGCACGACCCTGCTCCCCCCGGAGATCGACGCGCATGCCGCGCTTGTTGCGGTTGATCGAGAGGTAGTAGGCCGACTCGCCCGCGTAGTCAGGATCGGCGCGGGGATCGCCTGGTGCGTACGATTCACCGGCTCGGGGGGCGCCGGCGTAGGGCGGCCCGTAGAAGCGCGTCGGATCGCCGCCGGGTGGCTCGATCTTGACGATCTCCGCGCCAAGATCGCCGAGCAGCATGCTGCAGTAGGGCCCTGCCAGCACCGTCGACAGGTCGCAGACGACGAGACCCGTCAACGGGCCGCGGCTCTGGCTTGACCGATCTTCGGGCACCCGCCGATGCTAACGCGGGGCATCACCTCCGGGGCGCGTGCCGCGCGGCAATTGCCGGCTCGTCGCCGATGGTCGCCGTCGCCCATCTATCATCTGGGCAATGCCCATCCCCGGTTCACGGCGCGCCGCTTGACCGCGCTCCAGCGCTATCGTCAAGGCCTCATGCAGCTTACCCGCAGCGGAGGCAAGCGCCCGCCGAAGCCCGAAAACGAGCCCCCGGAGACGCCCGCGGGCTGGTCGATCGCCCCACCCGACTTCGTTGGCGTCGGTAGCGCGCGATCGGGAACGACGTGGTGGGACGAGCTCATCCACGCCCACCCCGAGGTGATCCGAGCAGCGGGCGTTCCCAAGGAGGTCCACTACTTCGATCGCTTCTGGGACGGCGCCTTTGATGAGGCCGCCGCCGAGCGATACCACCGCTTCTTCCCCCGCCCGGCCGGCAAGCTGGCGGGCGAGTGGACGCCCGGCTACGCGCTCGACTTCTGGACGCCAGCGCTCCTGCACCGCACCGCACCCGAGGCAAAGTTGCTGTACCTGGTCCGCGACCCGGTCGAGCGCTTCCGGTCCGGACTGACGCTCACGGAGAACCGCATGACCCTCAAGTGGACGCCACGGGCATCGGCGAACGGCAGCTTCCAGCGCGGCCTCTACGCGGACCAGCTGCTCCGCCTGTGGGCGGTCTTCCCGAGCGAGCAGGTTCTCGTGCTCCAGTTCGAGCAGTGCGTGCGAGACCCGCGCGCCCAGTTGCGCCGCACGTTCGCCTTCCTCGGGCTGGACGAGGCCGCGGCGGACGGCATCGACGTCGGGCGCAGGGTCAACCAGACCAGGGTTCGCAAGGTGCCGATGAGCGACTGGCAGCGGCGACTCCTGGTGGAGCGCTATGGACCCGAGAACGCCCGACTGGCCGAACTCGTGCCGGACCTGGACCTGTCGCTGTGGCAGGCGTGAGCCTCTCGACGAGCCTGCGTCGCACCGCGGTCCGCGCGGGCCGCTCCGTCCGCCGCTGGCGCGGGCCGCAGCGCATGGGTCCCGGCACGCCCTCCGAGGTGCCGGAGGGTTGGACCGTCGCGCCCCCTGATTTCGTCGGGGTCGGCGCCCAGAAGGCGGGTACCTCGTGGTGGGCCGCGCTCATCCACGAGCACCCGAAGGTCAAGCGCGCCGGAGGCGCGGCCAAGGAGCTGCACTTCTTCGATCGCTACTGGGAGTCGGGCTTCGATGCGTCCGACGCGGCGCTTTACGCCAGCTACTTTCCGCGACCGAGTGGCGCACTCGCCGGGGAGTGGACGCCGGGCTACATGATCGATTTCTGGGCACCTGAGCTCATCGCGCGAGCCGCGCCGCAGACGCACATCCTGGTGCTGCTGCGGGACCCCCTGGATCGCTTCCGCAGCGGGTTGACGCATACCGACGACACGTCGCGGGCCGCGCTGACCCATCGCGACGCAGCTGGCGCCTTTCAGCGGGGCCTCTACGGCCAGCAGCTCCAACGCGTGCTCGACGCGTTTCCCCGCGAGCAGGTGCTGATCCAGCAATACGAGGCGTGCAGGGCGGACGCGGCCGGGGAGCTGGCACGCACCTTTGCCTTCCTGGGGCTGCCGCCCACCACGATCGAGGCCGGTCGCTTCAGCCGTCCCGTGAACCCGACGACAGCCCGCAAGATCGAGCTCACACGCAGCCTGCGCAGGGCCCTGCTCGACGGATATGCGCCGGACCTCGAGCGACTCCGCTCCCTCGCGCCCGAGCTGGATCTCGGCTTGTGGCCCTCAGCGGGCGAGGCCCTCGTCGGCTGAGCTCATCTGCATTTGCGCGCCGCTTGCGCGATCATCGCGGCATGCCCGAAACCCACACCCTCATGACCGTTCATGCCCACCCGGACGACGAGACGATCTCGACCGGCGGGATCATGTCCCGCTACAGCCGCGCCGGCGTTCGGGTGGTCTGCGTCACCTGTACGGGTGGCGAACACGGAGAGATCGTCGTCCCCGAGCTCGACACGCCGGAGAACCACGCGCGTCTCGGCGAGCTGCGCCGGGAGGAGCTGCGCCGCGCGCTCGAGCAGCTCGGCCCAATTGAGCACCACTTGCTCGGCTACGTCGACTCCGGGATGATGGGCACGCCCGAAAACGAGGCTCCCGAGAGCTTCTGGCAGGCCGACGTCGACGAGGCTGCCGGCCGGCTGGTGCGAATCGTCCGGCAGACGCGGCCGGAGGTGGTCGTCGGCTACAACGACTTCGGCGGCTACGGCCATCCCGACCACATCCGGGCGGCACAGATGGCAAAGCTCGCATTCGAGCGAGCCGGGGACCCTGCCTGCTACCCGGAGCAGTTGCGCGACGAGGGCCTGACGCCCTGGCAGCCGCTCAGGCTCTACGAGAGCGTGCTGGACTTCACGCGCATGGCCGAAGTCCAGGAGCTCCTCAAGGAGCGCGGCGTGAAGACCTGGACGATGGGCGACGAGAACGAGACTGACGAGCAGCGCACCGAGCGCGAGGCCCTCCTGAAGCGCATGTCCGACGCCAACGGACCGAAGACCACGCGCGTCGATGTCGACAGTGTCCTCGACCACAAGATCGCGGCCATGCACGAGCACGTCACGCAGTTCGCGCCCGACAGCTGGTTCCTCGCACTGACCGCCGACGACTGGCGGCGCTTCCAGCCGACCGAGGACTTCACGCTGCGCGTCTCGAAGGTGGGCGTGCGGATCCCCGAGACAGATCTCTTCGAAGGGCTGTAGCCGCTCCGACCCTTACCAGTCGAGGTGGGTCGAGGCACCGCGGATCGCCCGGAGCAGGGCCTTGCCGTCGTCGGTGGCGGGATCGAGCAGGTTCGGCTGGGCCTGATCGGCCATCACGAAGGGGTGCAGGGTCATCTGGACCAGGCGGCCGCCCTCGAAGGTCATCTCCGGCAGGAAGCTCTCCATCGTGATCGTCCACCAATCCTGGTCGAAGACGAAGTCGCCCATCGAGTAGACGACCACGTGGCCGTCGATCTCCTCGATCGCGCCGGCCACGTGCGTGTGCGCGCCGAGGATCGTGGTCGCGCCGGCACGGACCCAAATTATCGCGAGGGCGCGCTGGCTGCCGAGCGGCGTCCGGCTGTATTCGTAGCCCCAGTGCGCGAACACGATCACCGCGTCGGCCCGCTTCCTTGCCTGCTTGATGTCGGAAACCACGAGCGAGCTGTGGCACGGCAGGCCGCCGGCGCTCGTGGTCGTGGCGTAGGCACCCACGTCGACGCAGGCGATGATCGCGACCTTGTTGCCGTTGGCGTCGAGGTAGCTGATCTTCGCCGCCTCGGCGATGTCCTTCCCGGCGCCGCCGTATCCGAGGCCCGCCGCGGCGAGGTTCTTGGTGGTGTCGATCACCCCCTGTGAGCCGAAGTCCCTGATGTGGTTGTTGGCGATGGTCACCCAGTCGACGCCGGCGTCGGTGAACATCGAGAGCAGGGCGGGGTCGCCGCTGAAGATGTAGTTGTGGGCGTGGTAGACCCAGTTGTCGGGCACCGGGTTCTCGAGGTTCGCGATGGTCAGGTCTGCACCCTTGGTGAGATCGCGCACGGCTCCCTTGTTGCCGGTGAGCTGCACGTCCGCGACCGGGTGGATGGTCACGTACTGGCCGCAGCAGTGGTGGCCGGTTACCCGAGCGGTGCCCCCGTCGAATGGATAGTCGGGGTTGTTGCCGTGCGCGACGACCATCCGCCGAACACCGCGGTCGAGGAACATATCGCCGCCCGCGAGCAGCGTCCACGTCTTCGACTGGTCCCAGGCCTGGTCGAGTGGCGCTTGCACGGTGAGCACCAGCGGCCAGTCGGAGGTCTGCTTCACGCGTGCCTCGCCGAACAGGGCCTTGCCGTCGATGGACAGTGCGCGAACGCTGGGCCCGACGTCCGATGCGCGCATGAGCCCGAGCGCGCCGCCCTTGACCTGGCTGATGACCTCCGCGGCATCACCGCTCTGGACTGACGCGTCGACCGTTATGCCCAGCGCCTGGCCGAGCGCGTCGCGATCAGCGGCGGAGATGCTCACCTTCCCGTACGTCGCGTTCTGGCCCTGGAGTGCCGCTTTCAGGTCCGTCGTGGAAATGTCAGAGGCGCTCGACCAGAACCCGACGACGGGAACGATGGGCATCGCGACGTCGCCCGTCGGTGCCGGCGTGCCGGTGGGGCCCGGCGTGGCGCCCGGCTTCGGCGTGGTGCCGGGCTTCGGCGTTTTCGTGGGAGCACCGGAGGGGAGGCCGTTCGTTGGAGCGCTGCTCGGGCTCGCGCCTGCGGTGAACGAACCGGGCGGGTGCGGACTTGCTGACGGGCCGAGTCCCTGCACGATCGCGAAGCCCGCAATTCCCACGACCGCGACCACGAGCACGGCCACGATCGCAATTCCCAGGGGTCGCATCGAACGCTTGGGCGGCTCGACGCCTCCGGGCGGCAGCTCCAATCCGCCCGGGGCATACGGCTCGCCGGAGGACATGCGGTCGCCGGCTACCAGTCGAGCGTGGTGGAGACGTTGCGGATGGCCTTCATCAGCGCCCTGCCGTCGTCAGTGGTGGAGTCCAGGAGGTTGGGCTGCGCCTGGTCCAGGATGATGTCTGGGTGCAGGGTCAGCTGCACGAGGCGCGTCCCCGCGAACGTCATCTCCGGGATGATGCTTTCCATCGTCGCCGTGGACCAGTACTGGTCGAAGATGAAGTTGCCCATCGAGTAGATGACCAGGCGGCCGTTGATGTCCTCGATGGCCCCCGGGACGTGGGGATGCGAGCCGATGATCAGGTCGGCTCCCGCGCCGACCCAGTCGGCAGCCAGCCTCCGCTGGCTCGGCAGTGGGTTGCGGTTGTACTCGACGCCCCAGTGCGGAAACACGATCACCAGGTCAGAGGTCCGGCGCGCCTCGGCGATCCGGGGAAGGATGTAGGCGTTCTTGCAGGGCAGGCCGCCGGCCTTGCTGGGGCTGGCCCACGCGGCCTTGCCAACGGCCACGCAGGCGATGATCGAGATCTTGACGCCATGGGTCTGGAGGTAGCTGATCTGGCCGGCCTGGTTGATGTCCTTGCCAGCTCCGCCGAATGGCAGGCCCGCGGTGTTGAGGTTCTGGCGCGTCTGGAGGACGCCGGCCGGGCCGTAGTCGTAGATGTGGTTGTTGGCCAGTGTCACCCAGTCGATGCCCGCGTTCGTGAAGCCCGCCAGCGACCTCGGCTCACCTCCGAAGATGAAGCCGCTCAGGTGCCATGACGGGTTGTTGGGGATCGGGTTCTCGAGGTTGGCGATGGCCAGGTCGGCGTTCTTGACGAGCTGCCTGACGATGCCCTTGTTGCCGGTCCGGACGTAGCTCGGCACCTCTGCCTGTACCGACGAGGGCGCGCAGCAGTAGTGGCCGGTGACCCGCGCGGTGCCGCCGTCGAATGGGTAGTCGATACCCTTGCCCTTCTCCAGGGTGGTGTTGCGGACGCCCCGGTCGAGGAACATGTCGCCGCCCGCGAGGAGCGTCCACGTCTTCGATTGATCCCACGCCTCGTCGACCGGCGCGCTGACTGTGACGAGCAGCGGCCAGTCGCCGTTCTTCTTGATGCGGTCGTTGCCGAAGAGGTCCTTGCCGTCGAGCGCCAACGCCCGCACCGCGGGCGTGAGATCGGAAGCGCGCATGAGTCCGAGCGCACCCCCCTTCACCGCCGCCTGGATGGCCGCGACGTCGCCCGTCTGAACCGAGTTGCCGAGCTTGATGCCGAGCGCGTCGGCGATGGCGCCGCGATCCGCCTGCAGGACGATCACGTGCGGCCAGGTGCTGCTGTCGCCCTTGAGCGCATCGGTCAGCTCACGCATCGAGATGCCGGTCTCCGTGTCCCAGAACCCGACGACCGGAACGACGGGCATGACCAGTGAGCCGGTCGGGGCCCGGCTCGGCGTCGGACTGGGGCTGGTGCCCGGCTCGACCGAGGGTCCAGGTTCGGTGGGGGTGGCCTGTGGGTCCGGTGTGTCGCCGGGCCCCGGCGTGGTCTCCGACCCGGAGCTGGAGACTGCCCCGGTTCCGCTCGGAGAGGCTGCTCCCGTGAGGCCCGATGGCCGTGGGCTCGGGGAGCTGCCGGGAGCCACGGCCATCGCGAGGAAGCCCGCGGCGCCGAGCACGAACACCAGGAAGAGCAGCAGGACCACGACGCGCGAGGCATTCAACCGCCGGCTGCCTTTCGGCGGCGCGTAGCGGGAGTCGCGGACGGGAACGGCCTGGCGGTTGACCGGAAGCCTGGGATTGCCGGACATCGAATGCTAGTGTGTCACCTGGCGAAGTTCGGCCGCGAGACGGTGCGCGCCGGGGCCCGTTGGGCACGTCAGAAGCAGGAAACTGGCGGACCCGACCGGATTCGAACCGGCGATCTCCAGCGTGACAGGCTGGCATGTTGGGCCGCTACACCACGGGTCCGGGCGGCGAGGGGGGAGTGTAGCAGGGAGGCGGTGGCGAAGGGGGCCGGGGTCCGCTTGCGGGATGCGTAGACGGTATCGGCGGCGCGGTGACGCCTGACGGTGAGCGCGGGGCCTTGTCGTGAAGAGCTGGTGGATTCGGTGGGGGATCTGCAACGCCGGAAACCAGAGCGTCGCCGGCGATCCAGTGGAGGTGTGGATGGCCCGTCCTGGGCAGTCCCGCGGCTCAGTCAACCCCGGCGGCAGTGGCGCGGTATTCTCGCGGACCCGATGAGCACAGTAATCGATCTTCGTTCCGACACCGTCACGCACCCGACCAGGGAGATGCGCCGTGCCATGGCCGAGGCGGTCGTCGGTGACGACGTGTTCGGCGATGACCCCACGGTCAACGCGCTCCAGGAACGCGCCGCCGAGCTGACCGGCAAGGAAGCCGGGCTGTTCGTGGCCAGCGGCACGATGGGCAACCTGGTCTCGTTGATGGCACACGTGCCACGGGGCGGCGAGATCATTGCCGGCGAAGGCTCCCACTCGATCCAGCACGAGGCCGCCAACCACGCGGTGGTCGTGGGTGCGTCCATGCGAACCGTTTCCTGGGATCGCGATGGGCGGATGGACCTCGACGAGATCCGCGGCGCGTTCCGCGATCCGACCGATCCACACGACCCGATCACGTCCCTGGTGATGCTGGAGAACACCCACTCCGACTCGATGGCACAGCCGCTGCCAGCCGATTACGTGAGCGCGGTCGGCCGCGTGGCCCACGCTGGCGGCGTTCCGCTGCACGTCGATGGGGCGCGGCTCTTCAACGCCGTCGTGGCCCTCGGAACCACGGCCCGCGAGCTCGTGGCCGATGCGGACTCGGTGACCTTCTGCATCTCGAAGGGCCTCGCCTGTCCCGTCGGTTCCGTCGTGGTCGGAAGCCGCGACTTCATCTGGCGGGCGCGGCGCGCGCGCAAGCTGCTGGGTGGCGGTATGCGGCAGGCCGGTGTTCTGGCGGCGCCCGGCCTCATCGCGCTGCGCGACGGGCCCTCCGGCATGATCGAGCGGCTCGCAGAAGACCACGCGAACGCCCGCAAGCTGGCTGACGGCCTGGCGGCGAGCCCCGGGATCGACGGGCTCGACCCCGCTCGCGTCCGAACCAACTTCGTCCTCTTTCGGGTGACGCGGCCGGGCGCCGCCGATATTCCCACCGGCGACCTGGCAGATCTGCGGACGCGCTTCCTGGACGAGCTCGCGGGCGAGGGCGTCCACATGGTTCCGTACTCCGGCGGTCTGATTCGCGCCGTGACCCACTACGGCATCGACGCGGCTGACATCGAGACGACACTGGCGGCGACCCGTCGCGCCCTCGTCTCGCTCGGTCTGGCCCCCGCTCCCGCGGTGGCGGTTGCCGGATGAGCGATTCAGCGACGACGCACGGGACGAACCGGCTGCCGGTCCTCGTGAATCCGAGCGGCACGCCGGCGCGCACCGACGCCGACCGCCACTTCGACGCGCTCGTCACCGCGCGCTTCAACCGCGCGGTGGCCGAGTCGCCGATCCTCGCGACGTTCCTCGGCATCCACGAGAGCGATGGCCGCCTGGCCGACCTCAGTCGCGCGGCCAAGCTGGCCGAGATCGAGGCGGAGCGCACGTTCCTCGCCGATGTCGAGGCCATCGACCCGGCCGAGCTCTCGGAGCCCTTCCGCATCGAACGCGAGCTGGCGATCCTCTCGGCGAAGCGGGAGCTCTTCAATGCCGAGGTCCATCGCGCCTGGGAGCGGCGCGCCAGCGCGAGCGATGAGGTCGGCGACTCGCTCTTCCTCCTTTTCGCGCGCGAATTCGCGCCCCTGTCCCAGCGCCTCGTCTCGATGACAGAGCGCCTCGAGGGGGCACCGCGCGTGCTCGTGCAGGCCCGGGAGCGCCTCGGCGACCGTCCGGTCCGCCTCTGGAACGAGACGGAGCTCGAGGCCGTTGGCTCGATGCCGGCGCTCCTCGGCGAGATCCTCGCGGCGGCCCGAGTTGAATGGGATGCCGACAGCCCGGAAATCCGACGCCTGGAGGCCGCAACGAAGGCCGCCGAGGGCGCACTCGACGACTACGCCACCTGGCTCCGCGAACAGCTCAGCCACGCCACCGACGAATTCGCGCTCGGCGCCGAGGCCTACGACGAGCTGATCGCCCTGCGCTCCTTCGACGGGCTGACCACCGACGACATCCTCCAGATCGGCGAGGAGCAGCTGGCACTCAACCGCGAGGGGAGGCGCGCCGCCGCCCTCGAGGTCGATCCGAACGCCACCGAGCTTGAGGTTCTCGCGCGGATCAAGGCAGACCACCCATCGAGCTTCGAGGCCGCGCTCGACGGCTACCGCGACGTCATGTTCCGCGCCCGCGACTTCATCCGGGAACACGACCTCGCGACGATCCCGGCGAACGAATCGCTCTCGGTGGTCCCGACGCCCGAATACATGCGCAGCGTGATGCCATTCGCGGCCTACTTCGAGCCGGCGAAGTTCGACGCCGACCGGCGTGGCATCTACATCGTCACGCCGTCGGTGGACGGGGATCCGCACGCCATGCGGGAGCACAACTGGGCATCGATCAGCAACACCAGCATCCACGAGGCGTATCCGGGGCATCACCAGCAGCTCTCGGCGGCAGTGGAGCACTCGAGCCTGACCCGCCTGATGATCGACGCACCCGAGTTCATCGAGGGCTGGGGCATGTACTGCGAGCAGATGATGCGCGAGCAGGGCTTCGACGCCACCCCGCAACACCGCGTGATCATGTACACGGACGCGATCTGGCGGTCGTGCCGGATCATCCTCGACGTGAAGCTGCACCGCGGTCAGATCTCCGTCCCCGATGCGATCGACTTCCTGGTCGAGCAGACCGGCTTCGAGCGCCCGAACGCGACTGCCGAGGTTCACCGCTACACACACACGCCCACCTACCAGCTGAGCTATCTGCTCGGCAAGGTGATGCTCCTGCGCCTGCGCGAGGACGAGCGAAAGCGGCTGGGCTCCAGCTTCTCACTCAAGGGCTTCCATGACGCGCTGCTCTACTCCGGCAGCATCCCCGTCAGTTTCCACCGGCGGCTCCTGGCCGGCGAGGGCGGGGGTCCGACGCTGCCGTCCAGTGGCCGGGTGCCGTCGAACCGGGAGCAAGCGTCGTCCTGATGCAGGTCATTCCGAGCCTGGACCTCGAGGGCGGCAGGTCGCGGCTGGTCTGGTGGCCCGGTGCAGCATCCGGATTGGGTGCCCCGACAGACCGCCCGGACCGGATCTGCCGCTGGTTCGTGGAGGCCGGCGCGCCCGCGGTACACCTCGTCGACATCGATGGCGCCAAGGCCGGACGGCCGATGAACGTGGCGACCATCCAGGAAGTGGCGCGCGCGGTCGCCACGCCGCTCCAGCTGGCGGGCGGCATCGACGGCCCCGAGCAGATCGAGCTGGCGTTCGCGGCGGGCGCCACGCGTGTCGTCGTGCCGATGTGGGCGGTCGCGGAGGATCCCGACCGGCTACGGGCGTGCCTGGCCCTGGCCGGTGACTGGCTCGCGGTCGGGCTTGACGCGCGCCCGGAGCGGCTCCTCGAGTTTCCCTGGAAGGCGGCCGTGCCACCCAGGCTCACCGCACTGGTCGCCGGGCTCGCGGACGCCGGCGTTCGGCGGTTCGTGCTCTCGCACGGAGGAGCGGCGCCCGACCTGGCCATGCTCGCCGCGCTGACCAGCAGTGTGCCGGCGGACATCCTCGTCGCGGGTGGTGTCAATGACCTCGGCGTCATCTCGGCCCTGCGCGAGGCCGGCGTGAGCGGCGTCATCCTGGGCCAGGCCATCTTCAGCGGCGCGCTCGACTACGTGGCGGCGGTAGCTGCCGCGGCCGGACCCGCGCCCACCGTGAGCTCGCGATGAGCGGCCCTCGACAGGGGCGAGGTGCGCCGAACCCTCCCAAGGGGAAGCGGCGCCGCGGCCCGCCGTCCGGGAGCCATGGCAAGGCGGGTCCGCCGACGATGCGGGTCTCCCGCTCGGCGAGCGGTCCCGCGCTCCAGGCCCGATCGAGCCTCGTGCGACCGGGAATCGCGAGCGTCGCCGTGATCTTCGGGGTGGTGCTGGTGGGAACCGTCGGGCTCAGCGTGCTTCAGGGCGGCGGCAATGGCGCATCACAGCGTCCCACCAACAGCGTCCCTGCCGCGGGCACCGTCGGCCCCATCGGGCCGCCGTCCGCCACTCCCCTGTCGAACCCACCGGCATCGCCGTCCGGCGATGGCACGAAGGTCACCATCTCGACGCAGCTCGGCGACATCGTTGCCGAGGTGTACAACCGATCGGAGCCGGTCGCCTCACAGAACTTCGTCAACCTCGCAAACGCGGGCTTCTACAACGGCACGACCTTCCATCGACTGGTGCCGGGATTCGTGATCCAGGGCGGAGATCCGGCCGGGAATGGCAGCGGCGGCCCCGGGTACTCCATCACCGACGAACCCCTCGTTGGCACGTATCACCGTGGCACGCTTGCGATGGCGCGCACATCGAACCCGAACTCGCAGGGGTCGCAGTTCTTCATCGTCCTCTCGGACTCCGCAGCAGACGCGCTGAACGCGGCGCACTACCCCTATGCGATCTTCGGCAACGTCGTGAGCGGCATGGACGTGGTCGACAAGATCGCCGCGATGCCCAACGCTGGAGGTCAGAGCAACGCGGCAATCAACCCGCTGGTGATGAACCGCGTGACCGTCCAGGCACCCTGATTCGTGCTGCGGACGGTAAACGTTACGGAATATTAACGATGCAGACTGCATACTCCACTTGAGCCACTTGCGCCCGTCAAGTAGACTTGCGGGGTGCTGGTTGACAGCACAACTGCCCCAGGCACAAGGTCATGGGTAGGTTGGGTTAGGGTAGCCGGTGCAGCCGGCGTGATAGATGCCCTTGTGGCGTGGCAGACGGCTGATGGTTTCATCGCCATCGGACTAGCCGGGACAGTGCAAGCGACCCCGCTTCGGCGGGGTCGCTTCGATTCTCGGGCCGGCCTCAGATCGCGAGTGCGAGCTGCACGGGCTCGGGCGGCGGTCGCAGCTCCACGCGGATCTCGAAGCTGCTCATGCCTCGTGCAGAGTAGAACAGATGTTCTAGTTTTGCAGGCCCGTTTGGGGTCGGGCGGGCGGGCCTACTTGAAGCCGTTGGCTGCGGTGATCTCCCGGTCCCATGCTCCGACCGAGGCGCGCAACCGCGCCACCACCTCGGGTCCCGCGTCGCCTCCCGCGAGCATGTCCAGTCCCAGGAGTGCCGCTCCGACCACGGGCGGCCATAGCAGGCGGATGAGTTTCGCGTGCGGAGCGACGGCGCGGATGCCCTGCTCGAGGGCCGCGTAGAACGCCGAGTCGTCGTTTCGGAACACGCCGCCCGCCAGCACAACTTCGAGCTCCTGTCGCCTGATCCCGAGGCGCCTGACGAGCGCTGCCGCCATCCCCACCAGCTCGGCGGCGAGGCGGTCGACGATAGCGCGGGCGACCCCATCGCCCTCCTGCGCCGCCGCGAAGACCACCGGTGAGAGTTCGCCGACCCGGTTTTCGGCAATGCGGCCGTCGTACATCGCGCGGGTCACGGACGCCGGGCGGGCCAGGCCGAAGTGTGCCGGCACACCACGTTCGAGGCTGGTGCGCGGCCCGCGCCCATCGCGCGCACGGATCGCGGCCTGAAGTCCGGCCATGCCGACGCCGCCGCCTCCACCCCAATCGCCGGCGATGTCCCCGACCGCAGGGAAACGCGCCATCCGACCGTTCGGCGCGATGGCCGCCGCGTTGACGCCCTGCCCGCAGATCAGCACCACGCCCCAGGGCCGCAGCGCGCCGGCCCGCAGCGCGCCGATGGTGTCGTTCACGACCACGCTTCGAGGCGCATGGCGGTGCGCTTCGATCGCCCGCGTCAGTTGCCGGATGTCCGGCGGATAGTCGGCGCCGGCAAGCGAGGCGACCGCCAGGTCGGCAACGGGCAGGTGGTCGGGCAGTTCCGCATTCCGGGCTGCCTCGCGAACCAGGGAATCGAGCCGCGTCATGCCCGCCTCCAGCCCGATGGCCTGGTGGGAGACCGTCTGCCCTCGCACGGCCGAGAGCAGCGTGCCGTCGGCGGTGACAAGCACGACGTCAGCCTTGGAGTTCCCGCCATCGATTCCGAGGACCGCGGCCTTCATTCGGTGACGGTCGCCTCGCTCGGAGCGGCCCCAAGCTGCGTGGGCAGCGCGTCGAACTCGTCGAGTCGCACGAAGTCGGCCCCGGCGGCCCGCAGCTGCCGGACCACCTCGGGCACCGCCTCGGGCGTTGAGCGCGGCCAGCCGTGGAAGAGCACGACAGCGCCGTCCCCGTGCGCCGTGACGCCGCGCACGGCACGCTCGATGACCGGAGGTCCGGTGCGGTGTGCCCAGTCGTGCCCGTCGACGCTCCAGCCGACCTCGCGATAGCCGAGCCTGTCGAGACCGGCCAGCAGCTCCGGGCTCTCGCCGCCGGCCCCGAAGGGGCAGCGGAACCAGGGTCGGGGGTCCACTCCGCAGGCCCGCCTGATCGCCGCCTCAGCCGACTGCACGTCCGATCGGAGACCACGGCCAGTGAGCATCGGCATCCTGGCGTGGAAGTGCGAGTGGTTGCCGACGAGGTGGCCCTCAGGCGCGATGCGTCTCGCGACCTTCGGGTATGCCTGTGCCCAGCGGCCCTGCACGAACATCGTCGAGCGCACTTCCAACTCGCCCAGCTGGTCGAGCAGCTTCTCCGTGACCCCGGAGTGGGTGGGCCGGTCGGGGTGCTCGACGTCGAACGTCAGGGCGACCCTGAAGCGGGCTATTTGTCGACTCCCGTGATCACGATTCCGCGCGTGAACACGCGCTGGAAGAGGACGAACAACGCGACCGGGATGAGCAGTGTCATGATCGTACTCGCCTGGATGAGACCGGGCTCGCGCACGGCGCGGATCGCATTGAACTGCTGGAGGCCCAGGGCCAGCGGCTGCAGGTCGGGCTTCCCGCCGAGGTAGATCAGCGGGCCGAAGAAGTCGTTCCACGAGTAGATGAAGTGGAAGATTCCCACCGCGATCACTACCGGCCACGCCTGTGGAAGGATGACAGACACCAGCGTCCGGATCGGCCCGGCGCCATCCATGGCTGCCGCCTCGTCCATTTCCCGCGGGATCGTGAGGAAGTACTGGCGCATTAGGAATACGTCGTATGCGTTCGCGAAGAAGGTCGGCACGAGCAGCGGTGCCCAGGCGAGATAGCCGATGTCCGCTTTCAGCGCTCCCAGCCACAGCCAGGTCGTGTACGTCGGGACGATCGTGACCGTGGCCGGCAGGAAGATCGTCGAGATGAGCAGCAGGAACAGGAGGTTGCGGCCGGGGAATCGGAAACGGGCAAACCCGTACGCCACGATGGTGCAGGAAAGCAGGGTCCCGATCATGCCGATGAGCGCGATCACCACCGTGTTGAACAGCAGGCGCGGGAAGTTGATCAGGTCCCAGGCATTCGAATAGTTCTCCGGGTGCGGCGCGAGCACCCATGCGGGCGAGAGCGCGCGATACGAACCCTGCCATGTGATGACGCCGGCTCCAGGGTTCAGAGGATCGACGAACTGGCCGGACGAGCGGCCCCCCTGCACGAGCGCGAGGTTTCGCACGGTTCCGTCGATCGGCACTTGGTAGACGTCCAGGCTCCGGCCGTTGTAGACGAACTTCTCCGGGTCCGCCGGGTAGATCGGCGCGCCAAGGGTATTGATCTGCTGCGTGTCCTTGATGGAAAGGGTGGCCGATCGCAGCAGCGGCGACAGGAACCCTGCCAGCAGGGCGGTGGCAAGGAACGTCAGGACGAACGACTGCGAGTACTTCTTGAGCCGCGGGTGGCCGACGCCGCGAGCGGCGATGCTGGCGGCACGGCGTCCGGGAGTGGCGATTCGCATCTCGCTAGCGCTCCCCGGCGTAGTAGACCCAGCGGCGCGCCCCGGCAAACAGCACAAGCGTCCCAGCCAGCGTGAGCACGAAGAGCAGCCACGCCAGCGTCGCCCCGTAGGACATGTTCTGGTACGTGAAGAACGTCTTGTAGATGTAGAGGTTGAAGAAGTTGGTCGTGCCGCCTGGCTCTCCGGTGGGTCCCTTGAGGACATAGGCAGGCAGGAAGTACTGGAGGACTTCGACCATGCTCAGGATCAGGGAATAGAAGATGACCGGGGACATGAGCGGCAGGGTCACGTTGCGAAGCTGGCCCCACCAGCCGGCGCCGTCGATCTTGGCCGCGTCGTAGAGCTCGGTCGGAACGCCCTTCAGCCCTGCCAGGTTGACGATCACCCCGGCTCCGATGCCCCAGACGCCCACGAAGATGAGGCCCGGATAGATCCAGTTGGGATCCTGGAGCCAATCGGGCGGCTTGGTAATACCGATCGTCCGCAGGAACTCGTTGACCCAGCCGGTGCTGCCCGTGAGCATGCTCTGCCAGATCAGCACGCTGGCCACGAAGGGCACCACGTACGGCATGAAGAACAGGATCCGGAAGATGCTGGGCGCGCGCAGCTTCGGGCTGTTGAGCAGCAGCGCGACGATGAATGGGACCACCAGCGTGAAGGGGAGCCAGATGATGGCGAACTTGACCGTGACCCCGAGGGACTGCCACACCTGTTGGTCGGCGAGGAGCTGCTGGTAGTTCTTGAGCCCCACGAACTGAAGGGGTTGTGGCTGCGTGATGCTGATGTTGGTGAACGTGAAGATGAGGGTCGCGATCGTCGGGTAGAGCTGGAAGAGCACGAACCCGATGATCCACGGGGACAGGAAGAAGAGCCCCCAGCGCGCCTCTCGGCGCGCCAGGGGCGTCATGCGAGCTCGCCGTGGAAGCGAGATCGCTGTCACGGAAGGGGATTGGCGTCCCACGCGGCCTGGAGCTCCTGCTTCAGTGCCGCGATCTCGTCATCCATGACCAGTCCGTCGGTGGACGTCCACTTCGTCAGGTACTTGTTGAGGATGTCGAGGGATTGGTTGTAGGCGGGCATGAACGCCTCGAAGTTCGGGTTGTCGGCGTACTTGACGCCAGCCTTGGCGACGTTCCAGTCCGCCGGGGGGCTGTCCGTCCTGCAGCAGTCGTTCTGGTTGATGTCATCGAAGAATGCCGCCTGCTCGTTCGGGCGCGCCGGCATGCCGCCGTACGTCTGGAGCAGGTCCTTGGAGCCCTCGCCCTCGAGGTACGTCATGGCCTCGAACGCCGCGTCGGGGTGCTTGGTGGTCTTCATGATGCGGAACGTGTCCGCGTTGAACGCCGCCGAAGGCGGGCCGTTCTGGTAGGAAGGAATCGCGGCAAGGTCCCAGTTGGAGCCGGCGGTCCCGAGGCAATACTTGGACCAAAGGAAGTTGGGTTCCATGGCCACCTTGCCGGAGCAGAAGGCATAGCCTCCGCCGTTGAATTCCTGGCTCTGGAAGGTGGGGCCGGTCATGATCGTGTGCTGCTTCCAGGTGCCGTCGTACATGAACTTCCATGCGGCAGCCCAGGCATCTGGGATCTGGACCGTCTTGCCGTCAGCAGCGGCCAGCTGCCCGGCTTGGAAGTAGGCGCCGATGTCGCGCAGGTCATCGCGCTGCGGCTCGAAGCCGTACTGCACGATCTGCGTTGGGTCGAAGCCGTCCTCGGTCGCGTCCTTGCCGTTCACGTCGACGGTGAGGAGCATCGAGAGCTTGTTGACCGTGTCGTAGTTCCACGGGACCGTGGCGCCCTCACTGACGCCGAACAGCGCCGTGCCCTTGGCCCCGGTCACGGTGTATGGATCGCCGTACTTGTGCGGCGGCTCCGACAGCTGGATCTCCGAGAACAGCCCGCGTTGATAGAACAGCGACGACGGGTAGATCGCGAAAGGGATGGCGACCTGCTGGCCGCCGATCTTGTAGAAGTCAACAGCACCGGTCTGGTACTGCTTCATGTCGTAGTGGTTCTTGTTGATGAGATCGGTCAGGACCAGCCACTGACCGTTGAAGGCATTCGCTCCACCGATGCCGACCGGTCCGACGATGTCCGGGGCGTTGCCGCCCGCAATCTCGGTCGAGAGCGCGTCGCGGGCGCCGGAGTACGGCACGCCTTCGAACGCGAGCTGCACGTCGGTGTGCGTGGCGTTGAACTTGTTGACCACGGCCTCCTCGACTGCCACCTGCTCGGGCGCGTCACCGGCGCCGAGGCAGCAGTACCAGCGAACCACGACGGCGCCGGCCGGCACGTTGGACGGCTGGAGGCCGAATGGAGTCGGAGCAGGCGTGACCGCGGGTGTCTCACCGGCGGTTTCCGCGGGAGTCCCGGCCGGAGT
>JBBRYO010000032.1:0-23010 GCA_038237595.1 Candidatus Limnocylindrales bacterium | reverse complement strand
GGTAGCCGCCGGCTAGCCCTTTCGCTCAGGCGCTGGTACGCCGGCAACGCACCAGCCAGGCCTTCGCCGCCTCCATCGGGCGATTCACCGTGAATTCGGCAGGCTCGATCGACTCGATCACCCACCCGACGGCGAAGGCGGACCTGAGCTCGTCGCGGCTGACGCGCCTGGGTCCCCACGTGCCAGGCTCCTGGTCCGAGAAGCACATCAGGTGAAGCACGCCTTCTGGCTCAAGGACGGCGTGCACGCTGGCGACGTAGCGCGCCACCTCTTCGGTCGTCTCGAAGACGTGGAAGACGCCCGAATCGATGACCGTCTGGAACCACCGTCCCAGCGACGTCAGCTCCATCGCGTCCCCCACCACGAAGGTCGCCGCGATCCCCCGCTCGGACGCCTTCTCGCGGGCTTTCGCGATCGCCGCCGGCGAGATATCGAGGCCAACGACGTCGAGTCCCCTCGACGCGAGCAACAGGGCGTGCTCGCCGGTCCCGCAGCCGGAGTCGAGCACCGGCGACTCGATCAGGCCGGCGTCGGCGAGGCGGACGAAGGCCGCTTGCGGACGGCCGATGTCCCATGGCGGCGACCCGTTCCGGTACGCGGAATCCCAGCTTGCGGCGCGTCCAATCAGCGGCGGCTGCGGCTCCATGCGACCAGCCTAACCCGGCCCCGACTTCAAGGACGGCGGCCTGCCCAGCGGGTCGTGGTCAATTACGCTGACCGCGCATGAGGACCTCGCAGCTCCGCGATATCGACCTGCCGGAGTTCGGCATGCCCGAGACCGGCCCGGAGATCCCCGCGGCGGTTCACCTGGAGCGGCTCTCCCGTCTCAGGGAACGCGCGTCCGGCCAGGGCCTTGACTCGGTGGTCATCTACGCCGACCGCGAGCACAGCGCCAACCTGGCCTGGCTCGCCGGGTTCGATCCGCGTTTCGAGGAGGCACTCCTCGTTGTGGGGCGCGACGGCGAGCCGGCGATCCTGGTTGGCAACGAGTGTTTCGGTATGGCAGGTGCGGCGCCCCTGGCGATGCGACGCCACCTGTTCCAGGAATTCAGCCTGCCGGGCCAACCACGCGATCGCTCGCGCACGCTTGTCGAGATCCTCGGCCACGAGGGCGTTCGCACGGGCACCCGCGTCGGGGTCATCGGCTGGAAGACGTACGATGAGCCCTGGAAGACCGATCTCCCGGCGTACATCGTCGATGAGCTGCGGGGCTTGGCGGGCCTGGTCGGTTCCGTCACGAACGCCACGAGTCTCCTGATCGACGCCGCCGACGGGCTGCGCGTCATCAACGAGGTCGAGCAACTGGCGGCCTTCGAGTACGCCTCGTGCCAGACCTCGCAGGGTGTGCGGCAACTGCTGGCCGGGCTGCGTCCCGGGATGACGGAGCGCGAAGCCGTTCGGCTCCTCGGCTGGAACGGCATGCCGCTCTCCTGCCACCTGATGCTGACCGCGGGACCGCGGGCCTCGCTGGGGTTGCTGAGCCCGGGTGACCGGCCGATCGAGCGAGGCGACCCCTTCACCGTGGCCTTCGGCATATGGGGCGCCCTGACCTGTCGCGCCGGATTCGTGGTCGAGGACGAGGATGAGCTGCCGGACGGCATCCGCGACTACCTCGAGCGTCTCGTGGCGCCCTATTTCGCGGCCGTCGTGGACTGGTACGGGGCGCTGCGCATCGGCCAGACCGGAGGAACGCTGTGGGACGTCGTCCACCTGCGACTGGGCGATCCCTTCTTCGGCGTCACCCTCAACCCCGGGCACCAGCTCAGCCTGGACGAGTGGGTGAACTCGCCGGTAGCGCCTGGTTCGACGGTCGAGCTGCGCTCCGGCATGGTCTTCCAGGTCGACATCATCCCGGCCACCGGGACCGACTGGTTCACCACCAACATCGAGGACGGGGTGGCCCTTGCCGACCAGGGCCTGCGCGACGCCTTCGCCGCGGCTCATCCCGACGCCTGGAGCCGCGTCCAGGCGCGTCGCCGGTTCATGCAGGATGCACTCGGGATCGAGCTCCACCCGGATGTGCTGCCGCTCTCCAACATGCCGGCCTTCCTGCCGCCATTCCTGCTGCGGCCCGGGCGCGCGATGACGGTCGCCGGCCGAAGCGATCCGCTAGCCTGACGGCGTGAGGGTCGCGCTCTTCGTTACCTGCTTCAACGATCTGCTGTTCCCCGAGGTGGGCCAGGCGGTCGTGCGGCTGCTGCGCCGGCTGGGACACGAGGTGGACTTCCCGGAAAGCCAGACGTGCTGCGGCCAGATGCACTTCAACACGGGCTACCGGGACGCCTGCGTCCCGCTCGCGCGGCACTTCAGCGAGGCGTTCGCGGGCTACGACGCCGTGGTGACCCCATCGGCGTCATGCGCCGGGATGGTCCGCCACTCGTATCCGACGGTCGCGCGCCACGCCGTTGACCGCGGGCTGGACGTCACGCTCCCCGCGGCCGTCGCCGAGATCGTGCCGCGCGTCTACGAGCTGACCGAATTCCTCGTCGATGTCGCGGGGGTGACGGACGTCGGCGCCCGGTTCCCGCACCGGGTTGCGCTCCACCCGACCTGCCACTCCCTTCGACTGATGGCGATCGGCGACCGTCCGCGCAGGCTGCTGGGAATGGTCGAAGGCCTGACGCTCGTCGACATCCCGGGTGCCGACGAGTGTTGCGGGTTCGGCGGCACGTTCGCCGTCAAGAACGCGGACACGTCCGTCGCGATGGGCCGCGACAAGCTCGACGCCATCCTCTCGACCGGGGCCGAGGTCCTCACCGCCTCGGACACCTCCTGCCTGATGCACCTCGGTGGGTTGCTCTCGCGCGATCGCTCGCCGATCAGGGTCATGCACCTCGCGGAGATCCTCGCCACGGCGGGAGACACGGCGTGACGGCGCCCGAGCGCTACGGCCTCCACGAGCCGCTGCCCACGTTCAGCGGCACGCCGCCCTTCCCGGTCGCGGCACGGGAGGCGCTCGCCGACGAGCAGCTCCGGACGAACCTGCGGCACGCCACCACCACGATCCGCAACAAGCGCGCGAGGGCGGTTGGCGAGCGCGCGGACTGGGAGGACCTGCGGCTCGCGGCGGCGGCCATCAAGGACGAGGTGCTGCGGGATCTGCCCGGCTACCTCCAGCAGCTGGAGGGGAAGGTCACGGCGGCCGGTGGGATCGTGCATTGGGCGCGCGACGCCGCCGAGGCCAACGCCATCGTCGTCGGCATCGTCCGCGCTCACGGAGCGAGCGAGGTGGTGAAGGTCAAGTCGATGACGACCCAGGAGATCGAGCTGAACGAGGCGCTCGCGGTGGCCGGCATCGACGCCTGGGAGACCGACCTCGCGGAGCTGATCGTGCAGCTCGGTCACGATCTGCCTTCCCACATCCTGGTGCCGGCCATCCACCGCAATCGCTCGGAGATCCGCGACATCTTCACGAGCGAGATGAAGGACGTCGGGCGGCCGGCGCCCGCGGATCTCTCCGACAACCCGGCGGAGCTGGCCGAGGCGGCGCGGCTGCACCTGCGCGAGAAGTTCCTGCGCGCCAAGGTTGGCATCTCCGGCGGCAACTTCGCCATCGCCGAGACCGGGACGGTCATGGTCGTCGAATCGGAGGGCAACGGCCGCATGTGCCTGACGCTTCCCGACGTCCTGATCACGCTGCTCGGGATCGAGAAGCTGCTGCCCACGTGGCGCGACCTGGAGGTCTTCCTCCAGGTGCTGCCGCGCTCCTCGACGGCGGAGCGCATGAACCCCTACACGACCATGTGGACCGGCGTCACGCCGGGCGACGGACCGCAGGAGTTCCACCTCATTCTGGTCGACAACGGCAGGACGAACGTGCTCGCGGACGAGGTCGGCCGCCAGACGCTCCGGTGCATCCGCTGCTCCGCCTGCCTCAACGTGTGCCCGGTCTACGAGCGCACCGGCGGCCGGGCCTACGGGTCGCCCTACCCGGGGCCGATCGGCGCGATCCTCACGCCGCAGCTGCGGGGCGTCAACCAGGGGCCGGTCGACGCGCAGACCTCCTCCCTCCCCTTTGCCTCGTCGCTGTGCGGGGCCTGCTTCGAGGTGTGCCCGGTCCGGATCGACATCCCCGAGGTGCTCGTGCATCTCCGGGCGAAGGTGGTGGAGCACAAGCACGCGCTTCCACCAAGCGGTGAATCGGCATCGATGGGACTGCTGGGCTGGACGTTCGGCGGGCGCCGCCGGCTTGGGCTCGCGGAGCGCTCGGCGGCGCTCGCGGCGCGCCTGGTTGGTCGGCGCGGAATGATTGGCCGAGTGCGGGCGCCCGGCATGATCGGCCAATGGTTCAAGAAGCGCGACCTGAAGGCGCCGCCACCCGAATCGTTTCGGCGCTGGTGGGCACGCGTGGGGCGCGGCGAGTCGTGAAGGATCGCCGGGATGGGGCGCGGAGCGGCCGGGACGCGGTCCTCGGTCGCATCCGATCCGCCCTGCGCGACGCCCCACCAGCCGGGACGATCCCGCGCGACTACCAGCTCTCGCTCGATCCCTCGATCGGGGTGATCGAGCTCTTCGTCGAACGCGTCGAGGACTACCGAGCCACGGTGCACCGGACGACGGACTCCGGCCTCCCGGGCGCGGTGGCAAAGGTGCTCGAGGCGCAGGGTGCGCGCCGAATCGCGGTTCCTGCCGGCGTCCCGGCCGAGTGGCTGACGCAGGCAACGGTGGAAGCCGTGGCCGACGACCCGCAACTCTCCAAGCACGACCTCGACGCCCTCGACGGTGTGATCACCGGCTGCGCCGTCGCGATCGCGGAGACCGGCACGATCGTCCTCGACGCGGGCGCCGACCAGGGCAGGCGGGTGCTGTCCCTGCTGCCCGACTACCACCTCTGCGTGGTCCGAACCGACCAGGTGGTCGGCACGGTCCCGGAGGCGCTACGCCGACTCGTACCGCAGCGTCCCCTGACGTGGATCAGTGGGCCGTCCGCCACGAGCGACATCGAGCTCCAGCGCGTGGAGGGAGTGCACGGGCCGCGGCACCTGGATGTGCTGCTGGTCGTCGCGGAGGCCGCTCCGGCAACGGGTCAGCCGCCGACGTAGGTCGCGAGGTGCTCGCCGGTGAGGGTGGAGCGGGCGGCGACGAGGTCGGCGGGCCTGCCCTCGAAGACGATCCGGCCGCCGTCGTGGCCGGCGCCTGGGCCGAGGTCGATGATCCAGTCGGCGTGCGCCATGACCGCCTGGTGGTGCGAGATGACGATGACGGACTTGCCGGAGTCGACGAGCCGGTCGAGCAGGCCGAGCAGCCGCTCCACGTCGGCGAGGTGGAGGCCGGTGGTCGGTTCGTCCAGGACGAAGACGTGGCCCTTCTCGGCCATGTGGGTGGCCAGCTTGAGCCGCTGCCGCTCGCCGCCGGACAGCGTGGTCAGCGGCTGCCCGAGGCTGAGGTAGCCGAGCCCGACGTCGGCGAGCCGGTCGAGAATGGCGTGCGCGGCCGGCGTGCGAGCCTCGCCGGCTCCGAAGAACTCCCCGGCCTCGGTCACCGACATCGCGAGCACCTCGCTGATGTCGCGGCCGCCGAGGTGGTACTCCAGCACCGATGCCCCGAACCGCTTGCCCTCGCACTCCTCGCAGGTGGTGGCGACGTCGGCCATCATCGCCAGGTCGGTGTAGATGACGCCGGCGCCGTTGCAGTTGGGGCAGGCGCCCTCGGAATTGGCGCTGAACAGCGCGGGCTTCACGCCGTTGGCCTTCGCGAACGCCGTGCGGATCGGGTCGAGCAGCCCGGTGTACGTCGCCGGGTTGCTGCGTCGCGAGCCGCGGATCGCGACCTGGTCGATGGACACCACTCCGTCCCGCCCTGACACCGAGCCGTGGATCAGTGAGCTCTTTCCAGACCCGGCCACTCCCGTGACCACCACCAGCACGCCGAGCGGTATGTCGACGTCGACGTCCCGCAGGTTGTGGGCGTTGGCGCCGCGCACCTCCAGCGCTCCCGACGACTTCCGCAGCAACAGCTTCAAGGAGGCCCGGTCGTCCAGGTGCCGCCCGGTGAGCGTCCCGCTGGCCCGCAGGCCCTTTACGGTTCCCTCGAACACCACCTCGCCACCGGCAGCGCCCGCGCCGGGACCGAGATCGACGACGTGGTCGGCGATCTCGATCGACTCCGGGTTGTGCTCCACGACGAGCACCGTGTTGCCCTTGTCGCGCAGCTGCAGCAGCAGGTCGTTCATCCGCTGGATGTCGTGGGGGTGCAGGCCGATCGTCGGCTCGTCGAAAACGTAGGTGACGTCGGTCAGAGACGACCCGAGGTGGCGGATCATCTTGGTGCGCTGCGCCTCGCCACCAGACAGCGTGCCGGACGGACGGTCCAGGCTGAGGTAGCCGAGTCCGATCTCCGCGAACGAGTCGAGGGTCTCGCCCAGCGACGCCAGCAGTGGCGCCACCGACGGTTCGTCCAGACCCCGCACCCACCCGGCGAGGTCGCTGATCTGCATCGCGCAGGCGTCGGCGATGTTGATCCCCTTGATCATCGACGACCGAGCAGCTTCGACGAGCCGGGTGCCACCGCACTCGGGGCAGGCAGTGAACGTCACCGCGCGCTCAACGAACGCGCGGACGTGCGGCTGCAAGGTTTCGACGTCCTTGGACAGCATCGACTTCTGGAGCTTCGGGACCAGCCCCTCGTACGCCAGGTTGATGCCGTCGACCTTGATCCTGGTCGCCTCCTTGTAGAGGAGATCGTGCAGCTCCTTCTTCGTGAACCTGCGGATGGGCTTGTCTGGGTCGAAGAAGCCGCAGCCGCTGAAGATGCGGCCGTACCAGCCTTCCATGCTGTAGCCGGGGATTGTGAGTGCACCCTCGTTGAGCGACTTGCTGTCGTCGTAGAGCTGGGAGAGGTCGAAGTCGGTGACCGAGCCCATGCCCTCGCAGCGCGGACACATGCCGCCGGTGCGGCTGAAGGTTCGTCCCACGGTCTGGCCGGCACCGCGTTCAACCGTGATCGCACCGCTCCCTCGGACCGAGGGCACGTTGAAGGAGAAGGCGTTCGGGGAACCGATGTGCGGCTGCCCGAGCCGGCTGAAGACGATCCGCAGCATCGCGTTGGCGTCGGTGGCCGTGCCGACGGTGGATCGGGCGTTGGCGCCCATGCGCTCCTGGCCGACGATGATCGCCGTCGTCAGCCCGTCCAGCAGGTCGACCTCCGGCCTTGCCAGCGTGGGCATGAAACCCTGCACGAAGGCGCTGTAGGTCTCGTTGATCAGCCGCTGCGACTCCGCGGCGATCGTGTCGAACACCAGCGAGCTCTTGCCCGAGCCGGAGACGCCGGTGAAGGCCGTCAACCGGCGCTTCGGGATCTCGACGGTGACGTCCTTGAGGTTGTTCTCGCGCGCGCCCTGCACGCGGATCAGATCGTGGCTGCCGGAAACGTGGGATGCAGCCGACTTCGCAGCCGACTTCGCAGCCGACTTCGCCCCCGTCCTCGTGGCCATGCTCATCGTGTCTCCATCCCCCTGGGCGGTGCCGCCGTTACGGTAGTACGAGGACGGGCCGGTCCCGCTCGGGAACCGGCCCGTTGTGTGTCCGTCCCGCACTGGCGGGCGTCGCCGGTCAGGCGGCGGCGAGCTTCTTGAGCAGCGCGTCGAGGCGCACCCAGCCGCCGATCGCGCCCTTCTCGGCACCGTACGCCACGACGCCGTCGCGCTCCTCGGTGGTGTCGAAGCGCGAGGTGACCGCGAGTCGCGTACCCTCGCCGACGCGCTCGAACTCGATCGTCTGGGTGAACGGCTTGCCATAGGGGCCCTCCATCCCGAACGTCTGGACGAGGCGGGTCGGCGGAACGACCTCCAGGAAGTCGCCGCTGACCGCGCCCTCCCGCTCCGTGCCGGGGTTCGTCACGAACCGCCAGCTGCCGCCTTCCCTGAGGTCGAAACGGTCGACGATCGTGCCCTGGCCCCACCACTGGGGGATGAGGGTCGGATCCGTGTACGTCGCCCAGACGCGCTCGATCGGAGCGTCGAAGAGGCGCTTGACCCGGAACTCGAGTTCGTTCGGCTTCGTGAATGTGACGGCGTAGGGGTTCTGCTGCTCGACGGTCATGGTCTTTCTCCTTTTGTCCGTTCGAGGAGGTCCCCGAACCGATCCAACTGCTCGTTCACCATCCGCCGGTAGACCTCGACCCACTCGCGGACGTCGTCGAGCCGCCGTGGCCCGAGGTGGCACAGCCGCGTCCGACCAACCTTCACGGTCGCGACGAGCTGGGCGTCCTCGAGGACGCGGACGTGCTTCTTCATCCCCGTAAGCGACATGCCGAACGGCTCGGCAAGCTCGCTGATCGTCGCGGTTCCCCGGCCGAGCCGCTCGAGAATGAGGCGGCGGGTAGGGTCGGCGAGAGCGCCGAAGGTCCGATCGACCGGTGAATAGTGAACCATCCGGTTCAGTATTGCCGCGTTTCCTCATCCCTGTCAAGTCCGCGGGCAGCCGCGTCTGGAGCGTCGGGTGCCGGGCTCAGGCCTGGGAGGCGGCCGGCCATGTCGCTAGAGGTGCGAGAGTCGCTTCCCGATTTCCGCGACGGCGCGGGCCGCGGCCTCGATCTCGTCGGGGAGAATGCCGAGGACCTGGGGCTCGTCCGAGGGATGCTCAGGGACGATCACGATGGTCGCCGGTCGGGAGCGCTCCACGTCGAACTGGATGCGGCGGAGGCGCTCGACGGGTACGTTCAGGGAGACGCGCGCACCGGTCCGCACGAGGATGCGACGGTCGGTGACGGCGACCTCGCCGTCGATGGCCAACGCCCGGGTCTGCAACTCTTCATCGGGCTCCAGGAGCCGCAGGACCACATCGTCTTCGGCGATTTCGCGGTTCTCCATGGCGTGCTACCCCGCATGCGATGCGCTCAGACCGCAATGCTGCGCCCGCGATGGTGCGATGATCGACAGGCAGTCGCAAAGACTGAGCTTGCAAGATGCTCTCAGAGTCGTTTACAAGCGTTGGCTTGCAGAGAGAGGCGGCGGAGGGTGTCGACCACGGCAGGACCGTCTGTCCTGCGGTTGATCACGATCGGACCGGTGGCTGCACCTGCGACGTTCGACGGCATGTTGCGCGAGCGGGTGCTCCCGGACGTCATGTCGTGCGATGGCGTCGTGGAAGCGCGTGCCGGTCGACGCTTCGGGCCTGCCGACGCCGACGAGCGCGTCGTCGCCACGTCCTGGGTCTCGCACGAGGCGATGGACGCGGCCCTGGCGTCAAATTCTCTGGCTGGCGTCGAGTACGAGATCGGCGGCTTGGCCCCGGCGAGCGTCCCCGGAGGTGGCATCTGAGCGGCGACGTCGACTTCGCACGGATCGAGGCGATCACGTTCGACTGTTACGGGACGCTGATCGACTGGGAGACCGGCATCCTGGCTGCGCTGCGGCCGGTGCTGGAACGGCACGCCGTGACCGCCGCGGACGACGAGCTGCTCGAGACCTACGCACGGCACGAGGCGACCGTCGAGTCGGGCGACTACGTGGGCTATCGCGACGTGCTGGCCTGGGCACTCCGCGGCGTCTGTCACGCTTATCGCATCGAGCCGAGCCCGGAGGACTCGCTCGCCTTCTCCCAGTCGGTTGGCGCCTGGCCGCCGTTCGCCGACTCGGCGCCGGCGCTCGCCCGCCTCGCCAAACGGTTCCGGCTCGGGGTCATCACGAACTGCGACGACGACCTGTTCGCTCTCTCGAACCGGAGGCTCGGAGTCACCTTCGATTGGGTGGTCACCGCGCAGCAGGTCCGCAGCTACAAGCCGAAGCCGCGGGGCTTCGAGGTCGCCCTCGAACGCATGGCCGTGCCGCACGATCGAATCCTGCACGTGGCGCAGAGCCTCTACCACGACCACGGCCCGGCGAAGGAACTCGGACTCTCGACAGCGTGGATCAACCGCGGCGGCGACCGGCCAGGCTTCGGCGCCACGCCTCCTGCGTCGGCCTCGCCGGACCTCACCGCGCCCGACATGGCGACCTTCGCGAGCATGGCCCTCGGAAACGGCGAGGCGCTGCGAGACGTCGGGGCGCCTCGAGACGGGGAGTGGCAGCGCAACGTGGAGGCAGCGCGGGACGCCGAGCGGCTGCGGTGATCGAGCTTGGGCCGTGGCTCGAGCGCGCGGTCGCGGAGGTCCAGGCGTGGGCGGATACGCACGGGGAGTACGCGACCCACCCATCCCTCGCCGTCAGCGACGAGCAGCTGGCCGCAGCGTTCGAGGTCTTCGGCGCGCGGCTGCACGACAACTACCCGTTCTTCCATCCGCGCTACGCCGGCCAGATGCTCAAGCCGCCGCATCCGGTCGCGGTCGTCGGCTACCTCGCGGCGATGCTCATCAACCCGAACAACCACGCGCTCGACGGCGGCCCTGCCACGGCGGCGATGGAGAAGGAGGTCGTGGCCGACCTCGCTGCGATGTTCGGCTTCGACTCGCACCTCGGGCACCTCACCAGCAGTGGCACGATCGCAAACCTCGAGGCGCTCTACGTGGCGCGCCAGATCCATCCGGATCGCGGCATCGCCTACAGCGCGGACAGTCACTACACCCATGCCCGGATGTGCGGCGTGCTGGGCATGGAGGGACACAGCGTGCCGGTGGATGCGCGCGGCCGCATGGACCTCGAGGCGCTCGAGCGGCTGTTGCGCACGGGGAAGGTCGGAACGGTCGTGCTGACCGCGGGGACCACCGGCCTCGGCGCCATCGACCCCATCGACGAGGCGCTGCCGCTGGCCGAGCGATACGGCGTTCGCCTGCACGTCGACGCCGCGTACGGGGGCTTCTTCACGCTCCTCGGGCGGGAGGGCGCCGAGGGCATTCCAGCCGCTCCGTGGCTGGCGATCGCGCGCTGCGATTCGGTCGTCGTGGATCCGCACAAGCACGGGCTCCAACCCTACGGATGCGGCGCTGTGCTCTTCGCCGACCCGTCGGTGGGGCGCTTCTACGTGCACGACTCCCCGTACACCTACTTCACCTCGAGTGAGCTGCACCTCGGCGAGATCAGCCTCGAATGCTCGCGCGCCGGCGCCTCCGCTGCGGCGCTGTGGCTGACGCTCCGGCTGCTGCCCCTGACACGCGGCGGGCTGGGCGCCGTGATGGCCGCCGGGCGTCGCGCGGCGATGCGCTGGGCCGGCCTGATCGATGCGTCCGAGTGGCTCGAGCTCTACCAGCAGCCCGAGCTCGACATCGTCACCCTCTACCCGCGTACGCGACCGGCTTCGCTGAGCGCCATCGACGCGGCGTCCGAGCGCATGCTCCAACTCGGCATGGGAGACGCGGACGATCCGGTCTTCCTGAGCGTCCTGCGGGTCGACGCGCCGGCCTTCCTGGCTCGGCACCCGGGGGCGGCGCGCGACACCGAGAACGCACGCGTCGTGCGCAGCGTGCTCATGAAGCCCGAGTCTGAGACGTACCTCGACTGGCTGCACGGCCGCGTGGGCCAGCTGGCCCGAGAGGCTGCGAGCGGCTGAGCGGATCGTTGGTCGGGCCTACCAGCGCGGGAAGGTCTTGCGGCGCGGCGCGCTTGACTCGGCGGCCAGGTTGGCGAGGTCCTCGGGGGTGAACTCGACGAATGTGTAGTGGCCCTCCGCCTGGGCGGACATGCAGCGCACCAGCCAGCTGCCGTCCTGCTCGAGGCCATAAGATCCGACGCGGCGTTGCGTCGACGTACCCGCCGAGGAGACGGAACGCGAACTCGTCGAAGCCCGCCTCGTGTGCTGTGCCTCGCCGCTCGACAGTGGCCTGCATCTCCCGCGCGATGTCGGCGTCCCAGAAGTGCAACTCCGCAACTGGCCCTCTCGCTGGCGGCTTGATTGCAGGCAAGCGACCAACCGGGAGTCTAACCGCGAAGAGTCTGGCTGCACGTCTCGTCGGAAGGGCACGTCGGCGGTCCGATACGATCCAACGATGTCGATGCAGTGGAACCTCGACCGTCGCCACCTGGCGTCGGCGATCGCGACCGTGGTCGCGAGCCTGGCGCTGGTGACGGTGGCTGTCGCGGTCCTACGCGACTGGGTAGGCGTGACGAACGGCGCCACGGTCTATCTCCTCGCCGTGGTGCTGGTCGCACTCGGCTTTGGACGGATTGCAGGGGTGGTCACCGCCGTCGGAGCATTCCTGCTGTACGACTTCTTCTTCAGTCGGCCGTTCTACACGCTCACGGTCGCCGACCCCGCAGAGTGGATCAACCTCATCCTGCTGCTGGTCGTCGGGATCGTCGTGGGACACCTCGCTTCGCAGCAACGAAGCCGCGCGGAATCGGCCGAGGTCAGGGAGCGCGAGGCTCGCGTCCTCTTCCAGGTCAGCCGCGCGCTCTCCACGCGCGAGCGCACAGACCTCGCGCTGGTGGCGATCGCAGGCGTCCTGCGCGAGGCGACATCGGTGGCGCGGGTCCGCATCGTCCTCGGGTCGGACAGCGCGACCGAACGCGTCACCACCGATACGGACCTCGACGCCCTCTTCCCGAAGCCGGCCACGTATTCGATCCTGCAACGGACCCCGGGCGACGAACCCTCGAGGTGGACGCGGGTGCACGATCCGGCCGCCCGAGGGCGACGGGCCGACCCCGCGACGCAGTCCGATCAGGTGCGGGACTTCGAGATCTGGCGCGTGAACATCGTTGCGGGCGGACGCGGTCTCGGTGCGCTCTGGGCCCTGCGGCCTCGCGCCGCCCGGACGCCATCCCGGGAGGAGACGCGGATGCTGGCGGCAGCCGCCGACCAGATCGGCCAGGCCGTCGAGCAGGATCGCCTGCGCAGCGAGGCCAACAGTGCCGAGCTGGCCCGCCAGAGTGACGCTCTCAAGACGGCGCTGCTGGATTCGGTTTCGCACGATCTGCGGACGCCACTCGCCTCGATTCGAGCAGCTGCCGGCAGCCTCATGGACCCCGACCTCGTGTGGTCGCCCGAGGACCGCCAGGCGAGCGCGGGGACCATCGACCTTGAGGCCGAGCGACTCAACCGACTGGTCACCAACCTCCTGGACATGAGCCGTATCGAGGCGGGCGGCCTGCGGGCCGATGCGGAGCCTTACCCACTCGAAGACCTGGTGCGCACGACGCTGTACCGGATTCGCCCTGCGGCCGGGCGTCCCGTCGACGTACTGCTGCCGGCGGACCTTCCGCTGGTCATGGTCGATCCGACCTTCATGGACCAGATCCTCACCAATGTCATCGAGAACGCGTTGAAGTACTCGCCGGCAGACGCGCGGATTCGCATCTCTGCGGCACCCCTGCCGCACGAGCGACTCGTTCGCCTGGTCGTCGAGGACAGCGGCAAGGGCGTGCCGGACGATGCACTGCCCCGCCTGTTCGAGAAGTTCTACCGGGTTCGCCGCCGCGAAGAGGGTGCGCGCCGCGGTACCGGCGTCGGCCTTGCCGTGGTGCGCGGCCTGGTGGAGACCATGGGCGGTCACATCCGCGCTCGCAGGAGCGAGCTCGGAGGGCTCGCCATCGACATCGACCTGCCGCCGGCCGCTCCCCTTGCCGAGGAGGCCGCTATGGCGGCGCCTGCAGGATCGGTCGGTTGACGTGAACCATCCCACGACCGGCGTAGGCGCCACGATCCTGATCGTCGAGGACGATCCCGAGACGCGAGGATCGATGGTCAAGGATCTGACGGCCCACGGCTACCACGTCGACCAGGCGGCAACCGGCGTCTCTGCCCTTCGCCGCTGGGAGCTGCGTCGCCCTGACCTGGTATTGCTCGACCTCGGCCTTCCCGACCTCGACGGGACGGCCCTGGTCCGCCGGATGCGGCACGAGGCCACCACGCCGATCCTCATCATCTCCGCGCGCGACCAGGAGAAGGACAAGATCGACGCGCTCGAGATGGGCGCGGACGACTACGTCACCAAGCCCTTCGGCATGGGGGAGCTGCACGCCCGGATCCGGGCGCTGCTCCGGCGCGCTGTCGGGCCGGCCGCGGATGTCGAAGGGATCGTGCGCATCGGGCGGCTGACCGTCGACGCCGGACGTCACCAGGTGCTGGTCGACGAGCGGCCCGTGCAGCTGACCCCGCGCGAGTTCGAGGTACTCAAGGTCCTGCTCGCTCACACGGGCCGGGTCGTGACACGCGGACGGCTGCTGCGCGCGGTGTGGGGTGCCGCCTATGGCGATGAAGCTCACTACGTGCACGTATACGTGAGCCAGATCCGCAAGAAGATCGCGGCGGCGGACCCCGACGGCGCGCTGGAACACCTCATCGTCGCCGAGCCCGGCGTGGGCTACCGCATCGAGATGCCCGACGCCTGAGGGCCGGGTTGCCGGTGCTGACGGCCCATTTCGATCTCGAGCTTGAGCGAGCCTTGAGCGCAGGGCCGGCCTGAGGACCGACTTCCATCTTGGAGCCTCCGCGCAGGCTTGCTCCATGAATAACGCACCAGGGGGCGTCGAAGCGGAAACCCGGCGCAGGCTCGATCAGGAACGAAGCCTGGTCGAGAGCGCAATTGCGATGGTCGCCGCCCGAGGGTCCACTCGGGTGACGGTTGCGGGCATCCGCTTCGGCGAGGAGCTGCTGCCAGACGCCGAACGGCTGACTCGCGGCAAGGGTGTGAAGGTTCATCCGATCTGGGGGCTGGGAGACGGAGTCTGCGACATCGTCGTCGAGGCCGATGACGTCGTCCCAGGGGCCGATGACTGAGCCCGGCCTCCCCGTTGGAGCAGGCCTTGCGGCCGGAGCCGTCCTCCTCGTCGAGGACGACCGTGTCCTCGCCGGGATCCTCCAACGCTACCTCGATGCCCGCGGGTTTGACCTTCGGCTCGCGCCTTCGGCTGAAGACGCCGAACGCCAGCTCGAACGTGGATTCCGCCCGGGCCTGGTGATCGTCGATCTGAACCTGCCGGGCGACACCGGCTGGTCGCTGCTCCGCAGTCCCGAGCTCGTTGCCGCCGGCTCTCCGCCTGTGCTGGTCGCTACCGCGACGGCGGTCAGTCCGAGGCGCCTTCGCGAATCCGGAGCAGCCGGCTATCTGCCCAAACCGTTCCCGCTCGAGACGCTCCTGGGGACCATCGAGCGCCTCATCGACACCACGATGGAGACCCAGTGACCGACCTCTACATACTCCTGATCGGCGCGGCCTGCGCCGCCTTCTTCGTGGGCTACCTGGTCCTCTGCGAGCGACTGCGCTCGTGAACGTCATCGAGCTGATCACCGTGGCTGCCACGGCGTTCGCCTTCGTCTACCTGCTGTGGGCGCTGCTGCGGCCCGAGGACTTCTGAAATGCCGCTGCCGGACCTCCTCACGCTCATTGCATTCGCGGCGGTCGTTCTCCTGATCACGCCCATTCTCGGCCGCCATATCGCGCGCGTCATGGAAGGCGAGCGCACGTTCCTGAGCCCGGTCCTGCGTCCGGTGGAACGCGGGATCTACCGGATCTGCGGCGTCGACGAGACCGTCGAACAGGACTGGAAGGGCTACGCGGCATCGGTCCTGGTGCTGGCCTTCGTGGCAGTCGTCGTGGGCTACGTGGTGCTCAGGCTGCAGGACGGCCTGCCGCTCAACCCGAACGCGGCCATCGCCCAGGCGCCGGACCTCGCGTTCAACACCTCGGTGAGCTTCGAGACCAACACCAACTGGCAGAACTACTCGGGCGAGACCGGCGCCAGCTACCTGAGCCAGATGGCCGTGCTGGCCGTCCGCAACTTCACGTCCGCCGCGACCGGCCTGGTCATTGCCATCGCCCTTATCCGCGGCCTCGTCCGCCGCAGCTCGAAGACGATCGGCAACTTCTGGGTGGACCTCACGCGCACCGTCCTCTATGTCCTGCTGCCGATCTCGATCGTCGGCGCGCTGGTCCTGATCTGGCAGGGCGTGCCCCAGACGCTGAACGGCCCCGCAACCATCACGACGCTCCAGGGAGCGCAACAGACGATCGCGCTGGGTCCGATCGCCTCGCAGGAGTTCATCAAGGAGCTCGGCAACAACGGCGGGGGCTTCCTGAACGCGAATTCCGCCCATCCATTCGAGAACCCGACGCCGCTCACCAACTTCCTCGAGATGGTCGCCATGTTCGCGGTCCCGTTTGCCCTGACCTACACCTTCGGACGCATGACCGGAAGGCAGCGACAGGGCTGGGTGCTCTTCGGCGCTATGGCGACGGTCTTCCTCGTCGGGGCCGTCGTAGCCATGCACGGGGAGGCAGCCGGCAACCCGCTGTTCCCCGCAGGCGTGGACCAGGCCCTCGGCAACATGGAAGGCAAGGACGTCCGCTTCGGGTCTGCCCTTGGCGGCCTCTTCGGAGCGATCACCACGAGTACGAGCACGGGCGCCATCAACGCCTGGCATGACAGCTTCCAGCCCATCGCCGGGCTCGTGCCGCTCTTCAACATCGAGCTCGGGGAGATCACCCCGGGCGGTATCGGCGCCGGCCTCTACGGGATGCTCGTGATCGGGGCCATCCTCTCGGTCTTCATCGCGGGGCTGATGGTCGGCCGCACGCCCGAATACCTCGGCAAGAAGGTCGAGAGCTACGAGATGAAGATGGCGATGCTCGTGGTGCTGATCCTCGGCGCCAGCATCCTCGGCTTCACCGCACTCGCGACAGTCACGCAGGAGGGTCTCGCCGGGCCGCTCAACAAGGGCCCGCATGGCTTCAGCGAGATCCTCTATGCCTTCTCGAGCCAGACGGGCAACAACGGTTCGGCCTTCGGCAGACTGACCGGCAACACGCCCTTCTACAACATCACCGGAGCGTTCGCGATGCTGCTTGGGCGCTACGGCATGATCGTGCCGATCCTCGGGCTGGCAGGCTCCATGGCGGCCAAGCGTCGCGTCGCCGAATCCCTCGGCACCTTCCCGACGACAGGGGTGCTGTTCAGCGTCCTGCTGATCGGCGTGATCATCATCGTCGGCGCGCTGACCTTCTTCCCGGCGTTGGCGCTGGGACCCATCGTGGAGCAGTTCCTCCAGAACGCCCGAAAGGTCTTCTGACATGAGCATCGTTCGGAGCATTGACCTCTCCAGAGGCACGCGTCGCTTCCAGCGCTGGGGATCCGGCGGAGGCGAGAAGCCCACCGCCGGCGGACCTCCGTCGCCGCGCGGCGTGCTGGATCCGGATCTCCTGCGCGCGGCGCTGCCGGAATCGATCCGCAAGCTGAATCCGCGCTCACTCATCAGGAACCCCGTCATGTTCGTCGTGGAGATGACCGCGGCGCTCGTGACGCTGATCGCCCTGGCCAACGCCACCGGGATTCAGCCCGTGTCAGGGGCATCGGGCCTGGGTTTCCAGGTCCAGATCGCTGCCTGGCTCTGGTTCACGGTCCTGTTCGCCACGTACGCCGAGGCCGTGGCAGAGGCCCGCGGGCGCGCCCAGGCTGCCACGCTGCGGCGGGCCCGCTCGGTCACACTCGCCCACCGCCGGCGCGCCGACGGCAGCCTCGAGGACGTCGGTTCCTCGGAGCTTCGAAAAGGCGACGTCGTGGTCGTCGAGGAGGGCGAAACGGTGCCCGGAGACGGCGACGTCATCGAGGGTGTTGCGTTCGTCAACGAGGCGGCGATCACCGGCGAATCCGCGCCTGTCCTCAAGGAGCCCGGCACCGACATCCGCAGCAGCGTCACCGGTGGCACGACCGTGACCAGCGACCGGCTCGCGATCCGCATCACCGCCGACCCGGGCGAGACATTCCTGGATCGGATGATTGCCCTCGTCGAAGGTGCCAAGAGGCAGCGGACGCCCAACGAGATCGCGCTTGCGATCCTGCTCGCAGGACTGACGATCGTGTTCCTGCTCGCCACGGTGACCATCCGGCCCTTCGGCCTGTACGCAGGCACCACGGTGGACACGGTCGCGCTGGTGGCGCTCCTCGTCTGCCTCATCCCCACGACCATCGGTGGCCTGCTCTCGGCCATCGGCATTGCCGGCATGGACCGAGTCGCGCGCTTCAACGTCCTCGCCATGAGCGGCCGTGCCGTGGAGGCGTCGGGGGACGTCGACGTGATCCTGCTGGACAAGACAGGAACGATCACCTACGGGAACCGCCTCGGGGCATCGGTCACGCCGGCGCCGGGCGTCTCGGTGGAGGACTTCCTCACGGCCACGCTGGTTGCCTCGATCCGCGACGAGACGCCCGAGGGACGCTCCATCGTGGACCTGGTCCGCGGCCAGCTCGCGGAGCTGGACCTGCCCACCGGCACCCAGGATGACGCCGGCTACGCAGCGCTGGCGGGAACCATCGTCGAGGAGATCGCCTTCCGCGCCGAAACCCGTACGAGCGGTGCCAAGGTGGCGGATGGTCGCCTGATCCTCAAGGGCGCCGTGGACGCCATCGCCAGGGGCGTTGACGCGGCGATGCCGCCCGAACTACTGGTGCGCGCGGACGAGCTCGGCGATCTGGGCGCAACGCCGCTCGCCGTGAGCGACGGCGTTCGGGTGCTCGGAGTCATCGAGCTCAAGGACACCGTCAAGGAAGGGCTCGTCGAGCGATTCGCCGAGTTCCGACGGATGGGCATCCGCACCGTCATGGTCACCGGAGACAACCCGCGGACTGCGGCCACGATCGCGCGGGAGGCTGGCGTCGACGATTTCATCGCCGAAGCCAAGCCCGAAGGCAAGATCGGCTTCATCCGCAAGGAGCAGGCCGACGGACACCTCGTCGCGATGACGGGCGACGGCACCAACGACGCACCGGCGCTCGCCCAGGCGGATGTCGGCATGGCCATGAACAGCGGGACGTCGGCCGCCAAGGAAGCGGCCAACATGGTCGACCTGGACTCGGATCCGACGAAGCTGCTCGAGGTCATCGCCATCGGCAAGCAGCTGCTCATCACCCGCGGATCCATCACGACCTTCTCGATCGCCAACGACGTCGCGAAGTACTTCGCGATCGTGCCGGCGATGTTCGTCGTCGTCTATCCGGAGCTCAACCAGCTCAACATCATGGGTCTCGCGACCCCCCAGAGCGCGATCCTGTCCGCCGTCATCTTCAACGCGCTGGTGATCGTCGCGCTCATCCCGCTGGCATTGCGCGGCGTTGGCTTCAGGGCAGCGCCTGCGAGCGAGCTCCTCCAGCGCAACCTGCTCATCTACGGCCTCGGCGGGATCATCGCGCCCTTCGTGGGGATAAAGCTGATCGATCTCATCGTCTCTGCACTCCATCTGGCCTGAGGATCAATCCCAATGAACTTCATCCGGCATCAACTCCGTCCGGCGATTGCCCTGCTGGCATTGCTGACGTTCATCACGGGCTTCGCCTACCCGGCGGCCGTGTCGGCAGTCGGGCAGCTCATCTTCCCGTCACAGGCGAACGGGTCCTTCATCGTGGTCGACGGAAAGACGCTCGGGTCCAGCCTCATCGGGCAGGCTTTCGACCAGCCGCAGTATTTCTGGGGACGGCCGTCGGCAGCCGGCGCGGACGGCTATGACGCGAATGCCTCGGCAGGCTCGAACCTCGGGCCGACCAGTCAGGCACTCATCTACCGGGTGACCGCGTCCGTCGATCAGTTGCGAGCCGCCAATGGCGGCGGTCCCGTCCCGGTCGACCTGGTGACGACATCGGCGTCGGGAGTCGACCCGGACATCAGTCCGGCCGCTGCCGAATACCAGGTCGCGCGGGTCGCCACTGCGCGCGGCCTGAGCGTGGACGCGGTGCGAGCATTGGTGGCTCGACACACAATCCAGCCGTTGCTGGGCTTTATCGGGGAACCGAGCGTGCGCGTACTCGAGCTCAACCTGGACCTCGACGGCCTGCTGGGGTGATTCGGAGATGATCGGCGGAAGCAAGCGCGAGTCGAAAGACACTCGTCCGACCGGAGACGAGATGCTGGCGCGGATCCAGGGCGAGTCGCGGCCGGCGAGCGGCCGCCTGCGCGTGTACCTGGGCATGGCGCCGGGCGTCGGCAAGACCTACAAGATGCTCGAGGAGGCGCACCGCCGCCAGGAGCGCGGAACCGACGTGGTCGTCGGCTTCGCGGAGTGCCATGGGCGGCAACGCACGGTCGAGCTCCTGGATGGACTCGAGGTCGTGCCGCGCCAGCGCGTCGAATATCGCGGCGTCATCGTCGAGGAGATGGACACCGAAGCCATCCTTGCCCGCCACCCCGAGGTGGCGATGGTCGACGAGCTGGCCCACACCAACGCGCCGGGATCGACGCGGGAGAAGCGCTGGCAGGACGTCGAGTTGCTGCTCGACGCCGGGATCGACGTCATCAGCACCTGCAACGTGCAGCACGTCGAATCCGTGGCGGACGCGGTGCAGACCATCACCGGCGCTCCGGTCAACGAACGCCTTCCCGACACGGTTCTCCGATCTGCCGACGAGGTCGAGCTGGTCGACATGAGCCCCCACGCGCTGCGCCAGCGCATGAAGCACGGCAACGTATACCCGCCCGAGCGCGCGCAGGTGGCGCTGGATCGATTCTTCACCGAGCCCAATCTGACGGCGCTCCGCGAGCTCGCTCTGCGGTTCGTCACGCAGCAGGTGGACGACCAGCTCGAGGACCTCGTGGCGAACCACGGCTTCGGCGGCCTGCCGTCGGTCAGCGAGCGGGTTCTTGCATCGGTGGACGATCGGCCGGTAAGCCGTCGCACGGTCCGGGGAGCCGCCGCCTACGCCAGCGCGTTGCGCGCCCCGCTTGCGGCCGTCGTGATCGAGACCCCGGAGATCGAGCGACTGCCTTTCGATCGCCAGCGCGATCTCCGCGAGAATCTTGAGTTCGCCGCCGATCTCGGCGCGGAGATCCTCCGGTTCCAGGCCGCCGACATCGCCTCGGGGCTCGAGCACGTTGCCCGATCGCGTCGCATCACCGACCTCTTCGTCGGCCACGAGGCCCGGAGCGGGGTCAACCGCTGGCTGAAGTCATCCCCCGTCGACCACCTCGTTGAACAGCTTCCCGACCTCCAGATTCATGTCATCGGGCCCGGCAGCGACGCGGACGAGGCCACGCACGCCGGCACGCCCTGACGAATCAGGCGACAGGCCACCCGGCGGGCGCGGCCTGGCTGCACCGCATCGGCGGGATCCTCCCAACCCCACGTGAACACGATTCGACTGGGACGTTCCACCTCACGCGATCGGGCGCGCCGGTCGGCGGCAGCACTACATGCGACTCACCCTGTGTCACCGTGACTTTCACTCCGAACGCGGCGTTGAAAAGGGCAGCACGTACATCGCCCACGTCTCAGCCTCCAACAAGGCAGGGCACACGTCACTCACTTGGTCGTTCGCCACGTCGCCATGACCGTGGTGCTGTCCCACCTAGACTCAACCGATGGACGGCGATTCGGAGATCGGGCAACAGCGACCGCGGATCGTGCTGGTCGGCATGATGGGAAGTGGCAAGACGACGGTCGGGCGGCTGCTCGCGCAGCGTCTGGCGGTGCCGTACCTCGACAACGACGAGATCCTCAAGGCAAGGACGGGCATGTACCCGACCGAAATCCTCGAGAAATACGGCACTGGCCGCCTGCGCAAGTCCGAGTCGAAGGCGCTGGCCGAGGCGCTGTCGGGTGACAAGTGCGCGGTCGTGGGCGCGGCAGCCGGTGCCATCCTCGACCCCGCGAATCGTCAGCGGATCCGTCAGGGCGGGCGCGTCGTCTGGCTGCGCGGACGCCCGCAGACCCTCGTCGAGCGGCTTGGGACGTCGGGCTACGCCGTTCGCCCGCGCTTCGGGGAGGACATGGGCGCCTGGGTGCGGGAGCAGACGTTGGCGAGATCCCCGTTCTACGCCCAGGTTGCCGACGAGATGGTCGACGTGGACGATCGATCGCCCGACCAGGTAGTCGACGCGATCGTGGCGGCGCTCGCTGATTCTCGTGCGGCGCCGCAGACCGCGCCTTCCCAGCCGGCTGGGCCACCCGCGGAAGCTGAGGCGGCCACGACCCTGAAATCCGCGCCTTCGCAGCCGGCTGGGCCATCTGCCGTGGCCGAAGGCTTCCTCCCGGGCCCATATCGGGCTGTCGTCTTCGACCTGGACGGCCTCCTGGTCGAGACCGAGACGATCTGGATGGAGGCGAAGGTCCGGCTCTTCCGGGCCCACGGCGTCGAATTCAGCATCGAGGACCATCGCGCCGTGTTCGGCACGTCCGAGGACTTCACGGCAAAGACCTTCCTGCGCCGCTTCGGACTCGACGAAACAAAGAAGGCCGGGATGGTCGAGGAGTACCTGGGCCTGGCCGAGGGCCTCTTCGCGGCGGGCGTCGCGACGCGCCCAGGTGCCATCGAGATCGTCGCCGCGCTGCGCGGCCGGGTGCTGCTGGGGCTCGCCTCCAACACCCGCCGCGAGCTGGTCGACCTGATCCTCGATCATGCCGGCCTCACCGGTTGTTTCGAGGCGATCGCGACCGGCGACGAGGCCCGGCCGAAGCCCGAGCCCGACGTCTACACGCTGGCCTGCGCCCGGCTGGGGGTCGATCCCGCCGACGCTGTGGCAATCGAGGATTCGCCGACCGGGATCCGGGCCGCCAAGGCCGCGGGCATGACATGCATCGCGGTCCCTTCCGATCCCGAGGTTCACATCGCCGGTGCCGACCGGGTCGTGCCCTCCCTGCTCGATCTCCTGGAGTCGCGAAGCGCCGGCGGGACCTGACCGCAGGCGTTCCCAGCTGTCCCCGGAAGGCACAGGGTACCCTTGATCCCGCTCGACTCACGAGCCCGAGCCGACCGAGCGGAGGCTTCCGACATGCAGCTACTGATCAAGGTGGCGATCAACGCCATAGCCCTGGTGGTGGCGGCGCTGATCGTTCCGAAGTTCAACCTCGACTTCGGGTCCGGCTACAGCGGCTATTTCTACGTCGCGGTCGTGGCAATCATCTTCGGCCTCGTCAACACGTACATCAAGCCGATCGCGACGCTCGTCTCCCTGCCGCTGAATCTCTTTGCCCTGGGGCTGGTGGGCTTCATCGTCAACGTCGTGATGCTCTTCCTCACCACGTGGTTGATCGGCCTCCTCCAGTCACATCCGTACATCCTGAAGCTGGCCACCTTTCCGCCGGACCTCGGGGTGAACGCCATCGTCACCGCCGTGCTCGGATCCATCGTCATCAGCATCGTGTCGACCGTCCTATCCATGGTCCTTCCCGACTGATGGAGCGCAAGCGGGTCAGCTCCGGGTCTCCCTTCGAGGC
>JBBRYO010000031.1:0-23549 GCA_038237595.1 Candidatus Limnocylindrales bacterium | reverse complement strand
GCGTCCGAGATCGACTCGACGTACAGGCGGTAGCCGGCGTCGGTGGGCTGCCGGCCGGCGCTGGTGTGCGGGTGGCCCAGGTAGCCTGCGGCCTCGAGCTCGGACATGACGTTGCGGACGGTGGCGGGGCTGACCCCGAGACGGTACTTGTTGACGAGCGTCATGCTGCCGACCGGCTGTGCCGTGGCGACGTATTCCTCGATGATGGCCCGCAGGATGGCCTCTGAGCGTGGCTCCAGCGGACCGGGGCGGTCCTTGCGGCGCGCCATGCAGATCCTCGGTTGCGCGGAATGGTTAGCACTCTAACTGGATGAGTGCTAACGAAGTGCCCGAATGGTAGCAGTCGCGCATCGAGAGTGTCAACGACTGGGAGACGGTCTGGAGGGGGGAGCGGTGGGCGGACGGGGCGTGGCGGCAGTAGCGGAGGTGAAGGGGCGGAGGCGCGCGGCCGGGGTGGCGGAGGTGAAGGGGCGGAGGCACGGCCGGGGTGGCGGGAGTGGCGGAGGTGAAGGGGCGGAGGCACGGCCGGGGTGGCGGGCGGCGACATGCCCGAGAATGCCGAGGAGGCGCCGAGTCGACAGTGGCGCGGCACGCGGAGCCGGGCGCCCGTCAGACGCGACGCGCGGTCGATCGCAATTCCGTGGTGGACACCGCGGCAACCGGGCGTCAAGGAGGTTCGATGCGGTTTCGGACAGGGATCGGCCGCATCAGGCCGGGTTGGGCAGCGCTGACCGTGGCTGCCTTGATCATCGGCTGTACCTCCACGCCCCAACCGAGCCAGATAGCGGCCTCGCTCGGGACGAGCGGCGTCCCCGCAGGATCGACCGGGACCCCGAAACCCGTGGCAGGCGGAACCGCCGTGAGTGGAACGCCGAACGCATCGGAGACGGCGCCCGGCGTCCCCGGCACTCCCTCCGGCACGACCGGCACCACCCGCTTCACCGTCACCGAGCTCGCAGCCACGCTACCCGAGGGGGTTTCGCGGGCGATCGCGTTTACCGACGGCTCGGACATCCTGCTGTGCGGCGGCCTCACCGCGACCGGAACGAGCGGCGATGTCCTGCGGATCGATCCGGCGGCGGGCACGGCGACTCTCTCCGGCCAGCTGCGCCACGCGGTGCACGACGCGGCGGGCGCGTCCCTCGGCGATCTGCGCCTCGTGCTCGGCGGCGGCAAGACGCTCCAGGAGACGTTCGTGCAGGAGGTTGTCCCGGACGGGACCGGGACCGATATAGGTTCGCTGCCGGCTCCGCGAGCCGACCTCGGGGCGGCAGTGGTCGCCGACCAGATCGTCGTTGCCGGCGGCTGGGGATCGGGGCTCATCGATCCGCGCGTCCTGGCCACCAAGGACGGAGCGACATTCACGGTCGTGGCTGCGCTCCCCCACCCTGTCCGTTACGCGGCGGTGGTCGCCGTTGGCGGCCTCGTGCTCGTGATCGGTGGTGAAGCGTCCGGCGACGTCCGCTGGATCCAGGCCGTGGACGTCGCCGCAGGTACGGTCAGGGTCGTGGGAAAGCTGCCCGCGCCGCTCTCGCATGCGACTGCGTCCGTGCTGGGCAACGAGGTGCTGGTCGCCGGCGGGCGAACCGGAGGTCGCGCACAGAAATCGATCCTGGCCATCGACCCGGCCACGTGGGCGGTCAAGAACGTTGGCCAACTGCCGCGAGCGCTATCGGACGCCGCCAGCGTGGTCGTCGACGGGACCGGATACGTGATCGGTGGCGAAGCCTCGGCACCGCTGGCGACCGTCATCGCGATCAAGCCCGACTGACCCGCCTGGCGCCGAAGGCCTGGCGCCGGCGACCCCACCTGATGTGCGAGCCGTTGGCTGGGTCTATTTGAAGATGCCGACCGGTGCCACGTCCACGCCGTCGGGCGTGTTTAGGAATCCGTCCGCGGCTCCCGACTGGCGGTTGTGCCCGTACGTCCAGACGATGCTGTTGGTCTTCGGATCGATGACCACGACGCGGTGGCGATAGTCGTCGTTGAGCACGTATGTGCCGTCGGGAAGCGGCAGCGCGAGGCTCGGGTGGTTGAGCTTGCCGGGCCCGGTCTTCGGCCCGTAGCGGTAGACGACGCTCCCGGTCTTCGGGTCCACGACGATCAGCGATCCCGGGTCGAAATAGTCCACGACGAGCACGTTGCCATCCGGAAGCAGCTGCGCGTCCGAGGGGTAGTGGAGCGGGACGTGGACGTCGAACAGGACCTTGCCGGTGGCGGATAGACGCACCACGCGCGACCCATAGATCTCGGTGACCAGCATGCCACCGTCAGGGAGTGGCGTGTCCCCGTTGGGCTGCCCATACGTGTGCGGCGGGTTGTCGCTGCAGACGCCGGTCTGGCCCCACCGCCTCACGATCTTCTTGTCCGGTGAGATCTCCAGGATCCGGCAGTTCTTGATGTCCGCGACCGTGATGTCACCATTTGCGAGCGGGTACGCGTCGTCCGGGTTCCAGAGCTGGCCGGGGCCTCCGCCAGGATGTCCGAACTGCCCGTACTCCCAGACGACCTTCTTCGTCGCGATATCGATCCGCACGATGACCTGGTTTTCCTCCTCGTTTGAGACGATCGTCTTGCCATCAGGGGCGATGAACGCGTCGTCGGCGGAGAAGGTCTCGCCGGGGGGCAGGCTCCCGGCCTCGGGGAAGCGCCAGAGGATCGTGCCTGCGTCGTCAACGACCAGCAGGCGGCCGTTGCCGCGATCGGCGATGAGCAGCCCGCCGGGAAAGTGCAGTGACGTCCCGGTTGGAGCGGGCGACCCCGGCGCTGTCGTCGGCTGACCGGTGGCGGGGGCTGGCTGACTGGTCCCGGGTTCCCGGCTGGCGCCGGGAGGAAGCGATGTCAAGGGCAAAGCGGCTGTCTCCCCCGGCCGGCCGGTGCCGCGGGAAGGCTGCCCGCTGGGCCCAGAGCCAGCTCCGGGACTGGCGCGGCTCGCACCCGGACTGGCGCCCGGTGCGCCCGTTCCGATGAACTGGCTCATGGCCACGACAGCAACGACGGCGATGACGGCTGCCACGGCGATGCCCGCGACGTAGGTCTGCTTCATCGGCTCCTGTCGATTCTGGAGGGGAGCGCCAGGACGCGGTCGGCGCGCACGGATGATCTCAACAGAACATGAATCGGAGATGAGCGCCGAGGCCCGGAGGGGCAGTCGCCGAAGGTCAGGAGGTACCCGCTCCCGCGTAGTGATCCCAGAGGTAGCGTCGCAGGGTCACACCGCTCTGGTGTATCTGCTGCGCGGCACCCCGCCCGACGTAGCGGTAGTGCCAGGGTTCGTAGTTCATGCAGGTCTTCAGGCGCTTGTTGCGCGGATAGCTCATGACCAAGCCGTACTCCCAGGCGTGCACCTTCAGCCACGCGCCCTGGGGCGTGTTGGCCCAGTCGGGATAGTTCCACGGCGACTTATTGCTGTCGGCGCTGCGGAAGTCGATGGTCGTGCCCAGCTGGTGCTCAGAGTGGCCGGGCCTGGCGGCATACTTCACGGCGGTCTCGTAGGCAGCCTGATGCACGAACTTCTCGAACGAATCCTTCTGTTCCTGGAAGCTGCGGTAGCCGGAGTTCACCGCGAGGGCGTGGTGGGCCGCGCGGGCCGCCGCGGCGAGGTCGGCAAGGTCGGCCAGGATGACCTTGCGCACCCGGAACCCGCCGTTCAGCCCGGCGTCTGCGGTCGAGCGAAGGTCGCCCGGCGCGTAGCTGCGGGGCAGGCGGAACGTCGTATCGAGCACCGACTTTCCCCAGTCGGCCAGCTGCCAGTCCTGTGTGCGGACGTCGTCGATGCGGCACGTCGGCAGCGGCTCGGCCGCCCGTGCCGCGCTCGAGAACAGCATTCCAGCGGCCAGGGCCATCGCGCCGGCAACCCGAAGTGCCACGGATCGCGTCATCCGTTCGCCGCGTAGTGCTCCCAGAGGTAGCGCCGCAGCGTCTCGCCGCTTTCGTGCACGTCCTTTGCGATCTTGCGGCCGACGTAGCGGTAATGCCACGGCTCATATCCGTAGCACGTCTCCGAGTGCTCGCCCTTCGGGTAGCTCAGCACGAAGCCATAGCGCCAGGCATGACTGGCCATCCACAGGCCCGGCTCGGTCGCCCCCCAGTCGTCGTAGTCCCACGGCGGGAGGTCACTGTCCGCGCTGCGGAAGTCGATGGCCGTCCCGAGCTGATGCTCCGAGTGACCCGGCCGGGCGCTCTGGCGCAGCGCTTCCTGCCGGCCCGACTGCCGGACCCAGTGTGCAAAGACGCCGGCCTGCTCGCCATAGCTGCGGTAGGCCCAGCGGACGGCGATCTCGGCGTCGTCCTCGACCGACGCCTCGTGCAGATCGCGCAGGTCGTCGACGACGGCGAGGATGACCTCGAGGCCGCCGTTCATGCCCGCCTGCGACGTCGACACGAGGTGCCTGGGAACGAAGCTGGACGGCAGCCGGTAAATCGTGTCGAGCACCATCGTCGCCCAGTCCGTGTTCGGATCGCCCTTCGCGGGCACGTCCTTGTAGGCACAGGCGGGCAGTGAGTCGCCTGTGTTCCCGTCCGACGGGGTTGGCGTGGTACCCGGATCCGGCGTCCCGCCGGGTGTCTCGCCCGGCTCAGGGGTCGTTCCCGGCTCAGGGGTCATTCCCGGCTGAGGGGTCGTTCCCGGCTCAGGGGTCGTGCCGGGCTCGACTGAGCCACCCGGAACGGACGCAGCCCCTCCGGGACTGGCCGATGCGCCCGACGCCGCGTTTCCCGTCGCGTTCGGGTTGCCGGAGCAGGCCGCGGCCAGCAAGAGGGCCGCGAGCAGAAGTGTCGCGGCGCGGATGGCACCCCGAGCCCAGCCGGGAACCCGTTGCGTCACGGTCGGCTCACGAGCCGCTGGGTGCCGTCTCGAAGTTCCTCCAGAGATAGCGCCGCAGCACCATGCCGCCGTCGTGCACCGCCGCGGCCTCGGTCCGGCCGATGTAGCGGTAGTGCCACGGCTCGTACATGTAACAGCTGACCTTTGTCTTGCCCTTTGGGTAGCTCATGATGAATCCGTACTGCCAGGCGTGCTTCTTCATCCACGCCCCCGGCGGCGTGGCGGCCCAATCCGGGTAGTCCCAGGGAGCCGCGGTGCTGGACGCACTGCGGAAGTCGACGGCAAGACCGAGCTGGTGCTCGGAGTGCCCGGGACGGGCGCTGCTGAGAAGGGCTTTCTGGTAGCCGTCGCGGGCGACCCAGGACGCGAAGACGGCCTTCTGCTCGGCGTAAGAGCGGTAGGCCGACCGCACGGCGATCCCCTTCCCGGCGCTGCGAGCCGCAGCGGCCATGGCACGCAGGTCGTCGATCATCACGGCCCGCACCTTTCCGCCCCCCGCGATGTGCGCATCGGACGTTGAGACCAGGTGCGGGGGGACGTAGTGCCTGCCGACGCGTTCGATCGTGTCGAGGAGCGTCTTCCTCCAGTCCGAGTACGCGTCGTACCGGGTGTGGACGTCCTTGTAGCTGCATGCCGGCAGCGGATCGCCCGGGCTGGCGGCCAGCGCCGACGGCCCCGCGGCGATGGACCCCAGCATGAGTCCAGCCAGGCTGATCAGCGTCAGGCACTGGTGCCTTGCACGGAGCCGGGGGATCCTGAGCGCAACCATCAGGCGAGTCTCGGCGGTATGGCCCACGACGTCAAACCCACCAACCGTACCGCGCTGACCGAACCGATCAGATCGGGCCCGACTGCGCCTTCCACCAGTCGAAGAGGTCACCGAGCGTGGCTCCGCTGCCTTTTGCGTGGCCGAGGATCGCGAGGCGCTCGTCCACCCAGACGATTCGCGGCACGGCCCCGCCGCCCGCATCATCGATGAAGCAGAGGACGCGGCCGGCGGCCCGCTCGTTCGTGAGGAAGCTTGTCTCTCCCTGCTGGCCGAGGAAGCACGCCCCGGTCCCCGACCCGATGCCCGACGCAGCGACAGCGACGTCGTAGCTCGATCTGGCGGCATCGGAGCTCGAGAAGGCCGCGTACTGGAGCGAAAGCACGGCGGTGGACGCCGGATGACAATCGATCGCGGCCAGTGCACCCGACGGCACGGACGGGGTCGGAGTCGCGGCGCACGTGCCATCTCCCTCGGAGGCATGGCCCAGCAGGTACGCCGGGGCGCTCGAGGCGGAGGGTGGCGAGGCCGGCGGCGGGATCTCCGAGGCGGAGGGTGGCGAGGCCGGCGGCGGGATCTCCGTGGCCGAGGGTTGGGATGTTTCCGGGGCGGCCCACCCTGCCGCCTCGGTTGCCGACGGCGCCGGCGTACTCACCGGAACCGCTGAGACAGTCGGTCGCGGGGAGCGGGTCGGGATGGGCCGCGGTCGCGTTGTCGGCGGCGACGGCGCGCCGCCCTGCAACGCGTCGATCAGCTGCGGAAGCACGAGGAACCCGACGATGAAGAGGGCAACGATCGCCCAGGTCCACCCGCCGCTGCGGCGCCTGGCACTGCGCGTGCGCGAGCGGGCGGTCGCAGGCGATCCCCGGGTGGGACGCGGCGGGGCCTTCACCGACGGGACCGACGGGAAGCCCGGCGTTGCGGCCGGCCGCACCCGCACGGCACCGGGCAGCCCCACCATGGTGCCGCCCACCGATGCCACGCGTGCGAGCACGTTCGGACCCGACCCTGCCCAGCTCGGGACGCGCGCGGCCCGGGAGTTCTCGCGGCTTTGGATGTATCGGACGATGAGCAGCGAGAAGGCGGCCGCCAGCGCCCACGCGAGCTGTGCCAGTGCCGCGTTGACCAGGGCGGCGCGAACGGCCGCATCCCCGACGGCGCCCCGGAGCGCGATCCAGGTCGCGACGACGGCGACTCCGGAGGCAAGCAGGGTCAGCCACCAGACCACCACCAGACCGTCGCGCGGCGGATGGTCCTCGTCTGAGAGACGCCGTCCCAGGCCCAGGACCAGACCGAACGGCACGAGCAGGTTTGCGATGGGCACGAACCACCACAAGATGGCCCCCGACGGCCCGATGGTTCCCTCCCCTGCACCGATGGTCGGCGCATTCGCCTCAACGCGGCTCGACCACGCGAGCCACAGCAGGAACGTGATGGCGGCGAGGCCGGCGGTCAGTAGCGGCAGAACGCTCGACTGCAGGACGGGGCCCGCAAGCGGGCCGCCCGACAGATCCTTCGCCTGCTCGAAGAAGATCGAGAGCGCCAGGAGGAACGCGGCCTGCGCCGCTGCCAGCACGACCGTCGCCTTGAGCGCCAACCGCAGCAGGCCGGCTCGCAGGGCGGCCGATCGGAATTGCCGTGGCTGGCTTCTGCCCGGGATCGTGCCTCCGCCCTGGTTGGTCCGCGGCACGCCCGGGCTGGGTGCCCAGGCCGGATCTCGCGGGTTGCCGCTCACGCCCCCGGTACTGCCGTCACGACCTCATCCACGACAAGGCGGCCGGCATCGGCGTCGAGCGTCGCAAGGGCGCCGTGCGGAACGGTCGCGTGGTGCTTGCCGTGGCCGATCGGCAGGCCGTAGATGCACGGGATCCCGAGCGGCCCGATTACCTCCTCCAGCACATCCTCGACGGAGAAATCCTGCATGAACGAGGCATAGTCCTCGCGCCACCCGACATGCTTCATCTCGCCGATCGCGATGCCCGCCGCCGCCTCCAGCTTGCCCGAATTGCGCAGGTGCGTGAGGATCGTGTCGAGGGTGTAGGCGTGCATGTCCAGGTCCTCGAAGTAGAGGATGCGGTCGGTCGTGTCGATCTCGATGGGCGTGCCGATCGTGGCCTGCACCAGGGTCAGGCAGCCGCCCGTCAGGCGCCCCTTGGCCGTCCCGCCGGTGATGGTCCGGACCCAGGGGTCGTCGGGCTTGTGCGGGATCTCGCCGTACGGCTCGTCGCTGAAGAGCGCGCGATGCATGCTGTTGCGGGAGAAGGCCGTGGTATCCGGGTCACCCACGCCCGCCGCGCCATTCGAGTAGAACGAGATCGTATTGCTCCAGGCCTGGACCGCCAGGTGCAGCGACGTGATGTCCGAGTAGCCGCAGAAGGCCTTCCGGCTCGCGGCGATCGCATCCCGGTCGAGAAGCGGAATGAGGCGCGAGCTGCCATAGCCGCCCTGGAGGCAGAGCACGGCCTGCGTCTCGGGATCGGCGAAGGCCGCATTGAGGTCGGCGGCACGGTCCTCATCGAGGCCCGCCAGATAGCCATGGCGGTCGTTGACGTGCTCGCCGAGCTTGACCTTCAGGCCCCACCCTTCCAGGCCGGCGACGGCGCGCAGAAGCTCGCTGCGGTTCTCCCACGGGGTCGCGGGCGCCACGAGCGAGACGACGTCACCCGCCTGGAGACGCGTGGGCTTGAGGACGCTGGCGCCGCCCCGGACCGTTTCGCTCATGCCGCGGCGACCTCCTTCCCTGCTTCGCTCGCGCCCCGCGCCTCCTCCACCGGAAGCAGTCGCGAGAACACCTCGTTGCTGAGCATGCGACCTCGCTGCGTCAACCGAACCCGGCCGGCCGCTCGATCGGCGAGGCCCGACTCGAGCGCCCAGGCCAGGGTCGGTGCGAATGCCGGGTCGCCGGCGACGTCGAGCCCCACGCCTTGATTCAGCCGCAGGGCGAGGATGACCGATTCCGAGCGGGCGGTTGCGGCGCTCATGCGCTCCTCGCCACCCGGCGGAAGGCCGGGCGAGCCGGGCGCGGGTGGAAGCAGGGCCAACACGTACGCGTCGAGCCGTGCCGCATTCCAGCGCCGCTCGCGGTCGCCGTCGAAGGCGTGGGCTCCCGGACCCAGCGCCTCGTACGGCAGCCGCTGCCAGTAGACGAGGTTGTGCCGGCTCTCACGACCCGAGCGGGCGTGGTTGGCGATCTCGTAGCGCCGCAGGCCCGCCGCTCCCAGGACCGCCTCTGCGATTGCGTCCATCTCGGCGGCGCGGTCGTCGTCCTGGCCGGCACGGGCTCGGCGTCGCCAAGCGCGGGCGCCCGGACGCAGCGGCAGGTGGTCGCCGAACGGGCCTGTCAGTCCCTCGGCGTCAGGATCGTCGAGCGTCAGCGCGTAGGTCGAGACGTGATCCGGCCCGAGGTCCACGGCGGCCTCGAGAGTGGATTGCCACGTCTCCAACGTCTGTCCGGGCACGTCGTAGAGCAGGTCCAGAGAGACGTCCGTGAAGTCTGCCCGGCGTGCCTCTCGCACCGCGGCGACCACGTCCGACGCGTGGTGGCGCCGTCCCAGGGCGCGCAGCTCGTGGTCGTGGAGGCTCTGGGCACCGAGGCTCAGGCGCGTCACGCCCGCCGCGCGGAAGCCGGCGAGATCGCCTAGCTCATCCCGACCGGGATTCGCCTCGAGCGTGATCTCCGCTCCGGCTGCGATGCCGAAGCGCCGCTCCACGTGGGCGAGCAGCGCGGCGACGTCGCGCGCCGGGAGCAGCGACGGCGTCCCGCCGCCGATGTAGACGCTATCCAGCGGCCGGCGCCATGCCCGGGTGAATGGCCCGTTCCCGGCCGCTTCCGCCGGCGCGACCGCCAACCCCATCGCGACCGCCGCAGCCGACCCCCGGCCGAAGCGCGCATCCAGGGCGTCTGCACGCAGTTCGAGCTCAACGTGCAGTGCGGTCACGAACGCCTCGACGCGAGCGGCCGGTCCGCGCGTTGCCCGGCCCGTGTGCACCACGAAGTCGCAGTACGGGCAGAGGCTTACGCAGAAGGGAACGTGGACGTAGAGCCCGACAGGAGGCAGCGCGGCGGACGCGCTCACGGCTTCGGGAATGGCGGGGAAGCCGATACCCGCGGTCAGCTCGGCCGGACCTGGCCGTAGCCGGTCGAGGGATCGTCGACCTCGTCTCCCACGAACTCCCAGCCGCGCGGCGGAAGCGCGTAGCCGGCCTCCTCCTCGGGTTCCCAGCCCGGAGGCCGTACCTGCCCGGCGTGCCCCGTCGCAAGGAAGATCGCGAAGCGCGTCACCGCGTGGCCCAGGATCGCCGCGCCGATGCCGCCGGTCTCGATCACCAGCCAGCCCCCGACGACACCCACGCCGAGCGAGAGCAGCAGCATGGCCCGGCTCCGTCCGCGTGCCCCGAGCCGCGTCAAGAGCGCGTACAGCAATGCCTGGAACGCGAGCGCCAGGTAGGGCGGCCAGTTATAGGCGATCAGGAGCCCCATGACGATGCCGCGGAAGAGCGCCTCGTCGATGAAGGACGTGCCGATGGCGTTGATGACCGCGCCGAGGTACTGGCGGGCCGGGGGCAGGCGGAAGCGCCGGTAGCGCAGCCACGCGTAGCCGAATGCAACGGCCGTACCGCCCGCGCCGAACGCGAGACCGAATATGAGCGCGCGCTGGCGATCCCCGCCGAGGTCCAGGTGCAGCTGCGATATGGGCTGCGCGTACAGGCGATAGACCAGCAGCACGAGCGCGATGCCGAGGGCGTACCAGGTCAGGCGCCTGAGCCAGGACCGCCAGCCCCCGGCCGCACTCTCATCGTCGTACTCGGCGGTTCCGAAGCGGAACGCATCGAGGCGCAGCAGCAGGAGCAGCAGCACGAACGCCAGGAAGATCAGGAACTTGATCGAGTCTTCCATCGTGCGCTAGCTTGCCTCCCCACTTCGCAGCACGGCAAGAAACGCCGCCTGCGGGATTTCGACGCTGCCGACCCGCTTCATGCGCGCCTTGCCCTCCTTCTGCTTCTCGAGGAGCTTGCGCTTGCGGGTGATATCGCCACCGTAACACTTGGCCAGAACGTTCTTGCGCATTGCCCTGATCGTCTCGCGCGCGATCACATTCGAGCCGATGGCAGCCTGCACCGGAACTTCGAACATCTGGCGCGGGATCAGCTCCCGGAGCTTGTCGACCAGCGCGCGACCGACAGTGTGCGCCCGATCGCGGTGGACGATCAGCGAGAGGGCATCTACCGGCTCGCCGGCCACCATCACGTCCAGCTTGACGAGGTTCCCCGGGCGGTACCCGATCTCCTCGTAGTCCATCGAGGCGTAGCCCTGGGTGCGGCTCTTGAGCTGGTCGTAGAGGTCCACGATCACCTCCGCCAGCGGCAGCTCGAAGGCCATCAGCACCCGCATCGAATCGAGGTATTCGAGCGTGGAGAACGATCCACGGTGCCCGGTGACGAGCTCGATGAGCGTTCCGATGTGCGAGCTCGGCGTGACGATGCTGAGCTTGACCCAGGGCTCGCCGATCATCTCGATCTCACCGATGTTCGGCAGCCGCGACGGGTTGTCAACGTGGACCTCGCCGCGCCCGTTGTTGAGTGTCACCAGATACTCCACGGACGGGGCCGACGCGATGAGATCCAGGTCGAACTCTCGCTCCAGCCTTTCCTGGACGATCTCCATGTGCAGCAATCCCAGGAAGCCGACACGGAAGCCGAAGCCCAGCGCCACCGAGCTCTCCGGCTGGAAGCTGATCGAAGCATCGTTGAGATGAAGCTTCTCCAGTGCGTCGCGCAGCAGCGGGTAGTCGGGACCGTTGACCGGGTAGATGCCGGCGAAGACGAGTGGCTTGGCCGGTTTGTAACCCGGCAGCGCGACGAGGGCGGGCCGCTCGGCGGAGGTGAGCGTGTCCCCGACCTGGCAGTCGCGCACGCTCTTGAGGCCGGTGGCCACGTACCCGACCTCGCCGGCGCTGAGCTGCTGCACGGGGACGAGCTGCGGACGGAACACGCCCAGCTCCAGGATCTCCGTCTCGGCGCCCGAAGCCATGAGGCGCACGTTCTCATGGTCGCGGAGCGTGCCCGCCGCAAGGCGTACGTACGCCACCACGCCCTTGTAGGCGTCGTAGTGCGAGTCGAAGATCAGCCCGCTGAGGGGCTCCTTCGGATCGCCCTTGGGTGGCGGTACGCGCTCGACGATGGCCTCGAGCACCTGGTCGACGTTGGTGCCCTCCTTGGCCGAGACGAGGATCACCTCTTCCCGCGGGATGGCCAGCACGTTCTCGAGCTCCTCGATCACCACTTCGGGCTGCGCCGAGGGAAGGTCGATCTTGTTGATGACCGGCACGATCACGAGGCCCTGCGCCAGCGCCAGGTGGACGTTGGCGAGCGTCTGCGCCTCGATGCCCTGCGCGGCGTCGATGACCAGGATGGCGCCCTCGCAGGCCTGGAGCGAGCGGCTCACCTCATATGAGAAGTCGACGTGGCCCGGCGTGTCGATGAGGTTGAGGCCGTAGGTGTGGCCGTCCCGCGCGGCGTACTCGAGGCGCACGGCCCGCGCCTTGATGGTGATGCCATGCTCCTTCTCGAGGTCCATCGAGTCGAGCACCTGGCTCGTCATCTGGCGCGCGTCGATGGTGTGCGTCAGCTCCAGGATCCGGTCGGCCAGCGTGGACTTCCCATGGTCCACGTGGGCGATGATCGAGAAGTTGCGCATGCGCGCCTGGGGAATGCTGGCCATGGGGCCGCCGGAGTATAGCGAAGGCCCCTCCCGGTCCCTCGGGACCGTACCCGAAGCCGCGCACGTCCAGGTAGGCCAGCGCGGAGCCTCGCAGGTTCGATGCGTCAGCCGAGGCCGATGCCCGCCCGCGAGCGAACCCGGGCTGACCATCTGATACCATCACACGTCGCGTCCGGGTGCCGGCTCCGTGAGGAGCTGGACGGTGGCGCGGCCCGCCCCAGCAAGAACCCGAGGTAGGATCGACTTGGCTCACTCGTCCCGGACCTGGACCGGCGCACGCACGCCGCAGGCCATCAAGCGCGTCCGGCAGGCCGCCACCCGTCATGAGGTGCTCCAGCCTCGCCGCTCGGCCGCCAAGACCTTCGTCGCAAAGGCCGTCACGCTCGCCCAGGCCGGCGATGCAGAAGGCGCCGGAGTTGCACTGCTCGAGGCCCTCTCCGCGCTCGACCGGGCCGCCAAGGTCGGTGCCATCCACTCGAACTCCGCGGATCGCCGCAAGAGCCGGCTCACGCTCAAGGTGAACGCCGCGCTCGGCGGCGCAACGCTGGTCGGCGGATCCAAGGCAACCCGCGCCACCGGCCGCGCCGCGGCCGCCAAGGCAGCCAAGGCGCGCATCGCCGCAGGCAAGGCGGTCAAGGCAAAGGGCGAGCAGACGGCAGCCGGCAAGGCACGTGCAGCACTGTCCCGCTCCACCCGCGAGGCCCAGGCGGCCAGCGCCGCCGCTCCGGCTGAAGCGCCGGCGACGCGGAAGGCTGCGGCTGGACCGTCGACCAGGGCCGCGTCTGCCAAGGGCGCTGCGCCCAAGGCCGCTGCGCCCAAGGCCAGCCCCGGGAAGGCAGCCGCGAAGGCTGCGACGACCAGGAAGGCGCCCGCTCCGAAGGCATCGGCCTCCAAGGCTGCTCCCAAGGCCTCTGCGGCCAAGACCGCCAAGCCGGCGGCGAAGTCGACGAAGGCCGGCTCAGCCAAGAGCTGACCTCGCGCCCCACGAGCCCGTGGGTCGTCAGAGCCCCTGGCGACCGCCTCGTCGCAAGTAGTTCGAAGCCACCCGCGATCCAAACCGGTGCATGTCGGCAACTTCGTGCCCGCGAACCTGCAGCCACCCTCTCGACAGCGTTGTCATTCTGGCTACCATTCAGGGTTGGCACCGTCCTGGGCCCAGAGGGAGCTGACTTGCCCAATTCACAGGAGCGCACCACCGAGAAAGACGCAGGAGCGGATGCCCGGCCCGTCGCCCGTCCGACGCTTCGCCACGTCGGCGCGCTGGCCGGGGTCAGCTTCAAGACCGTCTCACGGGTGGTCAACGGCGAGCCCGGCGTTCGGCCGGCAACGGCGGCGCGGGTCAGTGACGCGGTGCGCGAGCTCGGTTTCCGACGCAATGAGATCGCCAGTAGCCTGAAGCGAGGGGGAAGCCGCCAGACCATCGGTCTCGTCATCGAGGACGTGGCGAACCCCTTCTTCTCGACCATCGCCCGCGCAGTCGAGGATGTGGCTCGCGATCGGGGGCTGACGCTCATCACGGCCAGCTCGGACGAGGACTCCGGGCGTGAACGGCGGGTAATCGACTCACTCGTCGAGCGACGCGTCGACGGGCTGCTGGTGGTGCCTGCCGGACGCGATCACAGCTTCCTCTCCCTGGAAATCGACATGGGCGTCGCCGTCGTCTTCGTGGACCGGCCGCCCGGGCAGCTCAAAGTGGACTGCGTCCTGCTCGACAACGTCGGCGGCGCGAGACGTGCCGTGGAGCACCTCCTGGCCCACGGTCACCGGCGTATCGCCGTGCTCGGGGAGCGTCCAGACGTCTTCACGATCGGCGAGCGCTACGACGGCTATTGCTCGGCCATGCAGGCGGCGGGCATCGCGGTCGATCCGGCCCTCGTGCGGCTCAGCCTGCGCGGCACCGAGAATGCCCGGGCCCAAGTGGCGGAACTGCTCGAGCTGCCGAGCCCGCCCACGGCGCTTTTCGCGATCAACAACCGAATGGCCATCGGCGCCGTCCAGGCTCTCGCCGGGCAGGCGAATCGCATCGCCCTGGTCGGCTTCGACGACTTCGAGCTGGCAGCCTTCGTGACGCCCCCGGTGAGCGTCGTGACCTACGACACGCAGGCCATGGGGCGGCAGGCGGCCGAGCTGCTGTTGCAGCGCATGGACGGGGACCGAGGCCCGGCGCGCCGTGTCATTCTCAGGACCCGGCTCGTGCCTCGGGGCTCAGGGGAGCTGCGACCGGCCTGACGGGGACCGCACGGAGCGGATCCCGGCGGCAACGAGGGAGCCGCTCAGCGACAGCAACACGATGAGGCCGGCACCTTTCGCCTGCTCGCGAAGCGCGAAGGCTCCGAACGACGGTCCATCCGTCACCCCGTACGAGGCAAGCTCGGCGGCCCGGCCGTCGGCCACGTAACGCTGATAGGTGCAGTCGGGTCCCGCCTGGCAGTTGAGCTGTCCGCCGTTGGGCAGCGGTCCCGTGTCGGCAAAGATGAAGAGCAGCCTGAGCGCGGCGTACATCACGGCCAGGCCGATGCCGCTGACGAGGCCTGCCCAGACCGCATTCGCGAAGACGCGCTTCATGGGTCGCCACCGCTCTGAGCGCTGGTTGGCGTACCCGCCGATGAGCAGTCCCGCGATGGGCGCGATGATGAACACGAGCGACTGCACGGCAATGATCAGCTCGAAAGCAATCGCGATCACGAGCGCCATGCCCAGGCCGACGTACCCGGCGAAGACGGCACCCCTGTCGATGAAGCGCCCCGCTCGGGCCGGCGAGCTGCCCGCCACCGATGCCGCCGTCACGGCGTCCACGACCGGAACTCGCGAATGAGCGTCACCGGCTGGTGACGAGCGCGGCGGCACCCGGATACGTTGCGAAACGGTCGAGCTCAGCCTCGATGCGCAGCAGGCGGTTGTACTTGGCGACGCGCTCCGAACGCGACGGTGCTCCGGTCTTGATCTGGCCCGAGCCTGTCGCGACCGCGAGGTCGGCGATGGTGGTGTCCTCGGTCTCACCGCTGCGGTGGCTGATGACCGTGCCCCACCCGTTGCGCTGCGCCATCTCAACCACCGACAGGGTCTCCGTCAGCGTCCCGATCTGGTTCAACTTCACGAGCACGGCGTTGGCGCTGTCCTCTTCGAGGCCACGCCTGAGTCGCTCCGGGTTGGTGACGAAGAGGTCATCGCCGACGATCTGCACCGTCTTGCCCAACCGCTCCGTCAGCAGCTTCCAGCCGAGCCAGTCGTCCTCGGCGAGCCCGTCCTCGAGCGACCGGATCGGGTACTTCGCAGCCCAGTCGGCCCAGAAGTCCACCAGCTCGGAGGTGGTGAGCGTGCGGCCCTCCTTGGCGAGCCGGTACGTCAGCTCGCCGTCCTTCGATTCCGGGACGTCGAGATCGAGGAGCTCGGTCGTCGCCGGATCGAGCGCGATGACGACGTCCTCACCGGGGTGATATCCACCTCGCTCGACGGCCTTGAGCACCAGTTCGATCGCGGCCGCGTTCGACTTCAGCGACGGCGCGAATCCGCCCTCGTCGCCCTGGCCGGTCGCGTATCCGCCGTCGTGCAGCTCGGCGCGCAGCGCGGCAAGGATCTCTGCACCCGCCCGCAGCCCTTCGCTGAAGGTCGGGGCGCCGACCGGCATCACCATGAACTCCTGGAAGTCGGTCGAGTCGAGCGCGTGCTTGCCGCCGTTCAGGATGTTGAACATGGGCACGGGCAGCGTCCGGGCTCCCGCACCGCCGAGGTACCGATAGAGCGGCATCCCGTACGCAGCGGCCGACGCGTGCGCGCACGCCAGGGAGACCCCGAGGATCGCGTTTGCGCCCAGATTGGCCTTGTTGGGGGTACCGTCGAGGTCGATAAGCAGCTCGTCGATGGCGGCCTGGTCCGCGGCGTCCTGGTCCAGGAGCGCCGGGGCAATGACCTCGAGCACGTTGACGACGGCCTTGCGCACGCCCTTGCCACCGTAGCGGCCCTTTTCCCCGTCGCGCAGCTCGACGGCTTCGTGGGCACCCGTCGATGCACCCGAGGGGACGGCCGCGCGGCCGGTGGCGCCACCGGCAAGCACCACCACCACCTCGATCGTTGGGTTGCCGCGCGAGTCGAGGATCTCGATCGCGTCGACGAGCTCGATCGTGGTCATCGGCTGACCGGCTCCTTGACGTCGGGCTTCACGGCGATCGTGCGACCGCGCGCCGGCTTGGCTTCAGCAGGACGATCCTGGAGGACCGCGATGCCCGGCAGCTCCCTGCCCTCGAGGAACTCGAGGCTGGCACCGCCGCCCGTCGAGATATGCGTCATCTTCGAGGTCAGCTTGAGCTCCTCGAGCGCGGCCACCGAATCGCCGCCGCCGACGACCACCGTCGCCCCGTTCTCCGCGCGCCGGGCCAGGTAGCGCGCCATCGCCCGCGTCCCGTCGCCGAAGGTAGGCACCTCGAAGACACCGAGCGGGCCGTTCCAGAAGACCGTCCGGGCGGGCTCGAGCGCGGCCTCGAAGGCGGCGATCGTCTGCGGCCCGATGTCCACCACCGACCATGAGTTCGGGATCTTGTGCGCGGGCACGATCTTGTGCTCGGCGCCGCGCGTGACTTCCTTGGCCACGACCACGTCGGTGGGAAGCAGGATGTCGACGCCCTTCGACTCGGCGAGTTCGAGGATCCGCCTGGCGTCGTCCGCGCGGTCGCGCTCGAGCAGGCTCTTGCCGACGGTGTAGCCCTTGGCCACGAAGAAGGTGTTGGCCATCCCGCCGCCGATCACGAACGTGTCGACGCGATCCATGAGGTGCTCGAGCACGCCGATCTTGCCCGAGACCTTGGCCCCGCCGACGACCGCGGCGAACGGCCGCTCGGGCGATTCCAGGAGGGCGGACAGGTTGCGGATCTCGCTCTCCATGAGCAGCCCGGCATAGGCGGGCAGCAGGGTCGCAACTCCCACAGTCGAGGCGTGGGCGCGGTGGGCCGTGCCGAAGGCGTCGTTCACGTAGATCTCGCCGTAGGCCGCCAGCGCCTTGGCAAACGCCGGGTCGTTGGCCTCCTCAGCGACGTGGAAGCGCAGGTTCTCGAGCATCAGGATCTGGCCGGACTTGAGACGCCCGATGGCGTCCTGCGTGCCGATGCCCAGCGCGTCGCCCGTCACCGGGACGCGACGGCGGAGCAGTGCCGACAGCCGTTCCGCGACGGGCCGCAGTCGGGCCGATTCGACGACCTTGCCGTTCGGCCGCCCGAGGTGGCTCATGAGGATCACGGTGGCGCCGTGCTCCAGGAGGTAGTTGATCGTCGGAATGGAGGCACGGATGCGCGAGTCGTCCTTGACCTTGCCGTCCTCGATCGGGACGTTGAAGTCGACGCGCACCAGGACCTTCTTGCCCGCGACGTCAACGTCGCGGACGGTGAGCTTGTCCATCGTCGATCAGGCCCGCGCCGCGGCGGCGGAGACGTCGAGTCGGGCACCGACGAAGGCAATCAGGTCCGCGATGCGGCAGCTGTAGCCCCACTCGTTGTCATACCAGGAGATGACCTTCACGAAGGTCCCGCCCAGTGACATCGTGGACTCCGCGTCGATGATCGACGAGCGGGTGTCGCCGCGGAAGTCGGTCGAGACGAGCGGCTCGTCGCTGACGCCGAGGATCCCCTTCATGGGTCCCGCGGCGGCCGAGCGGAAGGCGTCGTTGAGCTCCTCGACCGTGGCGGGGCGCTCGAGCTCAGCCGTGAAGTCGACGACCGAGACCGTCGGCGTGGGGACGCGCAGGCTGAAGCCGTCGAACTTGCCCTTGAGGTCGGGGATGACGAGAGCGAGCGCCTTCGCAGCGCCGGTCGTGGTGGGGATGATGTTCTGGCCGGCCGAGCGGGCACGCCGCGGATCCTTGTGGGCGACGTCCAGGATGCGCTGGTCGTTCGTGTAGGAGTGGATCGTGTTCATCAGGCCGCGGCGGATGGTCCAGCCGTCGTGCACCACCTTCGCGGCGGGCGCCAGGCAGTTGGTGGTGCAGCTCGCGTTGCTGATGATGTTGTGCTTGTCGGTGTCATAGACGCCGTCGTTGACGCCGAGCACGATCGTGACGTCCTCGTTTTTGGCAGGCGCGCTGATGATCACCTTGCGGGCGCCGGCCTCGAGGTGGGCCGCGGCCTTCTCGGCGTCGGTGAAGAGGCCGGTCGACTCGAGGACCATGTCGACGCCGAGGTCGCGCCACGGCAGCTCCCCGGGGTTGCGGACCTGGAGGACCTTGATCTCGCGGCCGTCGATGATGAGCGCATCGTCCGTGTGCTCCACCGTCCCCGGGTACGCGCCGTACGTCGAGTCGTGCTTGAAGAGCAGCGCGTTCATGGCCGTGTCCACGAGGTCGTTGACAGCCACGACCTCCACGTCAGGGGCGCGCTCGATGATTGCCTTGAGTGACTGGCGGCCGATGCGGCCGAAGCCGTTGATGCCGACTCTGACGGTCATTGATGATTCCTCCTGTTGTCCTGGTCAGTGCTTGTGCGTGGTGTCAGTCCAGTTGGGCAGCGACGGGCGAGCCCATCTCGATACGGGAATTGGCCTGCGATGACGTGGGTCCCTCCGAGAGGGCCGCGGCGACCAGCGGCAGCGCGCCGACCAACCCGACGTCGTCGCCGAGGCTGGCGGGCACGATCTCGACGCGCCGCGCCTGGAGATGGAATGCAGTGGCCGCCACGAGCTCTCGGGCCGGATCGAGCAGCTCATCGCCCCATGCCATCGCGATGCCGCCACCCACGATGATCAACTGGGGATTGAACACGTCGACGATCGAGACGGCGGTGGCCGCGAAGGCGTGTATCGCGTCCTGCACGATACGCGTCGCCACCGGATCCCCGGCAACGGCGGCCTCGTGCACGTGGCGCCCCTCGAGGGGAAGCGGCGCCAGACGGGCCGCAATGCGCGCAAGTTCGGGTGCGTGCTCACCGGCTTCGAGCGCCTCGCGAGCCGTTCGGGCCATTCCGGAGCCGGCCGTCATCCGCTCCAGGTGACCGCGCCCACCGCAACTACATTCCAGGCCGTTCATGTCAACGGTGAGGTGGCCGAGCTCCCCTGCCGCACCATCGGGGCCGCGCAGCAATCGACCTCCACTGATGACAGCGCCGCCGATCCCGGTGGAAACGGTCAGATAGACGAAATCGGTCAGGCCGCGGCCCGCTCCGAAGGCGCCCTCCGCCAGGATCGCCACCTGCGTGTCGCGCTCGAGCGCCCAGGGCAGGCCGACGGCCTCGCCGATGCGCGGGCCGAGGGGGACGCCCCAGAAGGCACGCGGGAGATTGGGTGGATCGACCAGATTTCCGCGGGCGGGATCCAGCGGACCGGGCGCCGAGATCCCGACGCCGATGGGCGGCCGAGCGTTCGCGTCCGCGTATTGGCTCAAGCTCGCGTGCAGCGACTTTGTAGCAAGGGCGATCACCGCCTCCGGGCCGGCGCCCATGGCAGTGCCCTGATGCTGCCGACCGTGCACCGTTCCGGACGCGTCGACAATGGCCGTGCGCAGGTGCGTGCCACCCAGGTCCAGGGCCAGGACCGGACCGCGCAGGGAGACGGCGTCACTGGTTGAGGTGAAGGGCAGCGTCACGGTCGGCGATGTTCCTGGGGTTCGGCACCCACACGCGCCACATCGCGCATTCCGGGTGATCTTCGGGTCAACTCCCAGATTGTAGCCGACGCCCCTCGCCTCCCAGGGCGACGCTTGGCCAGAGCGATGGACCACACCGGCGATTTTCGCGCACGGCCGGACATGCTCGAGGGCCCCGACCGGGAATGGCCGAGGCCCTCGATGGTGACCCTCGTGAAACGGGGTTGGGCGCCCCGGTCGGGGCCGTTCAGAGCGTCGAGCGATCAGCCGCCGATGCGGAATACGGCGTTGCCACAGATGGGACATGTCCCCTTTGTGGCCGGCTTGCCGTTCTTCATCGTGATCTGCTGCGGATTCTGGATCTCGACCTTCTTCTTGTCCCGGACGCAATAGGCCTCTGCCATTGAAGGTTCTCCTTCCCACTCGGGCCCGGCTGGACCCGGTGAATGTGCGGCTCTCCGGGCATCTGCCGGGCTCCGCGATGTGTGTGGTGCTTAGGTTGCCATTCCCGAGGCCCACAGTGAGGGCCGCCAGTGCACGGCTCCCGCTGCATTTGCCTGGGATTCCATGTCGGCCAGGATGCGCAGCGCCTCAAGGCCGGTTGCGATGCACGCGTTTTCCGCGCGCTCCTTCTGTTCCCCCTGGACGAAAGCTCCCGTGTTGCGCTGGGCGAAGGCCGTGCAGACGACGCCTGCGCGACAGCCGGCCAACGTGGCCAGCACGAGGAGTGCCGACGCCTCCATCTCGAAGTTGAGGACGCGCTGCGACGCCATCTCAGCCGCGAGATCGGGGTAGCGGATCGGCAGTTGCGGGATCGGCCGTCCCTGGGCTCCGTAGAAACCCGGAGCCGTGGCCGTCAGACCGACATGGGCACGGTGCCCCAGGCGAGCGGCCGCCTCGACGAGTGCGGCTACGGCCGTGTAATCGGCGACGGCCGGGTAGCCGTCGTGGACGAAGTAGGAAGTGGTGGCCTCCAGGCGCACTGCACCGGAGGAAATGACCAGGTCGCCGAGCTGGATGTCGTCGCGGAGGACGCCGCATGAACCGATGCGGATCAGCGTCGGGCGAGTGGTAATGGCCAGGATTTCGGCCAGCACGATCTCGACGTTGTCGGTGCCGATGCCGGTCGAGACCACCGAGACCCGAAGGCCACGATAGCTCCCCGTGACCGAGTTGAACTCGCGGTGACGGCGCCGGATTTCGAGGTTGCCGAGGAGCGGAGCGATGCGGTCGGTTCGGTCGGGATCACCAGGGAGCAGGATGTATTCGGCCAACTCTCCCGGCGCGAGGTCGATGTGGTACTGGCGTTCGGTGTCAGGGAGAGCGACGCGGGGATCCGCGCTCGGCAAGGTTTGACCTCGTTTGCGGCACCCGTCCAGCACGGGTCGTGCGGCAACCATAGGTGCCTGCGGAGCGCAGCGTCAAGCGTGGCCACGCACGAAGTCGGCCGCGCTCACCCTGGCGGAGGCGGATCCGGGCCCTCGTCGGGGTGCTTTTGGGACTTCGTCGGGCCTGGAGTGGGCACGTTTGGGCTCGGTCGCTGCCGGCGGCGGAGCACGGCGAAGGCGCCGCCGGAGGCCACCGCCCCTGTGACCGTCAAGCCGACCAGAAGGCCGGGCAGAAGCGGGGCCGTGCCCGCACCGCCGCCCGCGTCGACGCCTGTCCCGAACCCTGGAGTCGTATCGCTCGTTGGCGCGGCCGTGCCGAGAGGAGCGTCGGTCGGGCCGTCGACGGCAAGCGCTGGGGCCCGCACCACGTCCGCCGGATCGGTCACGACGATCTCCAGCCCTCCGACGTCGCGCTCTGAGACGTAGCCGACGGCGTTGATGACGTCCCCGGGACCAATCGGCAAATCGCCCGAGTCGAGGGGACCCGGCGCACGGACGTCGACCTGGCCCGTTCCGTCGTCGATGGTGGCCAGCGGCCCGTCCAGGCTCGACACGGTGCCAGCCACACGCACGCGCCGTCCGACCAGGGTCGGGAGCGCCGCGATCGTCGTGTCGACGGGACCTGTGGAGGCGTCGGGCGCGCCCGACGGGCCCGACTCGGGTGGGGCGCCCAGAGTTCCGCTCCCCGCCGGGACATCGTTGCCCGGTTGCATGTGTCCGCCGCGAACGCTGGGCATCGCAGCCGGGGTCGGCGTGCTGCCCGCTCGAGGTGGAGTCGCGGTCGCGCCCGGGGACGGGGATGGGCCCGGATCGGCCGCCAGCTGGATGTCAGAGGGACGGCGAGGCACGACGCTGAAGCGCTGGTCGGATGCCGTCGGGTACGCGCGCTTGACGATGCCCGTGATCGTTGCGCCGCGGCCTTCCACGAGCGCCGTGGATGGCACATGGCTGCTGGCGATCCCCGAGATGGGCAGCGATCCACCGGCTCCCATCGAAGCCTCGGCGCGCCACGTGTCGCCCGAGCGGATGACGTTGCTGACACGCACGGTCACCCTGACGAGGCGCCATTCGTCGAACGCCACCGGGGCGCGATGCAGGACGATCGGGGATCCGCCGTCGCGGCCGAGATCCTGGGGCGAGTCGTCAGCCTCCAGCTGCGGCGCTCCGTAGTACGTGCCGACCTGCCCGCTGACGCGAACCCGCATCCCGACCGACGGTGCCGCTGCACCCGTTGGGAGGCGAAGCAGGACTGCGGCGCTGGTGTCCTGGATGGTCACCCGACGACCGTCCGAGTCCAGCAGTCCGGCCGCCGTGGTCACGGTCCCTTCGACCCTGACTGTCTCACCGACGTGCAGCAACGCGTCGGCGATGCGGAGCCTGTCCGGGATCGGACTCACCGACGGTTTCGGGCGGGCGGTCGGCCGCGCCGTTTCCGCCGGCGTGGGGCGGGGTGTCGCGGTTGGACGGGGAGTGGCCGTCGGCGGAGGCGTCTCGGTGGGCCGGGCAGTGGGGGATGGGCGGGGAGTGGCCGTCGGGCGCGGCGTCGGCGTTGCCCTCGGGGTTGGGGTCGGTGCGGGCACCAGGATCTCGATGTCGCTGCGGTCTCGCGGCCACAGGCGGTAGCCGTCGCCCAGACCACCGGCCGACTCGCGCTGCCCGACGATGCCCGTCGCGGCGATGCGCTCCCCGACGCCGAACAACGTTCGGTCGATGCCGAGCGGCGCATGGAAGAAGATGCGGGCCTCGCCGGCCGAATCCGTGATGGTCACGGCCAGCGAACCGCTGGATCCCGACTCGATCCGCGCGACGATGCCCGTCAGGCGCAGCAGCTGACCTTCGGAGGTCTCGCCGAGATCAGCGCTCGTTCCCGCTCGGGCCTCCGGCAGACCTCCGCTTCCCATGACCGTGAGGTCCCGCGCCGACGCGACCCGCAGTTCCAGGTTCGCGTAGGGCGCCGCCAGCCGTCCGGTGACCTGCACGATTCGGCCGCGGACAAACGTGCCGAGGTCGGCATCGGATGGTAGACGGACACAGATTCCCCCCGTGCCGTCCTGGATCGCAATCTCACGATCGCCCAGGATCCTGCCCGGTTCGACCGTGACGGTCCCGACGACGGTGGCCACGGAGTCGATCGCCAGCGCCCTCGCCGCCGAGATCGGCAATGCAACCACTGGTGTTGGGGTTGGAGATGGGGTCGGCGTGGGCGAGGGCGAGGGCGAGGGCGAGGGCGAGGGGGTGGGCGAGGGCGTGGGCGAGGGCGAGGGCGAGGGCGTGGGCGTGGGCGAGGG
>JBBRYO010000030.1:0-23611 GCA_038237595.1 Candidatus Limnocylindrales bacterium | reverse complement strand
TGGACGGTGGCGCTGGTGCTGTTCGCGATCGGGTCCTTCATCAACCTGCACGCGATCCTGACCATCCCGACCTATGCCACTGACAACGTCAAGAACCTGCCGTTCGGAGAGCTGTTCCGCGGCTACCCGTTTGTCCTGCTCAGCGTTGCGCTCCAGACGGCCGGCTTCGCCTATGCTGTCTGGCAACTGCGGCGGGCGGCCGCTGATGACCCCGACGCCATCGAAGTCGCGGCGCTCGAAGTCAGCCCCGTGCGAGCCCGGGGCGCGAGGCTGGCTCCCGGGTCGGCCGTGGGCACCGCCGCCTCGGGCGGGTTCGCCTCGACCCTGGGTGGGTTGGGACGCGCCGCGACCACGGTCATCACGGGCCGCTCGGTGCGCCTCGATGGCGACGATGACGATCCCGAGGAGGGCGTTTGGGCCAGGGGCCCCGGCCCGTGGGAGTGGCTCAAGGACCGCTTGACACCACCGCCGCTCCGCCGCGACCGGAGCGCCGAGCTGGCTGCCGAGCCATACGGGCGCTGGGATCGCCTCGACCTGCTGATCGTGACGCTCATCGTGATCGGGTCGTTCACGCTGCGTGCCTGGCATGTCGGGCAGCCGTACGACATGTACTTCGACGAGGTCTACCACGCCCGTACCGCCACCGAGTTCCTCCAGGACTGGCGCTACGGGATGCCGCACTCGATCTACGAGTACACGCATCCGCACCTTGCCAAGTACGCCATGGCCTGGAGCATCGACGCCTTTGCCGGCAACTCGGTCAGTGGCACCAGCCAGCTGACAGCGAACGCGCAGGACGCCGTGGCCGAGCGACGCTGGAGCCCCGATGACGCCCCGTCGGAACGCGATGGCGACCGCCTCTACGTTGCCACCGGCACCGACGTCCGGGTCTTCGACCTGGCCACGAGGGAGCCGATCGCCTCGCTGCCCGTCCCGGCCGCCTCTATCGCCGTCGACGACTCCGCGCACGTCCTGTTCATGGCGCAGGCCGACGGGACGGTCACGAGCGTCAGCACGAACGACCTAGACGCGATGCGGCGAGACCCGAGCGCCGCGCCGCCGGCACCCTCGCCGTTCGCCTCCGTCCAGGGCGATAGCGGACAGGTGACGAGGCTTGTGATTGCGGACGGCACGCTGATCGCGATCTCCGACGACGGCACCCTGCGAGCCTTCGATGGCGGGACCGGGGACATGACGGGCCAGGCCAGCGTCAACGCTGCGGCCGCGGCCATCAAGCTGCCGGCCACGAATCAGGTGGTCGCGGATCCATCGGCGGTGACCGACGTGAAGGCCGAGGCGAAGATCCTCGCCTCCGACCTCAACAAGGGCGCCACGACCATCGAGGCACTGCTGCGCGGCAGCGGCTCGCGCGTGAGCGTCGCCGGCTACTTCGACAACATCGCGCGGGACAAGGTCCAGGGCCACATTGACGACGGCACCCTTCCCGGCATCTCGATCTCATCGTCCACGACGGTGGCCGTGGCGGGCCAGACCGGCGTCACTTTCCTCGACGCGGTGAGTCTCACCAGGCTGAGCGCCATCGACCTCGACTTCGGCGCGACGGGCCTGACGCTGGTCGATCGCGGCCTGGACAAGCCGGCCATCTATGTCGCATCGGGCCCTCGCCTCCAGACCATTTCGATGAGTGACAACGGGCCCATCAAACGGGACCCGGTGCCGATGCCCGGAACGGTTCGCGACGTGGTCTGGAACGATGCCGCGAACCTGATCCACGCCCTGGGGAATGCCCCCGGGACCGGTGGCTCGACGATCTACGTGGTCGAGCCGCACGGCAATGCCGTGTATGCGGACGCGAAGCTGCCGTTCGGCCCGGTGCGCCTGGTGGTCGACACGCAGCCGCAGCGCCCGGGCGAGGACCGCGTCCAGATCCTCGCCTTTGCTCGCGACGGCCAGGTCGCCTCGGTGGGCATCGGCGGCAACGCGTTCGCCTGGCGGCTGCCAGGCGTGATCACGGGAGCCCTCACCGCCGCCTGCCTGTACCTGCTGGCGCGTCTCCTCTTCCGCAGGCGAGACATCGGGCTGATCACGGCTGTGCTGGTCATTGCCGGCGGCATGTTCTTCGCCAACGCCCGCATCGCCATGAACGACACCTACGTGACCGGCTTCACGGTCGCCGCGGTGATGCTCTTCGCGCCGATCTACCTGGGGATCTGGCGGCGTCCGTGGCAGGTGGTCGGTGTGCTTGCCGCGATCGGGATCCTGCTCGGCCTCGCGCTCGCCTCCAAGTGGGTTGCCGCCTACGCGATGGGTGGGCTCGCGCTGCTCGTGCTGCTGCGGTCCGCGCTGGGGCGGATCATTGCGCTCCTCGCGCTGATCCTCATGACCGGGACGCTCGGCGCCCTGGCGATCCGCCCCGCCGACGTGCCAGAGCCGCATCGCAACTGGCTGTTCCTCGGCTTGATGGTGGCGCTGACGGTGATGCTCGCGATCGCGATGGTGCGACGGCCAGTGCGCATGAGCATGGAGGAGCTGCGCTTCGCGGTCATCGGACCCGCGATTCTCGGCGTGCTGCTGGCCGCGGCCGGGCTGCTGTTCAAGTCGCGGCTTGGCAGCAGCGGCCTCCTGACCGGCAACACCGTGGCGCTCGCGGGCGCCGGGTTCCTCCTGCTAGGGGCGGCCGTCTACGTCCTCAGCCGGGTGGCGGCGCGCTTCGGGATCGGCCCGCTGGCCGCCGTCCGCGAGATCCTGCCGGGTCGGCCCGTACCATCGCCGGCCCCGACCGGCTGGCTGCGCCCCGGCCGGCTGGCTGGCGTGCCGTGGCTGTACGCCTTTGCGTGCCTCGGCATCGTGCCGATCGTGGTCTACATCATCAGCTACATCCCGTGGATCAACCTTGGCAACCAGTGGCCTTGGGGCGGTCCGCCCGGCCACACGGGCACAAACCTGTGGCAGCTCACCATCCAGATGTACGACTACCACAACAACCTGCGCGCGACCCACGCCGCCTCCTCACCGTGGTGGGCGTGGCCCTTCAACCTCAAGCCGGTCTGGTTCTACCAGGCAGGCTTCGCCAACAACACGACGGGCGTCATCTACGACTCGGGCAACCTCGTCACCTTCTGGCTGGCGATCCCGGCAATGGCCTGGGCGGCGTGGGTCGCGTGGCGGCGTCGCAGCCTGCCGCTCGCCCTGATCGTGCTGCTGTTCCTGGCGATGTGGCTGCCGTGGACCCGGATCGATCGGGCCACGTTCCAGTACCACGTCTTCAGCAGCCTGCCCTTCCTCGTACTGGCCCTCGCCTACCTGCTCGCGGAGCTGTGGCACGGGCCCCCACCGGGCGCGTGGCTGCTGGCCCGGGTGGCCGTGGCACTCGTGATCCTCGGTCCCCCGCTGATGTGGGTGTTCAGGCAGCCGCTGTGCGCACTGGCCGGCACCAATATCGTCCATCCCGACGGCATCGCCTGCGGTCCCATCACGCGCAGCACCAACGTGAGCGAGGCCGCCTTTGTGTCGGTGCTGGTGGTGCTGGTCGGCTTCAGCGTGCTCGGCTGGCTGCTGTGGCAGGCCTCGCGGCGGCCGGGTCCACTCGCATTCGTCGGGCTGCCCAACGGGGGGCGGGTAGCGCTGAGCCCCCAAGGGGCGCTCTTTGCCACGCTGGCAGCCATCCTGTTGGCGATCGCGGTCGTCGTAAATGTGTTCAGCGCAACGACGGCCTTCCAGCTCACGGTCCACCCTGAGGAGCTGGCGATCTTCGGCCTGGCGGTCCTCTCGATCCCTGCGTGGCTGGTCCTCGGAGCGCGCGATAGCCGGCGGCTGACGCTCGGAATCCTCGTCGCTGTGGTGGTCTGGTTCATTGCCTGGTATCCGAACCTGTCGGGCCTGCCCATGCCGAACTCGATCGCCAACATCTACCAGGGGCTGCTGCCGACGTGGAACTACGACTTCCAGTTCGCGGACAACCTCGATCCGCCGGTGGCGGGCTCCTTCATCGACACGAGCACCCTGGTCATCCTGGGCGCCACGACCCTCGCGGTGATCGCGGCCATGGTCGTGGTACGCGCCTGGGTGCCGAGCCGGAGTCGCCGGCCCGAGGCCACCCTTCCCGAAACGCTCTAGCGAGCTCCGCCGACCGCGCCGGTGCTCGTCAGTCCTGGAGGCCGACCGGCTCTGGGAGGATGAGACGCTCGAGCGCCGCCGCCGCCCGGCCAGGCCGTGGAATCGGTGCCGAGAACCCGTCGGGCAGCGCTCCCTGGGCAGCGAGACGCCTGATCACGAAGCCGTAGTAGTCGTCCACCTTGGCGGTGATGTTCTCCCAGCTGAACTGGACGGCACGCTCGCGCCCAGACTCGCCCATCTTCGTGCGCAGCCCGGGGTTGTGCAGCAAGGTGCCGAGCGCCTCCGCCAGCGCGGCTGGGTCCTTGGGCGGCACCAGCAGGGCCTGCTCGCCGCGTCGCACCACGCCCTTGTAGCCGTGGATGTCGCTGCACACGATGGCGGTGCCCGAGGCCATCGCCTCCAGCAGCACGATCCCGAACGATTCCGAGCCGGTTGCAGGTGAGCAGAAGATGTCCGCCGTGGCGAAAGCGCGGATCTTGTCCGCCTCGCTGATGCGACCCAGCAGCTCCACCCCGCCAAGGCGCCGCGTGGCGATGTACCGCCGCACCTCGCGCTCCTGGGGCCCGGTGCCCGCCACCAGCAGCCGGCAATCGATTCCCTCGCGCCGCAGCGTGCGGTAGGCCTTGAGCAGGTAGGTCAGCCCCTTGCGGCTCTCGAAGCGACCGACGTACAGGATGTTCGGCGTGCCGTCATGCCAGCGCGCAAAGGGGGGCACGCCCTGGAAGGCCTTCAGGTCGACGCCGTTGGGGATCACCTTGTAGTCGCCCGGGAAGTAACGCTCGATGAAGTGGCGCGCCGCGGCGCTGACGGCGATGCGCCCATGCAGCCGGTTGGCGAAGCGCTTCAGCATCCGCTTCCCGAACTCGTACGACGGGCTCCAGCCGGAATAGGCATGGAAGGTGGCGATGTTGACGCTGGTCGAATGGCGCAGCAGTTGGAGCGACAGGAACGGCACGAACGGCTCATGGAAGTGCAGCAGGTCGAACTGTTCGCGCTCCAGCATCTCCTGCACGAGGTCGCCGTAGCGGTGCGAGACGGTCAGCGTGCCGACGGACCCGTTGGTTGGCACGCTCCACCCGTATCCGAGACGGATGATGTCGCCCTCGGTCGACTTCTGCGGGCCGTGGGTGCTGCTGATGATCCGGACGTCATGACCGCGCGCGACGAGGTTCTCGTAGAGGAACTGCACCTGGGCGTTGACGCCGCCGGGCAACGGGTAGATGTACGGCGTCACAAGACCGATCTTCACCTGCCCTCCCCCTCGTTCGGGCTTGCGGCATCGGGATCGAACGCGGCCGGACGGCGTCGCCCGCCGGGATAGCCGAGGTCTCGGCCCGTGCCGCTCCGCAGCAGCTTGCCACGAACCTCGTCCCGGACGGCGCGGGCGTTCTTGCCGAGCTGGAGCCGGAAGGTGCTGATCTGCTCCCGCCACGGGTAGAAATCGCCTTCCCAGCTCGTGGTGCGCGCGAGGATTGCGGCGCGCAGGTCGTCGGGCGTGCTGCCGGGGAAGACGGTGACGGCCTGTCCGACCGAGGCCGCGCGGTGGGCGTCGCTGCCGGCAACTCCGGACACGCCGCTTGCGGCCACGAAGTCGGGCACGCGCCGCGTCCAGCGCATGCCCGCGGTCGTGGGGTTGAACGCCTCGATCGCGTCGGGGTGGAAGGCACTGTCCGACTCGCCCAGCAACCGATTGATCGTCCCCGCCGACGCGCACAGCGGGTACGGCAGGAGGGGGTGGGCGACGATGGCGATGCCGCCCTGATCGTGGACGCGCGCGATGCTTTCCTTCATCGAGCGCCACGGCCGGATGCGCTCCCGCAGGAAGAGGCCCACGAGGTGCCCGTTTCGCGTCGTGATCTCCTCCCCGACGATCACGTGAATCGGCAGCTCGCGTCGCTGCGCGAGGTTTTGGGCGGCCTGGGCTCCGTCGATGCGCTCGTGATCGGTGATGGCGATCACGGACAGTCCCCGCGCCACGGCCTGGTCCAGCACCTCGGCGCCGCTCGAGATGCCGTCCGAGGCCAAGGTGTGGATGTGCAGGTCGGCGCGGCTGCGCTCCGTGCTCATGCGTCCTCCCAGATCGGAAAGAACAGCGACCACCACTGCTCGGGAGCCTCCGCGACCAGCAGCTCCAGCGAACGCATCTCCTGGTCGAGGGCATCCCGCACGCGGGCGCGGCGTGGTGCTCCGGCCTCGAGCTCGATCGGCCTGACGACGGCCGCCCAGCGAGCCCAGCCGATGCGCCGCATGCCGATCACGAAGACCTCGGCGCCGGACTCGGCGGCAAGCACCGCCGGGCCGCCGGGCACCCGGGTCGGCGCACCGAAGAGCTCGACCTTTGTGCCGGCGCCGGTGATGACGCGGTCGGCGACGAGGGCAATGCCCTCCCCTCGGGCGAGTCGCGCAGTGAGCTCCCGGGCGGCGTCTCGCAACGGCACGATCCCGATCCCGAGGGCGCTGCGCGCCTTCTCGAAGTAGGCCCGCAACACCGGGTTCGCCACGGTCTCCATGGGACCGGAGATGGCGACCCCGCTCTCCCGGGCGGCGTACAGCGCCGCAAGCTCGGTGGACCCGAAATGGAAGCCGATGTAGATCCGGCCCCGTCCCGGGACGCCGGGCCCGAGCGCCGCTTGGGCGGTCTCAACGGTGTCGAGGCGGATACGGGCGCTGAGTGCCTCCCGGTCGTAGCGCGGCGCCACGGCCGCTTCCGCGTAGGTGCGGAACCAGTTGCCGAAGGCATCCCGGACGAGCCGGTCGAGGGCGTGGTCATCCCTGGCGGCGGCACCAACGCGGGGACTCGCCAGGTCGTTCTTGTCGAGCCATCGACAGACACGGCCGAGGTTGGAGCGAACGAGCGCCCGACGGCCGGGCATGAGCAGCGAGGCGCCGGCTCCGGCGGCATGGGCGGCTCTGAAGACGAGACCCTCGGGAAGGCGCCGCAGGATGCCTGCCCCGCCGATCAGGACCGCGGCCGCGACGCGGTCGCGCAACGACGGAGCCTGCGATGTGGATGGAGCGGCGGCGTCAGGGTTGCTGATTCCCTGCTCCTTCGCGTGTGCCGCGCTCACGTAATGCCCATCTCCCTGGCACGTTCCGCGAGGGCGTCGCTCTCCCGGGCGGTCGCGGGCCACATCGGCTTGAAGCAGTACCACTGGTCGGGCGCCTCGCGGACCATGGCCTCGAGCGCCGTGGCGATGTGCTGGGTCGCGCGCTGGAGCTCGGCTGGCGAGTCGTCCGCGACCTCGATCGGCTCGCCGTGGCTGGCGACGTAGGTCCGGTCTGGCTGGCGCCGGTTCACGACAGGGAGGATCAGGGACCCGGTTCGAGCCGCCAGGGTGGCAGGGCCGGCCGGCAGCGCGGTCCACGCATCGAACAGCTTCACCGGGACGCCATCGGGCCGGTATCCCCAATCGACGACCAGCCCGACCACGGCAGGCCTTCGCAGCGCGCGAAATACGTCGCGCAGATTGCGCCAGTTGATGATTTTGACGCCCCATCGCTCACGCTGCGCGTTGAGACGCGCCAGCAGCTCCGGATACGCTGTGTCGTCGGCGAGTCCGTACGTGGGAACGCCGCGCAGCGCAAAGGCCGCGGCAAAGACCTCGATGCTGCCGATGTGCCCCGACACGGCGATCAGGCCGCGCCCCTCGGAGCGGCAGCGCTCCCACAGCGCCAGGAAGGACTCGGCGCCGCGGTCCCCGTCTGCCGCAACCAGGCGCAGCGGCTCGTCGGCCGGCAGCCCCGGCAGGCGCATGAGCTCGACCGCAAAGCTGGCATACGTGGCGTAGATGCGCCGGGCGAGCCGGCCGACGTCCGGATCGCTGGTCGGCTTTCCCAGGACGTGGGACGCGTTCGAGAGGATGATCCGGCGCTTGGCGCGCCAGCCGTAGTAGCCGCCGCGGAAGAGCGCGCCGGCGACCGGCTCGGAGATCGCGGTGGGGATGAGCGAGAGCCCGGCGGAGGCCGCGCGGAAGCCGCTCACCACCGCGCGTTCACGCGTGCGCTGCACGACGCGCCGGATGCCCCCGCTCTCGATCCGGCGATGCGGGGCATAGGCGACGCCGGCCCTGCGCGAAGGCTTCAAGCCGGTGGGGGACTCTTTCTCCGCCGTGCCGGCCGACTTCGTGTCGCTCGGCGGCCGTTCCGAAAACGCGGGCGCCGTCACCCGATCCGCGGGCACCCCTTCACCGGGCGCCGACGCCGCGCCGTCAGCCACGCGTTCCACCCCCACTCTTTCGGACATTGGACCGGCGATGGTCAGGCCCGCTGCCCGGCCGAGCCCGCTTTCGCGGCGGCCCGCAGGTTCGCGCCGTCGGCTGCACCGCCGGCGACTGCCGTCTCGATCGGCGCCGCGCGGCGCGGTGCCAGCTTGCGGGTCTTCCGCGGCTTGATCGTTTCGGTGCCCACCAGAGTTTCGTTGTCCTCGCCCCGGATGAACGCCTCGACCCGGTTGAACGCGATGTCGTCGTGGATCTGGATGGGAGGGCTCTTCATGAAGTACGACGAGGGCCCGACGAGCGTCCCAGCCAGGCCGCGATCCAGGCCGAGCTTGAGGCAGCGGATGGCATCGGTGATGACCCCGGCGCTGTTCGGGCTGTCCCAGACCTCGAGCTTGAGCTCCACGTTGAGCGGCACGTCTCCATAGGTGGTGCCCTCCATCCGGATGTAGCACCACTTGCGGTCCTTGAGCCACGGCACGTGGTCGGACGGCCCGACATGGATGTCATCGGGGTCCAGCTCGTAGTCGAGCATCGAGGTGACCGCGTTGGTCTTGCTGATCTTCTTGGACTCCAGGCGCTCGCGCTCGAGCATGTTCAGGAAGTCGGTGTTGCCGCCGAAGTTGAGCTGGTACGTCCGGTCGAGCCGCACCCCCCGGTCCATGAACAGGCGGGTCAGCACACGGTGACTGATGGTCGCGCCGACCTGGCTCTTGATGTCGTCACCGATGATCGGCAGGCCCTCCTCGGCGAAGCGGCGCTGCCAGTAGGGCTCGCGGCCGATGAACACGGGGATGGCGTTGATGAAGCCGACACCCGCCTTCAGGGCCTGCTCGACGTACCACTTGGTCGCCTCCTCGCTGCCGACCGGCAGGTAGGAGACCATCACGTCGACCTTGCGCTCCTTGAGAATGCCGACGACGTCGGCCGTCGGGCCGGGCGCCTTCTCGATGATCTGGCTCAGGTATTTGCCCAGGCCGTCGTGGGTCATGCCGCGCTCGACGGTCACGCCGGTGTGGGGGACCTGCTGGAAGACGTAGGTGTTGTTCGGCTTGGTGTAGATGGCCTCGGAGAGGTCCTTGCCGACCTTGTTCTTGTCGATGTCGAAGGCGGCAACGAACTCGATGTCGCGGATGTGATACCCGCCGAGGTTGACGTGCATCAGGCCCGGGACGAAGTCGTCCGGCTTTGCATCCTCGTAGTAGTAGCGGCCCTGAACGAGGCTGCTGGCGCAATTGCCGACTCCGACGATCGCGACGCGGATCTTGCCGTCCTTGTTCTTCGGCGTGCGGCCGTTGCCGTTGTGATTGGTTGCCATGACTAACGAGTTTCCTCCGACTGCGTTTGGGCCTGTGCCTGGGCGCGGACCGCGAGGATCCGCTGGATGGTGGTGATGGTTGCGAGGAGAGCGATGAGGCCGAGGCTCAGTTCGAGCCAGCCCCGACCCCTGACAAGGTCAATGTAGATGCCAAAGGGAAACTCCATGCCCTTGAGGTAGAAGAGATTCTCGGCGATGCCGCCCGCGAGACCGACGAAAATCAGCCCGACTGTCAGGATCGCCAGTCGAACCTCGCGTGGGGCGAGGCCGACGTTGGCCATGTCGGTTCCCGTCGCGAAACCGAGGCTCTCTGACTTGGCACGCGTGTAGCTGACCATGAACGAGGCGGCCATGGCGGCAGCGGCAAGGATCGCTCCGGTCGCAAAGCCTGCTGAGAGGCTGCCGGCGGCGACGCCGATGTAGACCACGGCTTCGCCCGCGCGGTCGAGGGTGCTGTCGAGAAAGGAGCCGAACTTCGATGCCTTACCGGTGGCTCGGGCGAGCGCGCCGTCGAAGAGGTCGAAGACGGCCCCGAAGATCACGAGGAGGCCGGCGACGAGCCACGCCTGGCTGGCAGCGGCGACACCCGCGAGAACCGCGATGGCAAGCCCGATGACGGTCAGCGCGTTGGGAGTCAGCCCGACCCGGCCGAACAGCGCGGCCGCTGGTTCGACGCGGGAGCGGAACGTCGCGCGAAGCTCGGGAGAGAGGAGCGAGCCCTTGGCCACGGTCACGGCCCTGCTAGCCCGCCAGCCCCAGGAGCACCCGCTCGCGTTCGTGGAAGCGATCGAGGGCTTCGCGACTGAGCGTGCAGATGACCTCGCGACCGGAGCGGCGCGTCTCGACCAGGCCGGCCGCCTTGAGGCGGCGCAGGTGCCAGGAGACGAGCGGCTGCGAGAGATCGACGTGATCGATGAGTTCGGTCACCGTGCCCGGCCTCTCGGCGAGGCGCTGGAGGATGCGCAGCCGCGTCGGGTCGGCCAGCGCCTTGTGGACGACGGCGATGCCGCGCAGGTCCTCGGGCGGCGAGGCGATGGTCGCGAAGGTCGAGCGGATGTGGGCGGGACTGGGCACGGGGTTTCAGGGTCCTCGAAGGAAGGGAGGCCGCCATCAGGCTCGAAGTATCAATGAGCCTACATATAAGCGCCCGTTGATACTAGGCGCTCCCGCGCGTCCGTGTCAACCCTGCCGCACCATAGCGCCGATGTCCTCGCGTGCCAGGGTCCTGCTGCTCGCCTCGCTGAGCGGCGGCGCCCTGCTCGTCGGCGTGGAGCTGATGATCACCGCGGTCGCGCTGCCGAGCATCCTCCAGAGCCTTGCCGACTGGACCCAGCTGCGGCGTGCCAGCTGGATCGTCAACGCGTACCTGCTCGCGTACATCGCCGCGATGCCGCTGGCCGGACGTGCGGCCGACCGCTTCGGCCTGCCGCGGCTCTTCATGCTGGCGCTCGGCCTGTTCGCCGTGGGGGCGGCGCTCTCCGGCGTTGCCCAGTCGCTCGACCAGCTCATCGCCGCGCGCGTCATCCAGGGGATCGGCGGGGGCGCGATCGTGCCGCTCGCGACGGCCGGCGCCAGCCTGCTCTTCGACGGTCCGTCGCGTGCCCGCGCCCTGGGGATCGTCGGAGCGTGCACGTTCCTGGGCATGGCGATCGGGCCGTTCGCGGGTGCGACCGTCCTCCAGGTGTTCGACTTCTCCGGCACCTTCGCCGGCGCGGGCCAGACCAGCAGCATGGCGGCCTCGATGCTGACTCCCGCATGGCGCTGGGTCTTCTTCGTGAGCCTGCCGCTGGCCGTGGTCGCGCTGCTGTACGTCTGGGCAGCCGCACCGAGCTGGCCGGCCCAGGAGCGCCGTGGACGGATCGACCTCCTCGGCGCGGGCCTGTTCACGGCCTTCCTTGCCAGCGGCCTCCTGGCGCTGACGTCGCTCGGCGACCCGGCATTCGACGGCCCCACCGGGCGGCCGCTCTACGTCGCGATCTGCATCGTGACGGGGTCCCTGGCGGTCATCCGTTTTCTGCGCGCCCGTGACCCGTTCCTCGACCTCCGCATGTTCCGGAACCGTATCTTCTCGGGCGCGGTGCTGGTCAGCTTCCTCACGGGATACGGCCTCGCGACGGCCCTGATCGGTGCCGCCGTGTTCGTCGACCGGGTCCGCTACGCGGGCCCCGAGGAGCAGCGGCTGGTGCTCGGCGCGCTGGCGCTGGCGACTGCCATCGGGGCGCTCGGCTCAGGCTTCGTCCTGCGGCTTGTGTCGGTCGTGCCGCTGAGTCTCTTCGGCCTGGCGCTCGCCGTCGGCGGCCTGCTACTGCTTGCTGGAACGGGCCCGACGACGGAGATCTCGACGATGGTGCTCGGCCTGACCCTCTTCGGCTTCGGATTCGGAATCACGGTCACGCCCCGGTCGACAGCGGCAGTCGAGGCGCTCGGTCGCCGCGCGTTCGGCATGGCGTCCGCCGGGGTGACGGTCGCTCGGATGGCCGGGATGGCGATCGGGCTGGCGGTGCTGACGGGCTTCGGCTCGCAGCGGATCGCGCAGCTGAGCGTCGTGCTCACCGACCAGGCGGCACGGGACACCGTGCTCCCGCCGGAGCTTCGTGGGCGACCGCTGGAGGATGGCCTGGTGGTCGCGGCGCTCGAGCGCTGGGCGGCCGGCCAGGCGGCGTCCATCCTGGCGGGCCTCTTCGTCGTGGCCGCAGTCGTCACGGCGCTGGCGGTCATCCCCACGCTCGCCATGAGGGACCGTTCCCGGCGCTCAGGACGTGCGACCATCAGCGGCGAGAGCGAGGCGCTCAGTGGAGGTGACGGTGACGACGCAGCCCGACCTGCGCCAGCCTTCTGAGACCAACGGGTCCGGGTTCATGGAGATCTTCCACGCGCGCTCGTGGCACCCCACGAAGGGCGGGCACGACTGCGCCTCGGTCGAGGAGGTCGAGGCGGAGCTGGCCGACTCCGAGACGCGTGTCTGGGTTGACCTCGAGTCCGCCTCGACGGCGACGCTCACGAGCCTGGCCTCCTGCCTGGGTCTGCACCCGCTGATCGTCGAGGACATCGTGGAGCGCAACCAGCGCGCCAAGATCGATATCGCGGGCGAAACCATGCACCTCGTGATGTTCGCGCTGAAGTACGAGGAGGAGCTCGACCTGATCGAGGTCGACATCGTGCTCGGCGGTCGCTTCCTGCTCACCTCGCATCCGCCGGACTGGGGGCCGACGGAACAGCCCAACATCAAACGGCTCGGCGCGGACCACTTCCTGGCAGGGGGGACGGACTACATGCTCTACGCCGTCGTGGATGCCATGGTCGACGGCTACTTCCCGGTGATGGACACGCTCGGCGAACAGATCGACGAGCTCGAGGACGAGGTCGTGCGGCGCGCTTCCAGGCCGGTCGTTGAGCGCCTCTTCCGCGTCCGGCGCGAGCTCCTGGAGATGCGCCACACCGTGAGCCCGCAGCGCGAGGTCTTCAACCAGCTCACGAACCGCGAGATGCCGCTGATTGCCCGGGACCGGATCATCTATTTCCGCGATGTCTACGACCACCTGATCCGCATCACCGACGAGCTCGACAGCTACCGGGAGCTCGTGTCGGGCGCGCTCGAGGCCTATCTCTCGACGATCAACAACAACCTCTCCGAGATCATGAAGCGGCTCACATCGGTGACCGCGATCCTGGCGGGCGTGGGCGCGGTCGCGGGCATCTTCGGGATGAGCGAGGCAGCCACCGCGTTCAACTTTCAGGAGGGGCTGGGGTTCTGGCTGGTGACCGGGTTCTGCGTGCTCATCGGATTTGTCGTGTTTCTCTTCTTCCGCCGCATCGGGTGGATCTAGAGCTCAGGGGATCCCGAAGCAGGCGCGCGGCTTCGCCCGGGGGTGGGCCTCCGGCCCCGTCGCAATCAGGACATCGATGGGCTCGGCCAGGATCTGGAGCTTGGGAACTGTGCCGGCCGGCCCTTCGCTGGTCTGAAGCACCAGCTGCGAGACGCCTGGAGGCACATCCTCCGCCAGCGAGAAGTCGATGGCGTGCCGTTTCACGACGGTGATCTCGTAGACATACTCGTGGTTGTCGTCCGTGTAGACCTGCACCAGGTCGCCGAGCAGGGAGGCGCCGTCGCGACGCTCGGAAGCCGTGAGAAGCGGCAGAAACATGCCGTCGCGGGCGTGGGCGTAGATGTACGTGGAGCCGTCCTCGCCCGGCTGCTGGAAGGCCGTGTGGTACACGGCCACGTCGCAGGGCGGGTAGTCGTTGGGACCCTGGTTCGGGACATGGAGATCGCGCGACACGATCGGCAGATCGATGCCCTCGGACGCGATGACGATTCGGGTTGCCACCGCCGCCGGCGGCGGTGAATCGGAGGGAACCGGAGCAGGGACGCTGGCTGAGGGGCTCGGGCCGGGGCTGACGGTGGCTCCAGGAGAGCCGCCGACGGTCGGCAGCGGGGATGGCGAAGCGAACAAGGAGGCCGACGCGACCGGCGTTGGAGCCGGCGTGGGCAGGTCGCCGGGATCGCCGGGACCGGCATCGTTGCTCGGGGCCGGGCTACCGATCTCCTGTGATTCGCCCGGAGCCGGTGCTCCCACAGTGGGCGCGCCGTACGAGAGCAAGCCCGCGGCCAGCAGCGTGACGCTGGCAGCCATCAACAGCGCGGGAATGAGCGAATTGGCAAAGCCAAGCAGGCGCTTCATGGGCCGTCGATGCTAGCGCACCCCGCCCCGTACACTCGCGGCCGCATGATCCCTACCTCGACTCCCGCGTTCGTCAGTGCGCGCGAGGCGCTCCGTCGGGCGGCTCCCTTGCTTCCGCATCGACCGCTTTTGGTCGTCTCGGATTTCGACGGGACGCTGGCCAACCTCCAGCTCGACCCGTGGGCGGCGCGAATCATCCCGGCGGCGCAGCGCGCGCTGCGCAGGCTGTCGACCGTCGAGGGTGTCCATGTGGCGCTGATATCCGGACGGCGATCGCTGGACCTTGCGATGCGCGCCCGGGTGGGAGGGATCGAGTACCTCGGCAACCACAGCCTCGAGCGAGGGGTCCTGGCGCGACGGGCGCGCGCGGAGACGCTGCTGGTGCATACGGACGAGGGCCCGCCAGAGTACTGGCGAATGGCCGACCACCTCGCCACCGCCGTTCCCCGGCTCATCCCCGAGACGTGGCTGGTCGTTGAGCGGAAGCTCCCGGCTGTGGCATTCCATTTCCGTGGAGCCCCGGACGTCGACGAGGCGGGGGAGCGGGTACGGGCAGCGGTGGAGCAGCTCGACCCGTACGCGCTGCTCGTCCGCTTCCCGGGGCGCAGAGTGCTTGAGCTGCGACCGCCGGGCGCACCCGCCAAGGGCGAGGGCATGCGCGCGCTGCTCGACCAGCACCGGCCGGCAGTGGCATTCATGCTCGGCGACGACCGCAGCGACGCCGAGGCCCTCCGGGTGCTGACGACGGCCCGGTCAGCCGGCGAGATCAACGGGCTGGCGATCGCGGTTCACGCCCGGGCCGAGGTTCCGCAGGACGTGCTTGATGCGGCGGACATCATCCTGGCCTCTCCTGGTGAGGCGGCGCGGTTCCTCGGCGGGCTGGTCAATGTTGCGTGCGGCGCACGAGTTTGACCAGCTGCGGCCCGAGCAGGGTGTGGCTGCGTGCTCAGGCGCAAGTCCTTTGATGCCGAGCCGCTGACTGACGGGCGGTTATGCCCTCATCAGCGCGGCCGCGGCCTTGAGCGCGGCGTCGTAGACCACCGTCGTGATCGGCGGCACGAGGCCGATGGCGATCGTACCGATCGCCGCCAGGGCGAGCCCGACCTTCGTGAATGCCCCGACCGTGACCTCGCGCGCGTTGGCGGGGGCGTCGCGCATGTACATGAAGACGACGATCCGTAGGTAATAGAAGGCGGCTGCCGCGGCGTTGAGCATCATGATCACCGCGAGCACCGCGAGCCAGCCGCCGGCCTGGACCGCGGACAGCAGGATCAGCGCCTTGCCGAAGAAGCCGGCGGTCGGTGGGATCCCGGTGAGCGACAGGAGAAATAACGTCATGAGCGCCCCGAGCAGCGGCGCTCGGCGCCCGAGCCCGGCAAAGCTCGCGATCTGGCTGGTCACGCCCGGTCGACGCTGGAGCGCCGCCACGCACGCGAACGCCCCCAGGTTCATGAAGGCGTAGGTCGCGCTGTAGAAGAGCACCGCCTGGAGCCCGGTCTCCTGGACGTGCGGGTCGGACGCGCCCGCGTAGACGGCGAGGCCCAACAGGATATAGCCGGTGTGGGCGATCGAGCTGTAGGCGAGCATGCGCTTGACGTTGTCCTGGCCGAGCGCCGACAGGTTGCCGAGCGTCATCGTAAGCACGGCGAGGATGCCGATGAAGATCACCCAGTCTCCCCGCAGCGGTCCAAGCGCCTCCACGAAGAGCCGCAGGATCAGCGCGAACGCCCCCACCTTTGGCCCCACCGACAGGTAGCCGGTGACGGGCGTGGGGGAGCCCTGGTAGGCGTCCGGCGTCCAGTAATGGAAGGGGACCGCCGCGATCTTGAAGGCCACGCCGGTGGTCAGGAAGGCGAGGCCCATGACCAGCGCCGCGGGCAGGGTGTGACCCACCTGCTCGCCGCTCGCGTAGGTCGCCAGGGCCTTGCCGATCTCGGCGATGCGCGTGGTGCCCAGGTACCCGAACGTGAAGGCCAGCCCGAAGAGGAAGATCGCGCTGGAGAACGAGCCAAGCAGGAAGTACTTGATCGCGCCCTCGGTCGAGAGCCCGTCGCGCTTGGCGTAGCCCGCCAGCATGTAGCCCGGCAGCACCATCAGCTCGAGGCCGAGGAACAGGATGAGCAGGTCGCGCGCGGCACCGAGCAGCATCGCGCCGCTGATGGCGAAGAGGAGGGTCGCGCTGAACTCCCCCATGGGCAGGCCGCGCGGCCGCAGGTAGTCCGGCGCGAAGAGCAGGGTGAGCAGCGCGATCGACATGAAGATGAGGTCGAGGAACGAGGTCAGGCCGTCGCGCACGTAGACCCCGCCGAAGATCTCCTGGCCCGATGACGGAAGGGCGCCGATCGGGCCGGGCAGTGGTCCGGCCACGACCGTGAGCGCCATTGCCGTCAGCACACCGAGCACCGCCACCGTGCCGATCAGCTCGTCGTGGTCCGGCCAGATGATGTCGATGATCACGGTCAGGATGGCCAGCCCGACGATCGCCAGGAATGGCGCGATCGCCAGCCACTCGTTGCCGGTCATGCGGCGCTTCCCGCGCTCATCGGCCGACCGCCACTGCCGCGCCGTGCCCCAGGCCCGCCAGGATCTGGTCGACCGGATGGCTCACGAGGTCGAGCACCAACCCGGGGAAGAGCCCGAAGAGCAGCGTCAGCGCCACGAGCGGCGTCAGCGTCAGGAGCTCGACACGGGTGATGTCGGTCAGGTGGTGGCCGAGGCTCGCCAGGAACTCCGAGAGCTCCCCGAACACCACCCGCTGGTACATCCACATCAGGTAGGCCGCGCCGATGATGATCACGAACGTGGCGATCAGCGCCGCAATCGGTGAGATCGCGAAGGTCCCGAGGAATACCAGGAACTCGCCGACGAAGCCGGACAAGCCGGGCAGGCCCAGGCTCGCGAGCATGAAGAAACCGAAGAGCATGGCGTAGACCGGAGTCCGTCCGGCGAGACCGCCCATCTTCGCGATCGTGCGGTCGTGCGTGCGCTCATAGACGACGCCGACGCACAGGAAAAGGGCGCCCGTGATCACCCCGTGGTTGACCATCTGGAGGATCGCGCCCTGCATGCCCTGCTGCTGGAAGATGAAGATGCCAAGGGTCACGAAGCCCATGTGGCTCACCGAGCTGTAGGCAACGAGCTTCTTGAGATCCGGCTGGACCATGGCCACGATCGCCCCGTAGATGATGGCGATGAGGCTGAGCACGATGATCAGGCCGGCCAGCTGCTGCGCCGCCTGGGGGAAGAGCGGCAGCGCGAAGCGGATGAAGCCGTAGCCGCCCAGCTTCAGGAGGACGCCGGCCAGGATCACCGACCCCGCCGTCGGCGCCTCGACGTGTGCATCGGGCAACCATGTGTGGAACGGCCACATGGGCACCTTGATGGCGAAGGCAAGGAAGAAGGCGAGGAAGGCGAGCACCTGGAGCGTGCCGTCGAAGCCGAAGCCGCGCAGCGTCAGGTAGTCGAAGGCACCGGTCCAGGTGCCCGTCGCCGCCTGGTATGAGAACGCTGTGGCCAGGATCGCCACGAGCATGAGCAGCGAGCCGATCAGCGTGTAGAGCACGAACTTGATCGTGGCGTAGATGCGGTTTGGCCCGCCCCAGATGCCGATGATCAGGTACATCGGCACGAGCACGACTTCCCAGAAGATGTAGAAGAGGAAGAGATCGAGCGCCAGAAAGACGCCCAGCATGCCGACCTCGAGCACGAGGAAGGAGATCATGTACTCCTTCACTCGGTCATGGATCGGCGAAAAGCTGGCCAGGATGCTGATCCACGTGAGGGTCGTCGTGAGCACGACCAGGATCAGCGAGATGCCGTCGACACCGAGGTGGTAGTTGATCCCGAATGCCGGGATCCACGAGGCGCGCTCCTGGAACTGGAAGCCGTCGGTCCCGGGCTTGAACGCGATCACGAGCAGCAGCGACAGCCCGAACACGATCAGCGAGATCAGCAGGGCGACCCGGCGCAGCAGCACCTTGTTTTCGCGCGGCAGGATCGCCAGCACGACCGCGCCGATCAGCGGCCCGAAGACGATGGCGGAGAGGATCGGGAAGCCGCCAAGGTCGATCATCGGCTGACGACCACCAGGAAGCCGATGGCCATGATGATCAGCCCCGCCGCGATGCCCAGGGCGTAGTTCTGGACTCGCCCCGTCTGGATGTGCCGGATCTCGCGGCCCGCCCCCTGGGTGAGCGTGGCGACGCCGTTGACGGCACCGTCGATGACGTGGACGTCAAACCACCACAGGCCGGCTGCCACCAGGCCGCCGAAGCGCACGAAGATCAGGTCGTTGAGATCGTCGAAGTACCACTTGTTCTTCGAGGCCACGTAGAGCGGCTGGACCCGGGCTGTCCACGCATCGACGAGCGCCTGGCGCGGCGAGACGACGAAGAACCCGAACAGCCGCCAGGCGGCCACCATGCCGACCACGGCCACCGCCACGCTGACGAGGATCAGGGCGCCATCGACGCCGAACAGCTGGAAGGGCTCCGGGCTGCGACCGAGGATCACGTCGTACGGCTCGAAGACGGGCTTGAGCCAGTTCGAGATGACGGAGTTGCCGAACGGCAGCCCGACGACGAGGCCCAGGAATGCGGACGGGATCGCCAGCAGGATCAGCGGCACGGTCATGGTCCACGGCGACTCGTGGATCTTCGGCTCCACGACCGGGTCGACGTGGCTCTTTCCGTAGAAGGTCTTGCCCATCAGCCGGAACATGTAGAACGCGGTCATGAGCGCCACCACGATGCCGATGGCCCAGACCCACAGGAAGCCGTTCTTGAAGCTCTCGGACAGGATCTCGTCCTTGGAGAAGAAGCCCGCAAGCGGTGGAATCCCGGCGATCGCCAGCGAGCCCAGCAGCATCGTCGCGTGGGTGATCGGCATCTTCCTCGCCAGCGCGCCCATGCGGTTCATGTCCTGCTCCTCGTGCACGCCGTGGATCACGGAGCCAGAATCGAGGAAGAGCAGGCCCTTGAAGAAGCCGTGCGCCAGCAGGTGGAAGATCGCCGCGGCGTAGGCCCCGACGCCAAGTGCCGCGAACATGTAACCGAGCTGGCTGAGCGTGCTGTAGGCGAGCACCCGCTTGATGTCCGTCTGGGTGAAGGCGATCGACGCCGCCAGGATCGCGGTGAAGATGCCGATTGCCGCCACGATCACCATGGCACCCGGCACGTAGGAGAAGAGCGTGCCGGCCCTGGCCACCAGGTAAACGCCTGCGTTGACCATGGTCGCGGCATGGATCAGGGCGCTCACCGGTGTGGGGCCTTCCATGGCGTCGGGCAGCCAGACGTGCAGCGGGAACTGGGCGCTCTTGCCCACGGCACCGGCGAAGATCAGCAGCGCGATGCCCGCCATCTGCCAGGTCTGGAGCCCTCCGCTCGTGTAGAGCGCCGGGAGCTGCGTGAAGACCTCGGGGAAGTTGAGTGTTCCGACCGTCGTCCAGATGGCCATGATCCCGAGCGAGAACCCGAGATCGCCGACGCGGTTGACGAGGAACGCCTTCTTGGCGGCCAGTGCCGCGGACCGGCGGCGGTACCAGAAGCCGATCAGCAGATAGCTCGACAGCCCCACCAGCTCCCAGGCCACGAACAAGAGCAGGAAGTTGTCGGCGAGGACCAGCAGCAGCATGCTGAACATGAAGAAGTTCAGGTAGGCAAAGAACCGCCAGCGGCCTGGGTCGTGGGCCATGTAGCCGATCGAGTAGACGTGGACGAGCATGCCCACGGTGCAGACCACGATCAGCATCACGGCCGTCAGCGCGTCGACCGCAAAGTTGACGTCCACCTGGAAGCTGCCGGCCGGGATCCACTCGTAGAGGCGGAAGTGGATACCGCCGTCCGGGTAGGCGTGGACGATGAGCGTCTGGTAGACGAGGAACATCGCGATCGCCCAGGTGACGATGATCGCCGGGACCGCGATGGCCCAGGCTCGCGTGCCTAGCCGCCGCCCGATCAGGGCCGTGATGGCGAAGCCTGCGATGGGCAGCGCCAGGAGCAACAGGATCAGCAGCTGGTCCGTGGACGAGCCGGCGGTCGTGGTTGCCTCCGCGTCGAAGATCCCCATCCTGCGGCTACTCCCGCATGCTCGAGTACTCGTCGACCAGCGGGGTGCGGCGGTTGCGGTAGATGGCGATGACGATGGCCAGCCCGACGGTCGCCTCCGCGGCAGCCGTGGCGATCACGAAGAGAGCGATGACGGCGCCGTTGGCGGCGAGCTGCGGTGTGAAGGCCCCGAACGCCACGATGGCGAGGTTCACGGCGTTGAGCATCAGCTCGATGGACATCAGCATGGCGATCGCGTTCCGGCGCGCGAGGAAGCCGAACGTGCCGATGGCGAACAGCAGGCTCGAGAGGACCAGGTACGCGTCGAGGGAATGACTCATCGACTTCTCACGGCTTCTCGACCGGTCCCGCTGCGGCGCCCAATCCGGTGGAAGCGTTCGCGGAAATGACCGGGCCGCGGCTTGGCGGCAGCGCGGCAACCGGCGCGATGGCCGGGATGTCTCCCGGATCCGGCGAATCCTCGCGTTTGGCGAGAAACACCCCGCCGATCACGGCCGCCAGGAGCAGTACGCTCACGACCTCGAACGCGAGGACGTAGTCGCTGAAGAGCAGGCGAGCAATGGTCTGCGCCGTGACGAAGATCGGGCCGTCGGCCGCCAGCGGCCACGGGGTCGCCAGCACGACCACGATCAGGATCACCGCCAGCATCGCGGCCGCGATCGCAGCGGCCCACGCCTGGTGATGGAAGACGAGCTTGGCCGGGCCGGCCTTCGACTGGGTCAGCATGATCGCGAACAGCACCAGGACGCTGATCGCACCGATGTAGATCAGCACCTGCGCGGCGGCCACGAGCGTCGCGCCGACAAGCGCGTAGATGCCCGCCAGCGCAGCGAACGACAGGATCATCCACAGCCCCGAGCGGATGATGTTGCGGCCCAGCACGACCAGCAGGGCGGCACCCAGCATCACGCCGGCGAGCGCCAGGAAGACAAGGTCGTCCCACGGAATGTTGAAGTAGGGGACCGTCTGGGGGAGCGCCACCTGCGCCAGTTCTCCCTACCTGGCGTGCGCGTGCCCGCCGGCGTTGCCGCCGCCGCCCGCGTCGCCGTTGCCCAGCCCGTGCGCGTGTCCGTTTCCATTGGCGTGCCCGTTGCCGCTGAGCGCTCCGGGCGGCAGCATCGGCAGGAGGCGGGCAGAGGCGTCGCCGCGTCCTCCGGCCCTGGCTCTCTCCAGCCAGTCGCGCTCGCGACGGACATAGCTCAGCTCAGTGTCGCGGTCCATGGCGCTGATGGCGATCAGGTCGATCATCGGCTCCGCGCGGCTCTCGTGCGAGAGCTCGAAGTCAGGGCCGCAGCGCAGCGCGTCATAGGGACAGGCATCCACGCAGATGCCGCACAGGATGCAGCGGCTCTCGTCGACCTCGTACTTCTCGAGGACGCGCGGCTTGGGCATCAGCGCACCGGTCGGGCACGTCTCCGCGCAGCGGCCGCACGACACGCACGGCGTGGTGTTGAGGCTCATGTCGAGCGGCGTGGTGACGAGCGTGTCGAAGCCGGTCCGCATGAAGTCATAGCAGGCCGCGCCGACGACTTCCTTGCACACGTTGGCGCAGCGGCCGCAGTCGATGCAGCGCGACGGCTCGCGCAGGATGAAGGCGTGGCTGTCGTCGCGCAGGTAATCGTGGTTGGGGCCAGTGAAGCGGTTCTCCCCGACGCTGCGGTAGCTGAATGCGCCGCCCTGCAGCGGCTCGAGCGTCTTGAGTGTCGTGCCGTACTCGATGCCCTGGCGCCGCAGGTCGCAGTAACCGATCGCCTCGCAGCTGCACTGGAGGCAGCGGCCCGACTCGGACATCGCTTCCTGCTGCGTGTAGGGCAGCTCGTACTCCACGTAGCTCTTGTTGCGGACCTCGGGCGGCATCAACTTCAGGCGGATGCGCGGCTCCTTCACCTCGGCCGTGAAGGGCACGATGGAAAGGAACTCCGGCTGCGGCTCGGCCAGCGTCTGGCGGGTGCGAATGGCCTCGAGGTCCATGCCCTTGAGGTAGGCGTCCACGGCGTACGCCGCGCGGCGGCCCTCGGCCACGGCCTCCACCACGGTGGCGGCGCCGACGCGCACGTCGCCCGTTCCAAAGACTCCGGGTCGGCCGGTCGAGAACGTGACGGCGTCTGCCGCGAGACGCTTCTGCTTCGTCGCAGTGACCCCGTCGGCGCCCTTCGCGAGCCAGTCGAGCTCCGGGCCCTGGCCGATGGCAAGCAGCACGCGGTCACACTCGAGCGTGAACTCGGTGCCGTCGATTGGCTCGGGGCGGCGCCTGCCGGAGGCGTCGGCCTCACCGAGCTTCATGCGGATGAACTCCACGCCCGTGACGACGTTCTTGTCATCAGTCAGAACGCGCACCGGCGCGGCCAGGAAGATTGCGCGTGCCCCTTCCTCGATCGCCTCGTGAACCTCGTTCGAGGCCGGCATGTCCTTGACGTCGCGCCGGTAGACGAGCGTCACTTCCCTCGCGCCCTGGCGAATGGAGGTGCGCGTGCAGTCCATCGAGGTGAAGCCACCGCCGATGACCACGATGCGTTTGCCGGCGTGACCCGGGAACGGCAGGCCGAGAGTCGCGATCCGCAGGTACTCGAGGCCGTCGAGGCAGCCCTCCGCGTCCTCGCCCGGCACGCCGAGCTTGTTCGTGAGGTAGCACCCGATCGCGACGCAGACCGCGTCGAAGCCCTGGTTCTGGAGGTCGTCGAGCGTGAAGTCCTTGCCCAGCGCCGCGTTGGTGCGGACCTTGATGCCGAGATCCCAGGCGCCCTGGTACTCGGCTTCCAGCACCTCCACCTTTGGCAGGCGGTACTGCGGGATGCCGTAGCGGAGCATCCCGCCCGGAGCCGGATCGCGCTCGAAGACCGTCACCTCGTGCCCGGCGATGGCGAGGTAGTACGCGGCTGACATGCCGGCAGGCCCGGACCCGATCACCGCCACGCGGCGCCCGCTCGCGGACTGGATCTCGAATGGGATCGGCGCCTTGACGCCAGCGGCCTGCGCCCTGAGCACCTGGTCGCCGGCATAGCGGTGGCTGTCGCGGATGGCGATCGCCTCCTCGACCTCGTCGCGCCGGCAGTGCTCCTCGCACGGTGCCGGGCAGACGCGCCCGAGCACGGACGGGAACGGGATCGTGCGCTTGAAGATCCGCGTCGACTCCGTGAAGTTCCCCTCGGTGTTGGCCTTCAGGAAGCCCGGGATGTCGATGTGGCTGGGACACTTGTTCTGGCAGGGCGGCAGGCAGTAGGCGTTGTGGTCGCTGAAGATCAGCTCGAGGTT
>JBBRYO010000029.1:0-25206 GCA_038237595.1 Candidatus Limnocylindrales bacterium | reverse complement strand
CTATCGCCCCGTCGCGCTCACCGAAGTGGAGATGCTTCGCGGAAGTGACGCCGAATTGTCCAACGCACGCCAGGGCGGCGGACAGATTGGCTGCGACTCCGTGACCTTCAGCAGCGCGCGAAATCTGACGGCCGGCGGACGCTATGTGCTCTTCTTCTTCGACGTCGCGGCCTCGACGGGCAGCACGAGCGACGTTCCGTCGGTCCTCGATGCCCTGCCGATCAGTGCGTCCAACATGGTCGACACGCGGCTCGAGGGACCCATGCCGCTCGACCGCGTCGTCCAGCTACTCAAGAACAACCCACATGCGTCGCCCGAGGCGTCGCGGCAAGAGGGCCTTGACGGCCCTTATTTGTCCGGTTCGTCCGGGTAGTCGGTATCAGGCTCACCCTCGGTCGTGTTGACCAGCAGGTGAGCTTCCTCGTCTCCCCAACCCACCCATTCCACGGTCGTGACCGTCGCCACGAAGTGTTGCCCCCGCTCTCCGATCCATCGGATGACCGTGCCTGTGGGCGGCACCCACGGCCATGTTGCGAGATCGAACTCGTAGGCCATGTCGTCCACGGTCGGGGTGCACACGATCTTCATTCCGGACCTCCCTGAGCCAGGTCTAGGCTGGTTTGTCCAGTCTGTGAACTCCGAGCAAGACATCCCGCGGGTTGTCGACCAGCAACGAGTGGACCTCGACCTCGCCCATTCCTCGCGCTTGGAGCTCCGGCACGAGCTTGGTGAAGACGGTGTCATAGGGGTGGAACGCGGCCGCTCCGCCGTCCGGTTCGCCGACGGTGTACTGGCCTGCGTCGTGTGAGACGAGAACGCGGCCGAGGTGACCTCGTTCGGCAAGCCCGATGACCAGATCCGCATGGCGCTGGACTGTTTCCGGCGCCACGCCATCGAGCTCGATCCACGCGCCGCGCTCGGCCGCCCCAACGAGCACGGCGAGATCCTCGACGTTCTGGGCATGGACCCAGACGAAGGCTGACAGTGCGACGCCAAGGTTCTCGAGGAGGTCCAGCTGCGCCAGGCCGGCGATCGCATCGCCCGTTTGGGAGTGGATGGCCAGACCGGTCGCGTGATGCGTGATCGCCGCCGCGCGGACGAGCTTGGCGCCGATCTCGCTGAGCGGGCCGGCGTCCACGGCGATCTTCATGAACGCCGGTCGGATCGATGTACCGTCGATCCCGTCTTCGCGTTCTCGGATCCACGCTTCAGCGAGCGACTCCACCGACGCGGTGTAGGCGTGGTCCGGCACGAAGCGATCCTCTCCAGCCCCGTAGTACCCGGTGTTGGTGAGGACGTTGAGGTCGGACTCCCTGGCGAGTCGTTCCAGGACGCGGACGTCTCTGCCGAGGTACGCAGGCGTGCATTCGAGAATCGTCCGAACACCCAGCTCGCGCGCCCGGCGGAGGTGTGGCAGGACCACCTGCACGACCGCCTCGACGTCGTAGCGGTCCCGACTCGTCAGCTCGGCTCCGATCCAATCGACCAAGGCGTGCTCGTGCACGAGGATGACGCCGAGGTCATCTGCATTCACTGGTCCGAGCACGGTCTCGACGCTGATCACCTTGCGCAGTATCAACGTTCTACAGTGGCGGGGACTTGATCCGAATGAACCTGGCGGCCACGGCGCGCATCGATACAGGCAGGACGACGCCATGGAGGTTTGATGGAGCGGTCGCTCGTCGAGCGTGCTCGCGACGGTGACCGTGACGCCTTCGAAGTTCTCGTCCGGGCCAGGGTCGATTCCGTGTACGGAACCGCCTTCACCATCCTCGGCAACGCCTCCGACGCACAGGACGCCACGCAGGAGACGTTCATCTCCGCGTGGCGCGCATTCCCCGGCCTGAAGGATCCCGAGCGGTTCGAGGCCTGGCTGGGGCGCATCGTCTCGAACGCCTGCCGCATGTCGCTCCGCCACCGCCGCACGATCCGCGAGCTCCCCATGGACGGATCGGTCGATGAACCGGCCGTCACTATCGATGGTTCCGGAGCGGCGACCATCGGAGCAGACCTCTTCGACAGGGCTTTCGAGAAGCTGCCGATCGACCAGCGCGCCCTGCTGGTGGCCCACCACCTGGACGGTCGAACGCTCGATGAACTGGCAAGTGAGCTCGCCGTACCGATCGGGACGGTCAAGTCGCGGCTGTTCACGGCTCGAGCAGCGCTACAGAAGGCACTGGAGGCTCAGGCGTGAAGTCTCCGCAGGTCGACGATCAGTCCCTGGCCGCGCACTTCGCCCGGCGGGCCGGTCGAGCGAAGCTGACCGCTGCCGACCGGGATCGCCTCCTGGCGAACGTCTCAGCGGCCAGCGCACAGTCGACGATCCGATGGAAATGGGGCCCGGCGGCCGCGTTCCTGCCGTTGGCTGCTGTCCTGGTGGTGGGCGTGGTGATCGCGACCGCGATTCTCGCCCGGGCCCCCGTGGGACCGAACGGCTCCTCGCCGTCTGCCTCGTCCGGGCCGACCGCTTCGACATCCGCCCTTGGCCGTGTTCTCACGACCGTTGAGCTACAGGCCGCCCTCGACGCCAGTGCATTCAACCAAGGCGATCGAACCGTGATCGCCGACGCGAGCATCGATCGCACGGCCATCCACGGCCGCCTCGGTCCCCTCTGCTTCGCGGAGTCTACGTGCCTGATCGGCGCGCTGAGCGGCGTCCGCCCTCCGCCCGACCGGAGCGAGGTCCTCGTCCAGGCCGGTCCTGACGTTCGGTCGGCCCTGCCGTCGTCGGGGACCGCAGTGTTCGGATGGCTCGCGCTGGCGATCCACGGACGCGAGACCGTCGAGCTGCTCGGTGTTGTCGAGCCGAATGCCGCCGGCGATCTCGACTGGCCGCCGAGCGAAACTGGAGTGAGCGGCGCGCTCGAGGCTGATGGCGCGCACGTCATTGCAGTCACCGGCTGGCTTGCTCGGACGAACATGTACATTGCCTACGACTGCTACATCCGGCCGGGCTCACCGCCGCCGACCGATTCCCCGTTCGAGGGCTGTGGCGCGGCGGCCTGGATCGCATCGGACTCAACCAAGGGCCTTCTCTCCGCTCCGTTCACCTCGATCAAGGTCCAGCTTGCCGCCTACAGCTCCTTCGCTCCGGATCCCGAGGTGGCGGCGATCGGCTCGGACGGAACCGTAGAGCCACGCTTCGCGACGTACCTGTTGCGCGTGATCGTCGATCCCAACTGCGGCCCGACGCAGTGCAGAGGCTGGCGGGTCATCGGCACCCTGACCTCCGCGACTTCGGCTCCTTCGCCGTCTTTGTCGCCCTCCCCGACCTTGACCTCGGGCACGAGCGCGCCTCCTTCCCCCGCGCCCTCGCCAACCGCGTCCTCCGCCGTTCTCACCCTTCGCACGTTTCCTGTCTGGCACGAGGAGAACGGAATTCCTGTCGAGTGCGATGCGATCGGCGTCGACAATCCCGTGTTCGGACACCTCGAAGGGGATCCGGGCCGTCCGCAGGAGCCCGTCTGGCTGCGAGCCTCCGACGGAACCCGTTTCTCCATCGTCTGGCCCGAGGGGTTCACGGCGGTCATTGCCAATGGCGCGATCGCGGTAGCGGATGAGACCGGCACTGTGCGACCCCGGACGATCCCTACTACGCGGCCGGCATCATGGCGGTTGGCCAGTTCACACCGCAGGACCTCAGCCAAGGGGTGACGTTCACCGGTTGCTACCCGCGCAGGGCCGGGTGACCTGTCAGGGAGCCTGATCGGAGTGCCGCCCGATGAGCTCGTCGATCCACCGAGCTCGCCCTGGACCTCGCTGCGAGCGCGGATCATCGCCGGTCCGCTGCAGCGTGGACCACGCGCGGGCTCGCCTCACTCCCGCAACCGACCGCCCTCAACGACCTGATCGAGGTCGTCCGTGGCGCGAGATGACAATCCGGTGCCGGCGTATGGTGGCCAGCAGCAGGGAGCGCCGCTTCCCGCAGCCGCTCCACATCTGCCGCGCCAAAGACGAGGGCCTCGATGAAGGAACTGTTGCCCGACCTCGACGCGTGGGAGGCGCAGGGCGTCGGCGCGGCCCGTGCCGTGGTCGTGCGAACGTTCGGATCGGCTCCGCGTGCCGAGGGGGCGACGCTGCTGGTCGCTGCTGACGGCCGGCTTGCCGGATCGGTGTCCGGTGGCTGCGTAGAGGGCGCGGCCTACGAGGAAGTGGAGCGTGCTCGCAAGACCGGTCGGTCGCGCGTCATCCGCTACGGCATCAGTGACGAGCAGGCGTGGGACGTCGGGCTCGCCTGCGGCGGCACCATCGACGTGCTGGTGGAACCCGCGCTGCGGCCCGAGGTGGTGGCTGCCGCGCGGGACCTGGGACGGGCCGTGATCACGCGCCTGCCCGCGGACGCGCCGGGGCCGGAGTTTGGAGCGGTGCCTCCGGGCGATGGAGAGCCGCCGGCGCCGCCGCTCATCTTCGATGCCCGGGACGGCCTTCGCGCCGAGAATGGCGATATGGCCAGGGACGAGGCACTCGCCCGGCAGGCTGCCGACGTGCTCCTGCGCGGGCGCTCGCGGACCGTCGAGGTGGACGGACGCTCCTGGTTCATCGAGGCCTTTCCGCGCCAGCCGCGCCTGGTGATCGTCGGTGCGGTCCAGGTCGCCATCACGCTGGCCGCCCTGGCACGGACGATGGGCTATGCGACCGTGGTCGTCGACGGCCGCCCGGCGTTCGCGAGTGCCGAGCGCTTTCCGGACGTCGACCGTCTCATCGTGGGCTGGCCCGACGAGGTCGCCGACGAGATCGGTCTCGGCCCGGACGACGCCGTCGCAGTGCTTTCGCACGACGTCAAGTTCGACGAGCCGGCGATCGTGACCGCGCTCCAGCGTGGCTGCCGCTACGTGGGCGCAATCGGCAGCCGCAAGACGCAGGCCGATCGCCGCGTGCGGCTTCGGGCGGCCGGAGTGAGCGACGAGGACCTGGCGCGGCTACGCGGCCCCATCGGCCTCGACCTGGGTGGCAGGGAGCCCGCAGAGACGGCCCTCGCGATCATGGCCGAGGTGGTCGCCGCACGGTACGGAGCATCGGGCATTCCCATGCGCGAACGCGCGGCACAGGCGACCGCGGCCAGATCCTGAGATCGAGGCGGCTGGGCCGAATCCGGCCTCGCTATGATTGGTGGCACCATGTGGCCGACGCGAGGGAGTGATCGACGGCCGGCAAGGACCAGAAGCTCGAGCTCATCCGCCGGGTGCCGCTGTTCGAGCATTGCGGGGGCCGCGACATCGAGTTGATCGGCCAGCTGGCGGACGAGGTGGACGTGCCAGCAGGCAAGGTACTCATCCGGCAGGGTGCCACGGCGCAGGAGTTCTTCGCCGTCATCCAAGGCTCGATGCGGGTCGACCAGAACGGCCGGCAGATCGCGAAGCTGGGCCCGGGTGACTTCTTCGGCGAGATCGCGCTGGTGGACGGCGGGCCGCGTACCGCAACCGTCACCGCCATCGAGCCGTCGCGCTTGCTTGTGGTCGGGCATCGGGAGTTCCACTCACTGCTGGAGCAGAACCCCGGAATCCAGCTCCAGGCGCTCGCGCAGCGAGTCCGGCGGCTGGCGCCCGAGGAAACGACCTAGGGCACGACCGCGGTCCGGGTCTTGGCGCGTCGTCGCGGCACACGAGGCTGACGCTCGATCGGCAGAAGCGGCAAGATTGCCGCTCAGCTTGCGGGCGGCGCGCCCGTCACCGCAGCGGTGAGCCCTGAGGAGGGGGAGTCTGGTGTCGACGCAGGGGCAAGGCCCTCTCAATGACCCACGCCTCGTGGAGCGGCGTGGCGACCTGTCCGGTCTCAACGCCCTCCTGTTCGTGATCCTCGTCGTGGTCGGGTTCCTCGCCGCTGCGCTCCTCCTGTACACCCTGATCAAGGGATCGCCCGTCGCGTCGCCATCACCTTCCGCGTCGGCGGCGGCGTCCCGATCCCCGTCGCCCTCAGCGTCGAGCGGGGCCTCGCTCTCGACTTCGCCATCGGTGGCGCCGACGGTCTCCGCCAGTCTTCCGATCACGGTGAGCGTCGGGACGCCTGCCAACGCCATCGTCGACGGGCAGATCGCTGGCCAGGCGACGGTGCTGTCGGCGAAGTACAGCCGATCCCTCCAGGGCAAGAGCGCGCCGTCGGGCATGCGCTGGCTCCTGGTGAGCATCAAGCTCACCGCCACGGGAACGATGGCCTATGACGAGAACTTCTGGTCGGCGATCGACACCTCCGGTGCAAGCTACGGATGGCGAGGCAGCGATCCGCCACCATCGCTCGGCGCCGGAAGCCTGACCGCCGGGCAGACAAGCACGGGCAACGTGACGTTCCAGGTGCCCAACAAGCCGGGGATCGCGTCGATCGCGCTCGGCGCCGGCGATGGCACGCAGCTGGTGGTCGTCACGCTGCCCTGAGCAACCCGCGGCGTAGGGCCGGGAATGCCGGGGACCTACGGCTGGTAGGTCACCGTGATCACCTGCTCGGTCGAGCGGTCGTCGCCGATGCGGAAGCGCAGCTCGTTGGGGCCCTGGCCGAGATGGAGGGGCATCATCCAGATCCCGTCATCCCGGGTGAGCGTGTGGTCGTCGAACCACATCGGGATATCCCGCGTGACGGTTGATCCCGGCGGCGCTCTCCCGATGACGTTGATGTCAGCATCCCGGAGCACCTCGCCGTCGTGGGGGAAGTCGAAGGCGAGCGCCACGAGCGGGCTTGGCGTCGGCACAGGGGTGGGCTCGGCCGTGGGAGCCGGCGTCGCCGTGGGACTCGGCTCGGGCGTGGGACTGGGCGTGGGCTCGACGGTCGGGTCGAGCGTGGGAGAGGGCGTGGGCTCGAGCGTCGGCTGAGTCGTGGGCTCGACCGTGGGCGAGGCGATGAGCGCTGACGTCGACAGAGGCTCCGGCGTCGAGGGAGAGACGGCGCCCGGCGCAGTTGCCGACGCGGCGACGAACGTCACGGTTGTCTGGGTTGCCGCGACTGCGACGGGGATCGGGGTCGCGGTAGCGGAGCTGCCCGGCGCCGACGAGCCGCCCATCAGGAAGCGGCCGATGACAAAGGCCCCGATCACCAGCCCGACCAGGCCGAAGACCCAGCTGGTCCGTGGAGACGGCGTGGGTGTCTTCCGCCGCGGGTCGCGGCGCGGCACCGTTCCGGTGTGGCGTGGAGGCGAACCCGGGCCCTGGGTCGCGGGAGGCGGCCGCCGGGGTTCGTGGCTCATGAGTTGGGAAGCATACCCGTGCAGCACAGAACCCCACGCCAAGGCCCTATGCTCCGGCCATGAATCGACCGACAACTCCCTACGGCGCGTGGCCGTCACCTCTCAGCGTCGACATGACCATCGCGGGCTCGCGCAGCCTGCGTGAGCCCGAGTTCGACGGCGAGGATCTCTACTGGCTCGAGAGCCGCCCGGAGGAGGGCGGCCGGATCGTGATCGTGCGCCGCGCCGCGGACGCGAGCATCTCCGATCTCACGCCGCGTGAGCTGAATGCCCGTACGCGGGTCCACGAGTACGGCGGCGGTTCGTACACGGTCGATGACGGCATGGTCGTCTTTTCCAACTTCGCCGACAACCGGCTCTACCGACAGGTGAGGGGCGGACAGCCCGAGGCGTTCACCCCGGCGGCCGAGCTGCGCTACGCGGACCTCCGCATCGACCGGGCTCGCAACCGGGTGCTCTGCGTGGTGGAGGACCACCGCGAGAACGACCAGGAGCCGACCAACACGATCGGGGCCGTCTCCCTGGCTGACGGCTCCCTGGCGACCCTCGCGAGCGGCGCCGACTTCTTCGCCGATCCCCGCCTGGATGCGGCCGGGGCGCGGCTCGCCTGGCTGCGCTGGAACCGGCCGAACATGCCCTGGGACGGTTGCGAGCTGTGGGTCGGACGCCTGGGGCCCGACGGCCTGGTCACGGACGCTCGCGTCGTTGCAGGCGGCAATGACGAGTCGATCGTGCAACCGGAGTGGCAGACGGACGGTTCGCTGGTCTTTGCCTCGGACCGGAGCGGCTGGTGGAACCTCTACCGCTGGCGCGACGGCACGGATGAGCTGCGGCCGCTGGCCTCGATGGAGGCGGAGTTCGCAGGGCCCGAGTGGGTGTTCGGCACCTCGTACTTCGCCGGTCTCGCGGGCGGCCGGCTGGTCGCGGTGGCGCGGATGAAGGGCCGGGACCACCTGTACGCGCTGGCAGACGGGACGTCACCGCGCGAGATCGAGACGGAGTTCACCGAGCTGGGCGGCACGGTCTCGAACGGGACGCGCGTCGCGTTCCTTGGTGGGGAACCGACGCAGCCTCGCGCGCTGGCCTTCCTGGACGTCGACTCGGGCGCGGTCGAGGTCGTGACGCGCGCCGGCGATCAGCCCACGGGACCCGAGCACCTTTCGTGGCCCGAGTTGATGGAGTTCCCCACCAGCGGCGGGCGGGCCGCGTTCGCCTTCTTCTACCCGCCCACCAACCCGGATGTGGAGCCCGTCGACGGGGAGCGGCCGCCGCTGATCGTCATGTCGCATGGCGGCCCGACCTCGAATGCCGGCACCGACTTCTACCCGACCGCCCAGTTCTTTGCGACGCGTGGCTTCGCCGTGGTCGACGTCGATTACGGAGGCAGCTCCGGATACGGGCGCGAGTACCGGCGGCGGCTCGATGGGCAGTGGGGGATCGTCGATCTCGATGACTGCACCAACGTCGCCTGCTGGCTGGCCGACCAGGGGCTCGTGGACGGCGCCCGCATGGCGATCCGGGGCGGCAGCGCCGGCGGCTTCACGACCCTCAGCGCGCTCTGCTTCGGCGATACGTTCGCGGTCGGGGCGAGCTATTTCGGCGTCGGCGACCTCGAGGGGTTGGCGCGCGACACGCACAAGTTCGAATCGCGTTACCTCGACCGCATGGTCGCGCCCTATCCTGCCCAGGTCGATGTCTATCGGGAGCGCTCGCCGATTCACTTCGTCGATCGGATCAGGTGTCCGGTCCTGGTCCTCCAGGGCGCGGACGACAAGGTGGTGCCACAGGCCCAGGCGGACGAGCTGGTCGCCGAGCTGCAGCGCAACGGACTGCCCTACAGCTACGTGCTCTTCGAGGGCGAGGGACACGGCTTCCGCAAAGCCGAGAACATGCGGACCGCGCTCGAGGCGGAGCTCTCCTTCTACGCCCAGATCTTCGGCTTCGAACCGGCGGGCCACCTGCCACCCGTAAAGATCGAGAACCTGGAGGCATGGAAGGCGGCCCGATCCCGCTGAGCGCCCCGTTGCCTTTGTGGGCACGAATCGGCGTATGCGGCTAGACTTTCTGGGCGGGGTGGAGCAGCGGCAGCTCGTCGGGCTCATAACCCGAAGGTCGGCGGTTCGAATCCGTCCCCCGCAACCAACCCTCTGAATACTGTCCGGACGACCCCGTGGACCCGCCTCCCGGGGTCGTTCCATGTCCGGCGGCTCGTGCCGCTTCCCTCCGCGTTTCCGAAGCCCTTCCCCGCCCGACCTACGTTCCGGCGAGGCGTTCGACCACCGGCGCCAGCGTGTCGATGTCGCCGACCATGTCGAGGTGATGCCGAAGCGGTCGCGCAGGGCCTTGAACTTCTCGACCAGGCTGTCCACCGAGCCGACGAGGACGCCGGGCGCTTCGAGCAGCTCATCCACGTTGACCTCTGCGCGGTCCCGGATGCGCACGGCGAGCTCCTCGCGCTCCGACCTGGCGTGGGCCGTGATCTTCGGATCCGTCAGCGAGGGGTACGTGTTGAGCTCGATCTCCGGGTAGCGGTCGCCGGCGGCCGCGCGGATCCAGTCGAGCTTCTCGGCCGTGGCCGGCGCAAGGATGCTGCGCGGGTCGGAGGTCGCTGGATCGGCTTCGGCTGACTGTCGCGCTCGGTGATGGTGAAGTGGCTGGCCTCTACGGCGTCAATCCGGGTTCGCTCACGGGGTTCCGCCTTTCGCTCACAGGATGGTCGCCAGCTGGCCTGGCAGCCCGGTCGGCGTCACCGGCCCGAAGCTTGTGGCGCGCACGATCCCCGTGCGGTCGATGAAGAACGTGGCGGGCACTCCGACGGGGATGATATAGGCGTTCCAGACCGCGTCACCCGTGTCCATGAGCATCGGCCAAGTCGCCTTTTCCGATGCGGCGAAGGCTGCCGCAGCGCCGGCATTGTCGTCATGGATCAGGCCGAGGATCTGGAGGCCCTGCGCCCCGTGGTCGCGCAACGCCCCCACGAACTGCGGGAACTCGTCGCGACAGGGGCCGCACCAGCTGGCCCAGAAGTTGACGATGACAGGCCTGCCGAGGTAGTCGGAGAGCTTGACGTGCGAGCCGTCGAGGGCGACGAGATCGAAATTCGGCGCCGGCTTGTTGAGGAGGGGAGATCCGCCGACCACGATCGGCGTACCGCCCGGTCCGATCGCGGTTGAGCCGAGTGGCAGCCGCGCAATCGCGATCACCGCCACGATCGCCAAAAGTGCCACAAGGGAGATCGCGGCAAGCCGCAGCGGGGATCTCAGTTCGGAACGCGTCGCGAGCTCACTTGGCGCTGATCGTCCCGTGCATGTTGGCGTGCACCTGGCAGACGAAGTAGTAGGTGCCCGCGGGCAGCGCCGGCACGTTGTAAACGACCTGCTTCGGGCCGGTGATGATCTCGCCCGCGAAGAGGCTCTTCGTTTCGCTGGGACCGTCGAAGATGGCGACGTTGTGCGGGACGCCGGCGTTCTTGTTGTCGAACGTCAGCGTCAGTGGCTTGGCTGCCGCAACGACGACATCGGTCTGGTCGAAGCTGACCGCCGATGACGCAGAGATCATCGGGGTTGTCGTGGCTTGAACAGCCGGGCCCCCGCTGGCCGCGGGCTTGGAGGCGCTTCCGGGCAGGAACGTCAACAGGAACGGCAGCAGCGTGATGAACAGCGTCACGGCGGCGACACCCAGGTAGACCCGAACCAGGGCCTTCGGGAACGCCTTCTCAGGGTCGCGGGTCTTCGGCTCGGGAAGGTGGCCCGCCTCGACCTGGCTGTACTCGTTGGTCGCATCGCGGTACCAGCCCGCGACCGCGATGAGGCTCATGATCAGCCCGCCCAAGATCAGCCAGGGGCCGAAGACGAGGCCAATGAACACGAACATGAGGCCGATCGGTGCGAAGAACGGCCACGGCGACGGGCCCGGCAGATGGATGCCCGGTGGCGGCTCATGGGCGTCAACCGTCTCGCCGACGGTCGCCGGCAACGCGCCTCCCGAGTGGGTGCCGGCGGCAACCGCGCCGTAGGCCACAGCGGCCTGCGCCCCCACCTCCACACGGCGCCACTCGCGGTTCGCGTCGCGATACCAGCCGGCGGCGCCCGCCGCCGCAACCGCGAGACCCGCGATGAACAGAACCGGGTTGATCGGCAGGCCGCCAGCGGGAAGCGCGATGCTCACGAAGATCAGCAACCCACCGATGGGCAGCACGAACGGCCATGGCGACGGACCCGGCAGGTGAACGCCCGGTGGCGGAGCGCCCGCCATGACCGGTAGCGGGACCCGCGACCGGTTGAGCGGAGCGTTGTGCTGCCAGTTGCGGGCGAGCGCGGCGATCGAGAGCAGGATCAGCCCGATGAAGATCAGCGGCATGTACTGGAAAAGGTCGCTCCAGTTGGGGCTGATGACCTGCGACAGGATGTTGAGGAACTGCGTCCAGAGGTCCATGTTCGGCGACCCTGACGGTCTCTAGAGCTCCCGCGAGCCGCGGAGCAGCACGGAGAACGCGAAGGCCATGGCGATCCCCAGCAGGACCAGCATCGTCGCGCCGGATCGGTCGGCGTAGGGGCCGCCGCCCTGCACCAGCAGGTAGATGATCCCGACAGTTGCGAAGATCGCCCCGAGGACCAGGGCCGTGCGCCAGCTCATGATGGCTTCAGTCTCCTACTTGAGCAGGTAGATCGTGGAGAAGAGCGCCACCCACACGATGTCGACGAAGTGCCAGTACGCGCTGACCGCCTCGACCGCGACGTGGTGCTTCGCGGAGAACTGTCCCTGGAGGCCGCGGATCAGGATCACGGTCATGCCCACCACCCCACCCAGCACGTGGGCGCCATGGAAGCCGGTCATCGTGTAGAAGAGCGTGCCGTACACGCCGCTGTTGATCCCGAAGTTCTCCGTGCCCGCCAGGTTGATGTAGTCGTAGAGCTGGAGGCACAGGAACGTCACGCCGAGCGCGACCGTCACCGCGATGGCGCGGTTCATGCCGCGGCGGTCGCCCTTGCGGATGCGCCAGATGGCGATCTGCATCGTGAACGAGCTCGTGATCAGGATCGCCGTAACGATCACGGGCAGCCATTGCGGGTTGATGAACTCCGTACCGTCCGGCGGCCACGTGGCGGCCGTGGAGCGGACGTTGAAGTAGGCGCCGAACAGCGCGGCGAAGAACATCACCTCGCTGGCGATGAAGAGCAGCATGCCCATGAGCGCGGTGTCCGTGCCGCGCGGCGCGTGCGCGTCGTGGCCGACGTCCGAATCCTGGTGCGGGACCAGGACCTCGCCCTGCGCGGTCATGCCGCGGGACCTTTCTCGTCGGGAAGCGTCGGACCAGCCGACGGGCCTTTCTTCTTCGCCTTCTCGACCACCTTCTCGGCTGCCTCGGCTTCCCTAACCGTCCCGGCGCCGGCCACGACGGTTGCGTCCGGTGCGGCCGCCGAGACCTCCGGAGCCACGCCGCGCGGCTCTCCCGACGCGTCCTCGTGGCCCTCGAGTGGCTGCCCGAGGAACTCCTCCGGGGCGTCGATGCGGAGCTCGTCGTGCGTCTCGCCAGGGCCGGCCGGAAGCGCCGCGCCGTGCGCCGCGATGGCCCCGTGCTTGATGTCGAACAGCGGGCGCTCGGAGCGGATGGCCGGCAGGACCTCGAAGTTCCAGGCGGGTGGCGGGCTGGTCGTGGCCCACTCGAGCGTGTAGCCGTCCCACGGATCGTCGGGGGCGTTCTGCGGTCCGCGCAGGGTGATGAACACGTTCCACAGGAACGGCAGGACGCTGAGCATGATGATGAAGGCTCCCAGCGTGGAGAGCTCGTTGAGCACGGTCCAGCCGGCGTTCGGCGCGTAGTCAGCGATGCGCCGGATCATCCCGTCGAGCCCCAGCAGGTGCTGCGGGAAGAAGGTCACGTTGGTGCCCACGAACAGCAGCACGAACTGGATCTTGCCGAGGCGCTCATTGAGCATCCGCCCGGTCATCTTGGGGAACCAGTAGAAGAGCGCCGCGAAGATGGCGAACACCGCCCCCGCGACCAGCACGTAGTGGATGTGCGAGACCACGAAGTAGGTGTCCTGGACCATGAAGTCGAAGGGCACCACCGCCAGGAACGCGCCGTCGAGCCCTCCAATCAGGAAGAGCGAGATGAAGCCGATGGCGAACAGCAGCGGCGTGTCGAACTTGAGCTGCCCGCCCCACATCGTCGCCAGCCAGTTGAAGAACTTGATGCCGGTGGGCACGGCGATCAGGAACGTGAAGAAGCTGAAGAAGGGCAGGTAGACCGCGCCCGTCGTGAACATGTGGTGGGCCCAGACCGTGAAGCCGAGCGCTCCGATCGAGGCCGTGGCCAGCACGAACGCCCGGTAGCCGAACAGCGGCTTGCGGCTGAAGACCGGGATGATCTCGCTGATCACCCCGAACGCCGGCAGGATCAGCACGTAGACCTCGGGGTGGCCGAAGAACCAGAAGACGTGCTGCCAGAGCACCGGATTGCCGCCGAGCGCCGGGTCGAAGAAGCCGCCGCCGTAGTTGCGGTCGATGAAGATCATGATGAATCCGGCGGTGACAACCGGGAGCGAGAAGAGCAGCAGGACGCTCGTGACCATCGTCGCCCACACGAACATGGGCATGCGCAGGAGCGTCATGCCCGGCGCCCGCAGCTTGAAGATCGTGGTGAGGAAGTTGATCGAGCCGAGGATCGAGCTGGTGCCCAGCAGGATCAGCCCCATCAGCAGCAGGTCGATGCCGGTCGATGGATCGCGCGTGGAGAGCGGCGCGTACATGGTCCAGCCGATCGGCGCTCCGCCGAACGCGAACGAGGCCATCATCAGGAAGCCGCCGGCCGGGATCAGCCAGAAGCCCAGCGCGTTGATGCGCGGGAAGGCCATGTCCGCGGCGCCGATCTGGAGCGGCACGATGACGTTCGCGAGCCCCGTGGTCATGGGCATCACGAAGAGGAAGATCATCGTCAGGGCGTGCATCCCGAAGAGCTGGTTGTAGGTCTCCTCGCTCAGGAATTGGAGACCCGGAACGGCCAGCTCGCTGCGGATCACGAGCGCCAGCAGCCCGCCGATCAGGAAGAACCCGAAGGCGGTCGCGACGTACATCGCGCCGATCTTCTTGTGGTCGGTGGTGGTCACCCACTCGTAGACCCACGCCGAACGAGAGCGGCCGTAGGGGCGGACCTGGGGGAGCGTCGTGGTTGCCATATGGCTACTGACCCACCGTGAGCGTTCCCTTCATGTTGGGGTGGATGGCGCAGTAGAACGTGTACGTGCCTGCCTTGAGGGCCGGAGCGATGTACGTGGCGGTCTGGCCGCCGTTGGCGGGCGGCTGGCCGACCCAGTCGGACTGGTCTGGGTTCGCCTTCTGGATGGCGAAATTGTGGGGCACCGTCGGATCCGTGTTGACGAACTGGAACGTGAGCGGCGTGTCAGCCGGTGCGGTCAGCGTCGAGGGGTTGAATCCCGCGGTCACGCTGACGGCCGACACGTTGATGGTCGCGCCGCCACCGGGGGGAGCGCCACTGGGTGGCGGAGCCGGAGTGGCGGGTGCCTTGGCCTGCTCGGCCGCGGCCCAGGCCGTGAAGTCCGACGGAGAGACGATGCGGACCGTGAAATACATCTCGTTGTGCGCGAGTCCGCAGAACTCGGCGCACTGGCCGCCGTACGTGCCGATGTCCTGTGGCGTGATCTCGAACTCGTTGACGCGCCCGGGGATCGCGTCGCGCTTGAAGAAGAACGAGGGGACATACCAGGAGTGGATGACGTCCTGCGCGTGCAGCCGGATGCGCACCGTCTCGCCGGCGGGAAGGACCATCTCGGGACCGTCCTTGCCCTGGCCGGTGTAGCTCAGCGGGTCGCCGGCGACGTTCGGGTAGTCGGGGTACTTGACGTTCCACTGCCACTGGAACGCGGTCACGTCCACCACCACCTGTGGATGGGCTGATAGGGCGTCCTCGTCCGAAAGCGTCTTGAACCCGGCGATGAACAGGATCATGACCACGATCGCCGGGATGATCGTCCAGCCGAACTCGAGCTTGTTGTTGCCATGGGTCTGAGCCGGCAGGCCGAGATCCCTGCTGCGCGACCGGCTCCGGAAGCGGATGGCGATGATGATCAGGAGCCCTTCGATCATCACGAAGACGATCGTCGCGATCACGAAGACGAGCGGGTAGAGCGCAGCCGCCGCCTTGCCCTGGACAGTCGCAACCTGGCCCGGAAAGAAGCCGGGCGGATTGGCGTCACCCGTCAGGTGCACGCCGCTGGCCGCGGGCCCGGATTGCGTGGTGCAGGCTGCGAGCGCAAGCGCCGCGAGGATCACCGCAAGGACGACGGCGATCCTGCCGGCTCGGCGAGCCAGGTCAGCTGGGCGCAAGAACACTCCCCTGTGTCAGGCTCCGGGCGGGACCGCCCTATGATACGGCCTGATGCCTCGGCACGCCCGTCCTGCGCCCCTCGTTTTCGCGGCGCTGGGGATGGTCGCCGGGCTCTTTTTCACGCTCCCGTCGGATGCCCTGGCGCACGGCCTCGCGCCGCCCAAGCCGGACGCTTCGATCCTGCTCACCGGCTGGTCGTTCGACCCGACGATCTGGCTGCCCCTGCTGCTCGCCGGAGCCGTCTTCCTGCTCGCGGTGCGGCATGTCGACCGGGTCCATCCGGACAAGCCGGTGCCGCGACGGCGAGTCCTGTACTGGTTCGCGGGCCTCGGCGCGCTGATCCTCGCGCTCCAGTCCCCGATCGAGCGCTACGACGCGACCCTCTTCAGCATCCACATGGTCCAGCACCTGCTTCTGACGATGGTGGCGGCGCCCCTCTTCGTGCTGTCCGCGCCGATCACGCTGCTGCTGCGGACGGCCGCTTCCCCCATGCGGAAGCGGTGGATCCTGCCGGTGCTGCACTCTCGGGCCGTGCGGATCCTGTCGTTCCCCGCCGTGGCTTGGCTCGTCTTCACCGGCTACATGTTCTTCAGCCATTTCAGCCCGCTTTTCAACGCCTCGCTCGACGATCCGACGATCCACCAGCTCGAGCACGTTGGCTACCTGGCGACGGCGATGCTCTTCTGGTGGCCGGCGATCGGCGTCGATCCGAGCCCCTGGCGCATGCCGCACGGCGGCCGTCTGCTGTACATGGGGCTGGGCATGCCGTTCAGCTCGTTCCTGGGGCTGGCGATCGTGTCGGCGACGGGGGTGCTGTACCCGCACTACGCGTCGCTGATCCGGACCTGGGGCCTGCCGCCGCTCGAGGATCAGAACTGGGCCGGCGGCATCATGTGGGCCGGCGGCGACGCCTTCTTCCTGATCGCGCTCGTGCTCGGGGTCGCGGCCTGGTTGCACTCGGAGGAGGCGGTTGGTCGTCGCGAGGATGCGCGGCTGGATCGGGCCGCGGCACGAAGCGCGGTCGTGCCGGGGCAGGGCGGGGAATAGGACGTGGAGGCGGCTCGAAGCGCGGTCGTGCCGGGGCAGGGCGGGGAGTAGGGCCAGCGGCCGCGGCTCGAAGCGCGGTCGTGCCCGGCCAAGGCGTGGAGTAAGTCCCCCTGGGTCCCGGAGAGGCCCTCCGTCTACGTCGGGCTTGGCACCGCTGGCGCGTCGGCGAGCTTGATGGCCACGTTCTGCCCGTCCTGGACCTGGTAGGTGACAACGACCGGCTCGGCCAGGGCCTGGTGCTCGCGCAGGTGCTCTGGCGGGAAACTCGTCTGGTCGAACGTGACGGGGCCGACCACGAACGTCAGCACCTGGTCCTTCGCGGTGTGCAGGACGAAGCTGCTCACGGCCGACGGTGACGTGCCCGTTACCTGGATCACGACGCCGGTGGCGGTCAGGTCCGACGCACCGCATCCCCCGACGAGCATGGCTGCCGAGAGGGCAAGGCCGAGCAGCCCGCCCCTCACCCGAGCGGCAGGAAGACCAGGGCGTCCAGCGCGATGAGCGCGAACAGCGTGGTCAGGTACGTGATCGAGAACTTGTAAAGCCGAACCGCGCGCCGGTCGGTTCCCTCGCGCCACATCGCGAATGCCTGGAACAGGAACAGCCCGCCCAGCAGGATCGCCCCGGACAGGTAGACGAGCCCCATGTGGGCCGACGCGAAGAAGATGAGCGACAGACAGACCATCAGCACGGAGTACAGCGCGATCTGGCGCGTCGTCTCCGGGACTCCGTGGGTGACCGGCATCATCGGCACGCCGGCAGCCTCGTAGTCGCCCCGGATGCGCATCGACAGCGCCCAGAAATGCGGCGGAGTCCAGTAGAAGACGAGCGCGAACAGCAGCAGAGAGGGCAGCGTGATATCGCCCGTAACCGCTGCCCAGCCGATGACCGGCGGGAGCGCTCCGGCCGCGCCGCCGAGCACGATGTTCTGCGGCGTGTTGCGCTTCAGCAGCATCGTGTAGATGACGACGTAGAACGCGATCGCCAGCAGCGTCAGGAAGGCCGCCACCAGGTTCACGAAGACGGCGAGGACGGCGAAGGCGATCACCCCGAGGATCAGGCCGAAGACCAGCGCGTCCTCGGGTGACACCTGGTGGGCGGGCAGCGGCCGGCGCCGCGTGCGGGTCATGAGCAGGTCGATGTCGCGGTCGAGGTAGCAGTTGATGGCGTTCGCAGATCCCGCGGCGAGCGTTCCCCCGATCAGCGTGATGGCGACGAGCCCGCCGAATTGGACCAGGCCCATGTCCGGCATCACGCGCCAGCGCGCCAGGATCATCGCCGGCACCGTCGTGACGAGCAGCAGCTCGATGATGCGCGGCTTGGTCAACGCCACGAACGCGTTCACCCGTTCGCGGAGGGGCCGCTGAGACTCCGTCGGCGGCGTGGCCTGCGCCTCGCGATCCTCCACGCGGCCGCCCACACCGCCGACCGGGCTCGTGGCGACGCCCGCGGCGCGCGCCTCGAGGTACGCGTAGAACGCGGCGCCCGCCAGCAGCGCCCACACCGCGGCGCCCAGCGCCAGGTGGAGCGTGACCGCCCACGGCGCGAGCGCGGTGAAGATCTGGAGCGCTCCGACCACCACCTCGGCCGCGAACAGGGCCGCAGCCGTGGCGACGAGCCCCAGCACCCCGGGCGCTCCCGGAATGCCGGCCGCCAGTCCGTTGCCGCGCGCCCCGCGCCACGCGATCACGGCCGTGGCCAGCACGATGATCCCCACGAGCGCGGCCACCAGCCGGTGCAGGAACTGGTTCGTCTGGAGCGCAGAGACTTGCGGGTCGCTGGAGAGTGCCGGGATCGCGGCCCCGCCGAAGAACGGCCAGTCCGGGTAGACGAGGGCGGCGCCACTCGAGGTCACATGTGCGCCGAAGAGCAGCAGCGCATAGACGGAGATCGCCGTGAATGCGATCAGGAGCGTCATCCGCTGGCTCGTGCCGCGCCGCGGCAGCGACTCGGGGTAGCGCGCCCGCACGGCAATGAAGGTGAACGTGCCGAGCAGCAACATTGCGGCCGCGAGGTGCGCCGTGACCGACTCGCCCGAATTGGACGTCTCCACTGTGATTTTGCCGAGGTACGCCTGGAAGGCGGTCAGCACCAGGGCGCCGACGGACGCGACGACGATCGATCGCCGGTGGCGGTAGCTCCGGATCGCAATCACGGCGATGGCCAGGGCGAGCAGCCCCACGAAGACGGCCCAACCGCGATGGATCCACTCGATCCAGGCGCGCGTGTCGCCGAGTGCCGGCACGATCTGGCCGTTGCACAGCGGCCAGTCCGGGCAACCCAGGCCGGAGCCGGTCCCGCGCACGGCCGCACCGATCACGACCATGACAAAGGTGGCCACGACCGCGGTCAGGCTGAGCTTCTGGAAGCGGGTCATGCGCTCGCGATTGTACGCGCGGGGCCGTTAACGGCCCCGTATTGGGCGCCGTCGGCGAATCACCGCCCGAGCGGGTATCGTGGCCCCGATGACCCTGTTCCAACCGCGGTTCCCGCGCAGGGGCCGTGCATCAGGCGCTGTGCGCCGGACCGCAGAATCGAAGAGCGCGATTCGCCCCCTGATCGCCATGCTCAACGTCTGCATCCTCGCGGTCGCCTGCTCGGGTGCGCCGACGTCATCACGCGGCCCGGCAGGCCCCACGGCGGCGGCAAACGCCTGCTCGCCGACGGTCGGGGCGGGCACAACCACCTACCCCGGCTGGCCCGGAGGCACCAATGCGATCACTGCCGGCGACGTCATTCCCTCGCTGGTCTCGAGCCAGCTCACGGTCGGGCCGAGCCGTTTCCTGCTGACCGTCGTGGACAAGGCGAACAACATCGTCGCGGCCGCGGCCGTGCCGATCGACCTGCGCTTCTTCAATCTGGCGAAGGACCCGAACTCGCCGGCGCACAGCTCCGCGGGCACCTTCATGGACAACGGTGCCGGTCTCGGGCTCTATCGCACGACGACCACGTTCGACTGCTCGGGGGATTGGGGCGTCGAGGTCACGGTGCACCGTACGACCGGCGACGCAACGGCACGTGTCGCCTTCAGTGTCCTGTCATCGACGACCACGCCCGCGATCGGCCAGCCGGCACTCAAGGCAGAAACGCCGACCGCCACCGACGCCGCCGGCATCGCAGCCATCTCGACCGATCCCCAGCCCGACCCCGAATTCTATCGCCTGACGATCACCCAGGCGATCACCTCGGGCAAGCCGTCACTGATCGTGTTCGCCACGCCGGCGTTCTGCCAGACCCGGACGTGCGGACCCACGCTGCAGAACATCAAGGCCGCTGCCGCCCCGTTCAAGAGCAAGGTGAACATGGTCCACGTCGAGCCCTATCTGATGCATCAGACGAGCGGCGGCCTCCAGCCGGTGCTGGACGAGAAAGGGCTACTCCAGATCGTTCCGGCCGTCTTGATCTACGGGCTCCAGAACGAGCCGTTCACTTTCGTCGTCGATGCGGCCGGCAAGGTCACGGCCGAGTTCGAGGGCATCGTCGGCAACGACGAGCTCACCGCTGCGCTGCAGGCGGTCGCCGGCGGGCCGGGCGCGTCGCCCGCGCCGAGTGGCTCGCCCGCGCCGAGTGGCTCGCCCGCGCCGAGTGGCTCGCCCGCGCCGAGTGGCTCGCCCGCGCCGAGTGGCTCGCCCGCGCCGAGTGGCTCGCCGGCTGCCAGCGGGTCGTAGCCGAGGCGACCAGCCGAGCGCTCATCCGGTGCACGCTCCGACCGCCGCGGGACGTTCCGCCGGACGCACCGCTCACCGGTGCACGCGCGCTGCGCCGCACGGGTGACGCGCTACCGACTGGGTGTCGTCACTCCTGTGCCTGAGGAGCCAGGTTTTTCGAGGGGGACATTCGCGTCGCAGCCGGGGCAGCCAGGACCCGGTTCCCATGTCGGCAGGTCAAGGGTCCAGAGCGCCTCGGCGGGATGCGAGCGGCCGGTCTGGGGCGACGTCACCTCGCTGAGCCCACCCGATCGATCGACCAGCACGGCCGCCAGCAGGATTTCGCCACCGCCGGCCTCGATCGCCGGCAGCATCTGGAGCAGCGAGCTGCCGGTGGTCAGGATGTCGTCCACGAGAAGCACTCGCTCGCCCGGCTCGATGCGAAAACCGCGCCGGAACTCGCGGTGCTGGGCGCCTTCCGCGTCCCGCACCTCTTCGGCGAAGATGCCGCGCACCCCGAGCTGGCGCGCCGTCTCGAAGGCGAGGATCACGCCTCCCGTCGTCGGGCCGCACACGACGTCGACCAGCGCCGATCCATCGTCGGCGCGGACGCGTTCCGCAAAGAAGCCGCACAGCTCCGTGACGGCGGCCGGGTACTGGAGCACCTGGAACTTCTCCAGGTAGCGGTCGCCGTGGCGGCCGCTCTTCAGCGCGAAGTGGCCCTCACGCAGCGCGCCTGATTCGCGGAAGAGCTGCTCGGTGCGCGTAGCCAGCCAGGCTCGGGCCCCGGCGTCGATCTCGGGGAGCGCCACGCTCACGGGCGGTACTCCACGCCCTTGATGCTCGGCCGCGACTTGCTCTTCGGCAGTGCGCCGCCGATCAGCTCGCGGTGGGACGCAAGGCCACGGTCGCGGCAGTACTCGCGCAGCTCATCCACCAGCCGCAGAGGCAGCCCCGGGTCGGCGAAGATCGCCGTTCCGACCTGCACCGAGCAGGCGCCGGCCAGCAGGAAATCCAGCACGTCATCGAGCGAGCCGACGCCGCCGATCGCGACGATCGGGATCTTCACCTGCTGTGCCACTTCGTAGACGACGCGCAGCGCGACCGGCTTGAGCGCGGGTCCCGATAGACCGCCATACGTGTTGCCGAGCAGTGGCCGCCGCCTCCGGCGGTCCATGGCCATGCCCGAGAGCGTGTTGACCGCGCTGATCGCATCCGCCCCCGCGTCCTCGATTGCCTTGGCGATGGCGCGCACGTCCGCCGCCGCGGGAGAGAGCTTGACCATCAGAGGCAGGTCCGTGGCCGCTCGAACGGCCGCCGTGACCTGCCCGGCGGCATCGGCGTCGAGGGCGAACTGGAGCCCGCCTCGGCCGACGTTCGGGCAGCTGATGTTGAGCTCGATGCCAGCCACGCCAGGCACACCGTCGAGTTTGCGCGCCACCGCTACGTAGTCCTCGACCGATTCCCCGGCGACGTTGACGATGACGGGCACTGACCAGCTCGCCCAGCGGGGCGCGTAGCGGTCCAGCACCGCATCCACGCCCGGGTTCTGGAGCCCGATCGAGTTGAGCATTCCGGCCGGCGTCTCGGTCACGCGCGGCGGGAGGTTGCCGATCCGCGCCCGCAGCGTGGTGCCCTTGCAGCAGATCGCGCCGAGCCGCTCGACGTCCACGACCTCGCCGTACTCGATGCCGTATCCGAACGTGCCCGAGGCGACGAGCATCGGGTTCCGCAGTAGCAGCGCACCAGGGCGGCGGGGCGCCAGGTCGACCGACAGGTCAACCTCGAGGAGCGTGAGCTCCACCGGCTCCCGCGCCGGCGAGGCGGTGATGAGCGGCCTCGCGGGCCGCGGGACTGCAACTCGTGCCGTTGCCTTGGCGCGTGGGGCGCGCGCGACCGACGGGCTGGCCAGGTGCTTGGGCACTCGAGCCGCCTTCAAACGGCCGGTCAAGACCGACTTCCTGCGTCTCACCCCGCGTCCTCCCAGTCGATCTCCTCGGCCGCGAACACCGGCCCTTCGCGGCAGACGCGCAGCGGACCGTTGACGCCGATGACGATGCAGCCGAGGCATGCGCCGACGGCGCAGCCCATGTTCTGCTCCATGCTGACCTGGAGCCAGGCCTTGCGACGCGCCTGCGGGGAACCGAGCGGGGCGGCGCGGGCGCCTCCCTTGCGGCCCAGCCGTGCGACGCCAAGGCGCGCGTCGCGGCCGGTGGCCAGCTTCGCGAGCGCCGCCAACATCGGTTCGGGACCGCAGGCGAAGGCCTGGTCGGCCCACGCCTCGTACTCGGGAACCAGCTCCGTCACGCGGCCGTGGTGTCCGAGGCTGCCGTCGTCGGTGGCGACCACGTACTCGACCTCGTCGGGCAGCAGGGACGAGGGATAGACCTCGGCCGCGGAGGTGGCGCCGAACAGCAGCGCGACCCGCTTGCCGGCCGTCAGCGCCTCGTCGGCAAGGGAGCGCACGCCCGCCATGCCGAGGCCGCCCGCGATCAGCAGCAGGTGGCGGCTACGCGGGTTGACTTCGAAGCCCTTCCCGAGCGGCCCCAGCATCTCGCTCCGCTCCCCCGGCCGCATGCGGGCCAGCCACTCGGTGCCCTTGCCGGTGACACGGAAGTGGATCGTGACCTCACCAGTGGCCCGGTCAAACGTGTTGAGGCTGAACGGGCGCCGCAGCACCAGCCCCGAGTAGTCCGGCGTCCGTACGTGCACGAACTGGCCTGCATGAGCGCCGACCGCGAGCCAGGGCGCGTGATAGGCCTGGAGCCACTGGCCGGGGAGGAACTCACGCGAAGCGAGGAGCTCGGCGTCGAGCAGCTTCATGGCGCTGGCGGAGTTGCGCGACGCGGATCCGGCCGATGATGCTGCGTCGCGCCGCCTCAGACCGGGCTGGGCTTGCCGTTGTCGTCGCCGGCGTCCCCGTCGTCCTCGTCGTCCTCGTCCGCGGCAGCTGCGTTGTCGTCCTCGTCGTCCTCCGCGTCCTCGTCGTCGCCCTCCTCGTCGTCGTCCTCGTCGCCCGAGGCGGGGGCGACTGCGGGGTACGTCTCGGCAAGTGACTCCGCGAGATCGCCGAAGAGATCCGTCGGATCGTAGAACTGGACCATGTCCTCGGCCGACTTGAGCGCCGACCACTGGCCCTCGGCCGTGTCGTCCTCGTCGCGCTCGGGCAGCACCTCGGCCTCGAACGTGCCCGTGGCGCGGAACCACAGCCGCTCGTCCTCGTCGTCGAGGAGCATCTGGTCGCCGAGCACGCGGGAAAGCGGCTCCGCCGCCGACTCGAACTGCTCGATGAGCCGTGCCTCCGAGATCTGGCTGCGCTCCTGGAACGTCAGCGCGAGGTCGTAGAGGCGGCGCGCGGCGTCGGTCGCGTCGTCGGGCTCGATCGTCGCGTCCTGCCCGGCGGCCCAATCGTCGGCGGCCTCTGCGTAGGGATCGACGGGCGTGCCGACGGTCTCTTCCGAGGAGATTCCGGCGGCCTCGAACAGGTCCTGCGCGCCGGTGGGCTCGGCGACCAGGCCGGCCTCAGCGCGCGCTGCCTCGGCAAAGGCCGAGTAGATGTCGGCCGGGTTGTAGAGCTCGACCAGCTCGGAGGCGTTGTCGATCACCTCGGTCTCGGAGACCCACTGCCCGGTCACCTCGTCCTGGTAGCGGCTGCGAGAACGGAAGGTGCCGTCGGGCGCGACCGACAGATAGTCGGGGTCGTCGTCGATCAGGACCATGCCGCCGAGCTCGCGGATGTGGTCCTTGTTCGCGTCAAGGAACCGGTTCAGCTGATCCGCGGCGTCGGTCAGGAACGTGTTTCGCTCAATGCCGGCTTCCGTGGCGATCTCGCCGAGGATCGCCGCTCGTGCGTCGCTCATGGTTGCCTCCTCACGGGTGGTACTCAAGGTCGGGTCCCATCCGCTCGCGGAGGAACATCGAATGATGGCGTTCGAACATCCACTCGCCGGCGCGATGACCCACGGCGCGCGCCCGCTCGTCCGCCTCCAGCTTGTCGATGGTGCCGTAGTCGGGCACTTCGAGCAGGATCACGTTGTCGAAGTCCCAGCCATAGGCCACGTTGTACCAGCCGAGGAACCGCATCCCGAACTCGTCTTCGTAGCGCTTCACCTGGCGTGGGAAGAGCTGGCGCATGAAGAACTTGAAGAACGGATCGCGGCCGCGGCGGACGGAGAAGAAGGTGGCCAGGACGGGCACGGACTCGGCCTCCTCAGGGGCAGGCGGCTGGGCAGATGATCTGGAGGGGGTGGTGGACTCATCGGAGTCCGCGGTCGCGGCACGGGCTGCGCGGCGCCACATTGTCGCATGCCGGAGCGTGGCGGCTGGAATACCCGCAGGAATTCACGATCCGTGAACAGCGCAGGCGTCCGACGTCTGTCCAACGCGCGGCGAAGACCAGATCGGCGTCTACGTCTCGTGTCGGAGCTCAGATGGGACGCTCATCGATCGGCTGGAGACTCGCCGTGGGACTCCGCACCGGCCTCGTCCTCGAGCATCCCGACCGTCTTGCGTGCCGTCGTCCCCATCGGGCGGCGGCGCGTCCGTCGGTCCGCGGCCACGAGGCGCAAGAGGAAGATCACGGTCTGGCCGGCGAACAGCAGCAGCACCAGCGAGACGATCAGGAGCGTCGCGCTGATCCACGAGGGCCAGGCCCAGACCACGGTCAGCGGCGTCAGCACAAGCAGGATGCCCAGGATCACCACCTGGAACCAGAAGCAACCGAGGCCGGGGCCTCGTTCGGCGTCGAGTGGCTCGCCCTTGTAGAGCGGCGGCCCGGGCTCCTGGCTCACGACGCCTCCTCCGCGCGGGGCAGGGGCGCAGACGCGCGGGGCAGGGGCGCAGACGCGCGGAGCAGGGGCGCAGACGTCTTGAGCGGTGGCGCAGACGCGTGGGTCACGGCGCGAGACCCGAACCCGGCTTGGACGCAGCCGCGGTGGCAACAGGCTTCGTGCCGCGCCGTGACCAGCGGTCGGCAAGCCGGAACCACTCGCCGG
>JBBRYO010000028.1:0-25303 GCA_038237595.1 Candidatus Limnocylindrales bacterium | reverse complement strand
GCGGTCGCCGTAGACATAAGTCGCGCCGGCGCCGTCCTCGGTGGCTCCCCGCCGGACCTTGAAGTGCCTCGCCCTGAGGGCCTTCGCGACTTCCTCCGGGGAGAGGCTCGCTCCGCCGAACGCTGCCCGCTCCGAGAGCCGGTGGTCGAAGAACGGCGGCGGCTGCTCGACGTTCACGTAGCGCACGCCGCGCCACAGCCTGGGGGTCCGTTCGAGCGTGCAGCAAACGATGCTGATGACCAGCACGCTCAGCATCAGCACGAACCACGGCGCGCTGAAGATGCGGAAGAAGCCCAGCCGGTCGAAGACGTCGACGAGGCTCGGACCGATCGACACGCCGGCGATCGAGATGGCGTCCCAGCGCCGATGCATGTCCGCCACCTGGTTGGCGTAGGCACCGGGATCGTGGAGCGCAAACGAAGGGAACTGCCGCACGAGCGTGCCGATCAGCCCGGCTACCGCGATCGCGGCGATCTGGAGCACGGCGAATCGGACGCTGGTGAGCGTGCCCCACGCGCCTGCGCCGAGGCGGGACAGCGGCCGCGTCAGAAAGCCGGCCGAACCCTCCTGCCGGCCGAGGCTGAGTGTCGCCATGGCGAGGGCCCTACGCGGTGATCGCGGTGCGCGCCGCGGCCAGGCCGGCTGCTACATCAGCGATGAGATCCTCAGCGTCCTCGAGCCCGACCGAGATGCGGACCAGTCCCTGCGGGATGCCCGCGGCCTCGAGCTCGGCGTCGTTGAGCTGGCGATGCGTGCTGGAGGGCGGGTGAACGGCGATGGTCTGGATGCTCCCCAGGGATGCAGTACGGATCGGGATCGTGAGTGCGTCGAGGAATGCTGCCGCGACCGATCGCTCGCCGAGATCGAGTGCCAGCATGCCGCCGCCCGCTCGCAACTCCCGCTGCGCCACGGCCGCCTGCGGATGGCTCGCCAGACCCGGGTAGCGGATGAAACGCACCTCGTCTCGCGACTCCAGGTAGCGTGCGATGGCCAGCGCGTTGGCGCAATGGCGCTCCATGCGGACGTGCAGCGTCTCCATGCCACGCAGCACCAGGAAGGCCGTGAACGGCGCCGCGATGCCACCCGTGTCGATCTCTACGGCACGGATCTCGTTGACGAGCTCCCGACGACCGGCCACCGCCCCCGCGATGACGTCCGAGTGCCCGCCGATCCACTTGGTGCACGACTCCACGACGAGGTCGGCGCCGAGCTCGATCGGGCGACAGAGATACGGCGAGGCGAAGGTGTTGTCAACGACGACCATCACGTCCCGCCGGTGGGCTCGCTCGATCAGGTCGGCGAGGTCGGCCACGATGATGGTCGGATTGCTGATCGTCTCGAGGTAGAGGACCCGCGTCGTGGGCGTGAGCGCCGCCTCCACGCCATCGGGATCGACCGGGTCGACGAAGACGACGTCGACGCCGAACTTTGCGAGGACGGTGGTCATCAGCGCCCGCGTGCTGCCGTACACGGCACGGGTGCTCACGATCCGATCTCCGGCCCTGAGCAGCGACACGAGCGTCGCGTGGATTGCCGCCATGCCCGACGCGAAGCTGAAGCCGGCCTCGGCGCCCTCGAGCTCGGCAAAGGCGCTGGCCATCGCCGACGAGGTCGGGTTCTCGATCCGGGAGTAGGCGTAGCCGGGCTGGCGATCGGCCAGGATGTCGCCCAGTTCGCCGGAGTCGGCGGACGCGAACGTGGCCGCCTGGTAGATCGGGACCGCGTTGGCGATCTGGTCCACGCGAGGCGGTGTGCTGGCCGCTCGGATGGCCCGCGTGCCGAAACCGGGAGCTGGGCGCGCGGCCTCTTCGGACATGCCGGAACTCTACACCGAGGGTGGCGCCCGACGGCCCCGCGGGGTTCCTCCTGGCGGGTCAGTCGACTCGGGGCATATGCCCCAGCCGGACTGGCACGGCTACCGAGCCTCGGGCGGTCTCCCTGGCTCGTCGCCGACTCGGTGGGTCCGGGCTCGTTCGACCTCGACCGCGACGTATGGGCGCGATTCCTCGGGCGTGGCTGAGCGCGGCGCGGGAGCGGAACCGCCGGCCCGAATCCGCACAGGGGGCAACGCCGGCCCCACGCGATCACCAGGCTGGGACAGCCCAACGCCCGACGAGGGCTGCGTCGGCACACCGTGGGCGGTGCCCGGCACAGACTGAAGCAGCCCCACGCCCGATGAGGGCTGCATCGGCGCGGCCTGAACCCGCTCCGCCCCGGGCTGAGGCTGCCCAGCAGGGGGCTGCGTCCGCCCGACGGGCGATTGGACCCGTAGCTGTCTCGGCTGGTCGCCACCCGGGGCGGTCGTGCTCTGGATAGAGGCAAAGACGCGTTCCGTGCGATCGCCCGTGGCTCGCTCCGAAGTTCCTTCTCGGCCGGCATCCGGAACCGCGGCCGCCGCGGGGGCCGCCGAAACAGTCGTTCGGCGTCCGGTTCCGCGCGGCGGACGCGGGGGTGCACCGAGAACGGGAGCAAGGATCCGCTCGGTCACGGCGGGCCCGATGGCCGTCGCCGCTCGCTCGGTGCGCGTCGCGTAGCCGACGATCTGGTTCTTGCCACGCCGCTTGGATTCGTACATGGCCGCATCCACCGAGCCCATCAGCGTCTCGATGGTCGTGCCGTCTTCCCCGTACGCGACCAATCCGATCGATACCGACGTGCGGACGGTTCGCTCGTCGGCACGCAGCGCCAGGTTGGCGATGTCGCTGCGCAACTTCTCAGCCACCACGAAGGCTCCGGACGGGTCGGTGTCCGGCAGCATCACGACGAACTCGTCGCCGCCGTAGCGGGCCGCAATGTCCGTGACGCGGACACCACGCTGGACCACGTCGGTGACCGCCCGCAGCAGCCGATCGCCGTACTGGTGGCCGAAGGTGTCGTTGACGGGCTTCAGATCGTCCAGGTCCAGCATCAGCAGGGAGAACCCGTGCCCGGTCCGCATGACTCGCTTGATCTCGCGATCCATCACCGAAAAGAAGAAGTTGCGGTTATAGAGCCCGGTCGGCGGATCGAAGCGCGAGAGCCGGATGGCCGCATCGCGCGCATACCGCTGCTCACGGCCGGCAACCGTCGCGAGGTACGCCAGCAGCGCCAGCGCCACGAGGTTGAAGCCGAGCCAGGCGAGCGTGGTGGGCATGATCGACGTCGGACCGGCAACCAGCACCCCGACCAGGCCGTACGACAATCCGGCCAGGATCGCGAGGAGGATCGGCGCGACACCGTCGATGGCGAGACTGGCCCCGGCGACGATCAGGAAGAACCCGGGCAGGAACGGGCTCGAGAGCCCGCCGCTGAGGCCGACCAGCACGGCCATGAACGCGATCGCGGCACCCGCCTCGATCCAGTAGCGGCTTCGCCCGAGCACGGATTCGGGCAGCAGGTCCTGCATGAAGACGACGAAGAGGATGCCGGCCGCGAGAAGCAGCTCGATGTCGACTGTCGTGGCCGGGAACGCGTTCGTGACGGCCACGAAGACCGCGACGGCGGCGAGGAACAGAAATGCCGTGACGCGGATCACGCGATCGGCCGTGCCGGGACGCGGGATGTTCAGGGCGGCCACGTCCGCAGCGGTCCGCGGTCCCAGGATCGAAAGGCCCGTCCCCAGGTCTGAGTCGAGAGGCAGAGGAACCGTTGCGATGTCCTCGGCGCCCTTGCGCCGCTGGAACCACGCCGCAACAATCACCCCGATGAGGGTGACGATGACCGCAATGGCCATGCCGAGCAGGAGTAGGAGCTGTTCGATCGGCACGCCGAATTCGAGGGGTGGTCGTCGCGGTTCTGGGTCGCGATGACACGAGGGGGGACGACAGTACCCCCGCGGGACAGCTCGATGGTACTCGCAGCCAAAGGGCCGAGATACGGGTCCGACCCTGATAGTGTGGACGCCATGCAACAGCCAGGCGGCCCGGGAAACGGGCGCTCGGCCGACGAGATCTCGCAGCTTGACCTCGAGATCATCGAGCGGCTACAGGAAGACGGGCGACGCCCGTACACGAGGATCGCCTCGGAGCTCGGTGTCAGCGAGGCCGCCGTGCGCGCGCGCACGAACCGCCTCATGGAACGAGGCGTGCTCCAGATCGTCGGCGTGGCGGATCCGCTCAAGCTCGGCTACGACCAGATGGCGCTCATCGGCGTGCGCTGCGAGGGCGCCCAGCTGCTCGAGGCCGCCAAGGCGATCGCCGATCTGTCCGAAGTGATCTACGTGGTCGTCACGGCGGGCGCGTTCGACCTGCTGATCGAGGCAGTCTGCCGCGACAACGAGGCGCTCCTCCAGTTCCTGGCGGAGAAGCTGCGCAAGGTCCACGGCGTGACCTCGACGGAGACCTTCGTCTACCTCCGGATCGTCAAGCAGTCGTACCACTGGGGATCGCCTTGACGGAGGCCGAAGAGCGGTCGCAGCTGGCGTGCCCGGTCTGCGGCCGGCACCGGCTCGCCGTCGCGCGACCACCTCACATCGCCGTAATGGGTGTGCAGCCCTACTCCGATCTGCTGGGCCTCGGCGATCGTGAGCCGGAAGTCCCGCCAGCGATCGAGTGCCTTGCCTGCGGCACGCGCTGGCGCGACATCGACGCCTACAAGTCCGGGAAGGCCGAGCCGCCTCCTCCAGCGACGAACGAGGAGGCCGGCCAGGCTGGCCAGGGCTGATCGAGCGCGACCCGGCGCGGCGGCCGAGCGGGCCATATTGCGACACGGGTGACACGTGCGAGCGGGACGTGAAATCCTGACGAGCCAAGCCGAGGCCTATGCTCTCGGCTGCAATCCGCCGCTGGCGGCGTAGCGGTGGAACCAATCAGGGAGGAGAAACCACATGGTCGACATCATTCTCTGGATCGTTCTGGGGGCGATCGCAGGGTGGGTCGCAGGGCTTCTGGTCAAGGGCGATGAGGGCCTCGGTGTCATCGGGCACGTCGTCCTCGGGATCGTCGGCGCTCTCGTCGGCGGCTTCCTCGCGGACAACGTCCTGCACCTCGGCGTGGGCGCCGGTGCCAAGAGCGGCGACCTCAACATCACTTCGATCATCGTCGCGGTGATTGGCGCCGTCATTGTGGTCCTGGTCGTGAGCTTCGTCACCGGCAACCGCCGCGTGGGTCGCGGCCCGGTCTAGCCACTGCCCCGTCCGCAAACAAGGCGCGCCCGCACTACTGCGGGCGCGTTTCTTATTGGCTGGGGCTAAGCACGACCGAGATCAGCCTGACTTCAGCGGACCGCCGGCTCGAGCGCACGTCAGCGAGGGCAAATCCTCGCGAGGGGCCGGGCGGCCCATGTAGTAGCCCTGGCCCAGGTCGCGGCCGAGTGCCTTCAGCTGCTCGACTGGGCGGCGGTCTCGATGCCCTCGCCGACGGTGGTCAGGCCGAGCCGCTTGGCGAGCGCGATGATGGCCGATGCGATGGCCTCTTGCGGACTCTCCTGCTGGAGTGCGACGACGAACGACCGGTCGATCTTGACGATGTCGATCGGCAGGCGTGCGAGATAGCTCAGGGCCGAGTAGCCGATCCCGAAATCGTCGATGGCAACCCGAACGCCGAGCTCGCTACGGCTCTCCATGGCCGGCCTTGCCACGTTGATCTCGAGGAGTCATGACTCCGTGATCTCGACAACCAGGCGATCCGAGCTGAGCCCCGTTGCGGCGGGACGTCTTCGCGAGGTAGGCGACGAGGTCCTGGCGCAAGTGCGCTCCAACTGGGTTGTCACGGCGACTGCGGGCCCGTGCATTCCCATCCGCCCAGGGCTCCGCGCTCGCGGACGTGGTCGCTATGGACCACACGGATGGGGTCTGGGGGCCTTCCGCCGGGTGGGTCCGCAGCCCTCCAGGCCGGCCCAGGTGAGGCTGCTGGTCGGGGCGGCGGGATTCGAACCCGCAACCTCGGGCTCCCAAAGCACGTGCGCTACCGTTGCGCTACACCCCGACGCGGCCATCATACCGGCGGGCACCGCCTGCACCCGTCGGAGCAGCATCTGGTCCACTCCGCTCGTCCCATCGGCAGCGAAACGGGCATGCTTGTTTTTGGAAGGGACGAGGGAGGGATGCCGCGATGTCGTCGGGTGCCCGCGTAGAGGTCGATCAGGCGCGGCTGCCGCTGTTCCGTGCGCTGCTGGCCGTGCAGGTCGCGGCGGCGACGGTCTTCGGCCTTGGCCCGCTGCTGCTGACGGGCGCCTTCGCATCAGTCACCCGGTACTCGGGCAACGATCCGATCATCTACCGGCTGGCGGGCGCCTCCACGTTGGGGTATGCGGTAGTCGCGGCCATCGCGCTCGCCGGCGTGAGCTGGAAGGCCTACCGGATCGCCGCGATCGGGAGTGCCACGTTCACCGGCGCAGCCGCGATCGGCTGCCTCTTCACGATCGCCGAGGGCGACAGCCGCTGGGTGGTGCTCTTCGTGCTGGTCGCGGCCGGGACGTTCACGCTGATCTCGGCGTACTGGCTGCAACGCGACGAGGACGGTTCGGTGGATCCGGGGCGCGCGATCATGCCGCCGTACCGGGTCATCCTCGGGCTGGCCACGCTGTCCGCCGCCGTCTTCGGGGTGCTGCCTCTGCTCGTGCCGGGCGTCTTCGCCCAGGTCTTCGGGTTGGCGGGAACCGACCACTTCATCTTCCGCATGGCGGGAGCAGCCACGCTGAGCTACGCAGTCGCCGGGGCGTTCGAGATGCGGGCCGCCGGGTTCGGGCTCATCCGCCTCCAGAACGTGGCCGCGATCACCTTCAACGCGCTCGGCTTCCTCGTCTCCGCATGGGACATCGCCAACGGTGGCCGTTCGCTCCTCGCTCCGCTGGTCCTGCTGGCGGCCGGCTTCTTCAGCGTCGGATTGACGTTGCTCGCCCGACGACACGGCTGAGGCCGAACGTCCGGGTCACGATCATCGCGCCGAGCACGATCAGGACCACCGGCAGGAGCAGGTCAAGCAGGCTCGGCGAACCTGTGGTCGCCACGGTTTCCTGCGAGGTCCCGACCGCAATTTCCAGGAGGCCCAGCAGCAGCGCGATCATCCCCACGTTCGACTCCCAGCCGCCGCCGCGTCCCGACCGGCGCCGGACCCAGGCAATCCCCAGGAACGCGATGCCGATGGCGATCGCCGTCGGCCCGTTGCGGGGCACGATTGCGAACTGGTCCACCACGTGTGCCGCGCCCACGGCCGTCAGCAGCGCACCGGTGTAGAGCGCCCAGCCCCCGCGGCGCCCGGAGAAGTAGCGGGCGAGCAGCAGCAGGCCGATTGCCAGGATGACGATCGAGCCGATCAGCGACAGGCCCGGGATGAACAGCGACAACAGCATGTAGACGCCGACGCCGAGCAGCGCGACGCCGATCCAGAAGATGCTGCGGATGCCGCCAAGGACGACATCGACGAAACGCATTGGCCGATTCACGGGGTATGCCATGAGTGAAGTCTAAGCCGGGTCGCGCCAGGTCCTGAGATGACGCGCCATGGCGCGCGCCGCCTTCGCCCTGTGCGAGATCCGGTTCTTCTCGTCGGCGCTCAGCTGGCCGACGGTCCGGCCGCCGGGAGCCTCGGTGCCCGGCTCGAAGATCGGGTCGTATCCGAAGCCGTTGGTCCCGCGCGGTCCCTTCGCGATGCGGCCCGGGAAGGATCCCGAACGCGTCACGATCCACCGCCGCTGGTTCCGATCTCCGGTCGACCCTGCGCGCGGATCGAGGAACGCGAGCACGCAACGGTATTGGGCGGTGCGGCGATCGGGCGGCAGGTCGCCGAGCTCGGCAAGAAGCTTGGCGTTGTTCTCGTCGTCCGTGGCGTTCTCGGAGGCGTAGCGCCGGGTCCGCACGCCCGGGGATCCGCCGAGCGCGTCCACCTCGAGGCCGGAGTCGTCGGCGAGCGTCGGCAGGCCGCTGCGCTCGGCGTAGAAGCGCGCCTTCAGCACGGCGTTGCCGCGGAACGTGGCGGCGTCCTCGACGGGCTCTTCTTCAACGCCCACGTCGTCGAGCGAAACGAGCTGCGTGTCCTTCAGGTGGAGCAGCGAGCGCAGCTCGGCGAGCTTGTGGTGGGAATGCGTGGCCACCAGCATGCGGCGCCCGGCCGGCGCCTCGGTCGGGCTCACTTCGCGGGCATCGTCCGGGCGACGGCCTCGGCCTGCTTCTCGAACAGCTGGCTGAGCCCGCCGTCGGCCAGACCGAGAAGGCGGTCCATCTGCGCCCGGCTGAAGGGCTTGCCCTCGGCGGTGCCCTGGACCTCCACATAGGTGCCGCTCTCGGTGCCGACCACGTTGAAGTCGACCTCGGCGTGGGAGTCCTCCGAGTAGTCGAGGTCGAGCAGCTCGGTGCCTTCGACGATACCGACGCTGATGGCCGAGATCCGGCCCTGGAGCGCCCGATCCAGGCCCTTGCGCTTCAACGCGATGGCGAGTGCGACCCAACCGCCGGTGATCGACGCGGTGCGCGTGCCACCGTCCGCCTGGAGCACGTCGCAGTCGACCGTGACGGTGCGCTCGCCGAGGGCCTTGGTGTCGACCACGCCGCGCAGCGAGCGCCCGATGAGACGCTGGATCTCGTGCGTGCGGCCGCCGATCCGGCCCTTGACCGACTCGCGCTGGGTCCGTTCCGACGTGGCGGCGGGAAGCATCGAGTACTCGGCAGTGACCCAGCCCTGACCCTTGCCGCGCAGGTGGGGCGGGATGCGGTCCTCGATCGTGGCCGCGCACAGCACGTGCGTGTCGCCCATGCGGATGATGCAGCTCGCCGCGGACCACTTCTGGACATCCAGCGTGATCGAGACCGGCCGCAGCTGGCCCGGCGTGCGGCCGTCGGCCCGGAACCGGAGGCCGCCCCCGATGCTCATCTCGCCCCGCTCGCCTTCATCGTTGCCAGGATTCTGGCCGCGCGCGATCCGTCGACGAGCTCGTCGCGCTCTTCCACCTTGGCCTCCTGCCACAGCTCGTCGAGCGCGTCAAAACCGAGGGCTCGCAGCTCGACGCCGCGCGCCGCGGCGGATCGCTCCACGCGTGCGAAGCGCGAGGCGAACTTGCGGCTGGCGGCGCGGAGGGCTGCCTCGGAATCGATGCCGAGCTTGCGGCCGAGGTTGACCATCACGAAGAGCAGGTCGCCGAACTCCTCGGTCCGCTCCGCCTGATCGTTTGCCGCCAGCAGCTCACTGGCTTCCTCGGCGATCTTGTCGATCACGCCCTCGAGGTCCGGCCAGTCGTAGCCGAGACCTGCCGCTCGACCCTGCATCTCGGAGGCATACGCGAGCGCGGGCAGCGATTTCGAGAGCCCGGCGAAGGCGGCCGGCATGGCGGGATCCGAGGTCCGGGAGAACGGTTCGCTGGCGCGCTCGTCGGCCTTGATACGCTCCCAGTTGCGGATCACCTCGTCGGACGTGTGGGCGGTCACGTCTCCGAAGACGTGGGGGTGGCGACGCAGGATCTTGCTGAAGATGCTGCGCTGAACGTCGGCGAGGTCGAAGACGCCGGCTTCCGCGCCGTACTGGGCGTGCAGCACGATCTGGAGCAGGAGGTCACCGAGCTCCTCGGCAAGGGCGGGCGTCGAGCCGGCCTCGAGCGCGTCGTAGACCTCGTAGGCCTCCTCGAGGAGATAGGGACGCAGCGTCAGGTGGTCCTGCTCACGATCCCAGGGACAGCCGCCCGGTGCGCGCAGTCGCGCCACGAGCCAGGGCAGGCCGTAAGGGCTGGCCCCGTTCCAGGCATCGGCGAGGGCCGGCAGCAGGTGGACGCTTCCCTCCAGGTCGGCCGCGCTCACCGTCGAGAGGGTCGCGCTCGAGGCATCGGTGTCACCGGACAGCCGGAGCACCGGGTGATCGGCCGGGTAGAGCCGCTGCAGGAGATCGAGCGCGGCGGTGCCGTGGCCGTGACGCCCGGGGAGTGCCTCGGGCTCGAACGTGCCGGACCCCGCGGTCGTGGCGGATGGGGAGTCCGGGCTCGACGACCGCGCGTCCTGGCCCTTGGGCGGCGCGACGTGGCCGTCGGCCGGCAGCACCACCAGGGCCATGCCCGGATCGAAGGGTCGCCGCACCAGTGCGTCGAGCGCGATCAGCGCCACGCCGTCGCCCGGGCGAATGCCGTGTCGATCGCGAAGCTCGTCGAGGAGAGCGTCCATCCCGTCCAGCCTACGCCCGATCAAGGTGACCGCGAGCCTCGAGCTCGTTCATCACCAACCTGGCGTTGGCCTCGGTCGTGGTGTCCACGGTGTGGACCACCACGTCGGGATGGAGCGGCGGCTCATACGGATCATCCACGCCCGTGAAGCTGCTCACCTCGCCGGAGCGCGCCTTCGCGTACCAGCCCTTGACGTCGCGCTGCTCGCAGACCTCGAGCGGCGTGTCAACGTAGACCTCGACGAAGCGTTCGGGGCCAACCATCTGGCGGACCTCTTCGCGCGTCTGCCGGTACGGGCTGACGACGGCCGCCACAACCACCCCCCCGTGGCGCACCACCTCAGCCGCCACGAAGCCGATGCGCCGGACGTTGATGTCCCGGTCCTCCCTGGAGAATCCCAGTCCCTTGGAGAGATGTGTCCGCACCACGTCTCCATCGAGGACCGTCACTTCGCGGCCGCGCTCCCGGACGAGCGAGATGAGCGCGTTGGCTGTGGTCGACTTGCCCGAGCCCGACAGGCCGGTGAACCAGATACAGACGCCGCTCTTCATCGAGCGTGCACGTCCTAGCCCCCGCTCCCGCTCGACTTTGAACTGAAGATCGTCGAGTCCGTGGTGATGGTCTTGTCAGACTCGGCCTTGGTCTTCTGGGGGTCGTACCAGGTGCTGAAGGCGGTCGCCGAGAGCTGCGCGACCTGGGCCTGGTCGAGCGGCCGCGAGGCCCGCTCCTCCACCTTGACGATGTGGTAGCCGTCGTCGAGCTTGACCGACGGCGACGTCTGGCCGGCCTGGAGCGCGAACGCTGCACTCCCGAGATCGGTCGGCAGCTGCGACTGCGTGCGCCATCCGAGCTCTCCGCCGATGAGCGCCTCGTTGCCGTCGCTGTACTGCCTGGCGATCGCACCGAAGTCCGCACCGGGCGCGGCAAGCGCGTCGGTCACGGCCTTGAGCCGATCGGCAGCACCAGGGACGCGTTCCTGGAAGAGGATCACGTGGTAGCCGAACTGCGACTGGATCGGCCCGATGACGTCACCCGGCTTGAGATTCTTGTTGTTGAAGAGCGGGTCGGTGAATTCCTTGACGAACCCGGAGTCGAGGCCGAAGAAGCCGAGGTCGCCGCCGTTGGCGCCGCTCGTCTTGTCGTCGCTCTCGGACTTCGCGAGCTCAGCGAACTTCGCCTCGCGCTGGGCGACGTCGGTGATGGCATTCAGGGCATCAACGGTCTTCTGGGCGCTCGCCTTCGCGTCGGCCGAGGCGGGGTCGGTCGGCGGCAGGCTCGCCTTGTTGCTGGGATCGTGCTTGGGCGAGTACAGGATGTGGGACGCGTGGACCGTGCCGGTATCGGTGGTCGGATCGGTGCCCGAGGCGACGCCGATATAGATCTCCGCGAGGCGCTCCTGGTCGACGTTTCCGGTCGTGGCCTCGGCGACCACCGTCGATTCGAGCTTGGACGCAAGGGCCTCCATGCGGACATTGTCGCGATAGGCCGCCTCGCCGATCTTCTGCACGACGTCGTGGTTGAACTGCGGATCGAGGGCCGGCGGAGTGATCTCCCGGACGGTGCCGATGCGGTACGTGCCGTCGGCGCCCTTGATGACGGGCGTCGTGCCATTCAGCGGCAGCGCGAACACGGCCTGCACCCACGCAGGATCGACCGTGTCGGATGCGGAGATGAAGCCGTAGTCGCCACCGAGGCTCTTGCTGGGATCGGTGCTGTACTGCTGCGCCACCTGCTCGAAGGACGTGCCGCCGGCCAGCGCGGCCGTCGCGGCCGTCGCGTTCTCCAGCGCCTTCTGGCGGTCCTTCGCGGTCACCGCGGCGGTTGTGCTCACGGGTTGCGGCTCGACGAAGATCGCGTACACGTGCCTGCGTTCCGGGTTCGAGGCATCGGCGTCCATCTTGGCCTGGACCTCGGCCTCGCTGACCGAGAGGCCCTTGGCGTCCGCCAGCTGGCCCTTGTAGACCAGATCGACGAGGTCGGTCGCCGACGTCGATGCGACGTTCTGCTTGCTCGTCTCGAGCGCTGTGATCAGCGTGTCGGCGGTCGTGCCGTCGAGCTGGTTTGCGGCAACCCGGGCGCGGATCCGCGTCTCCTGGTTGCTGATCCGCACGATCTCGAGGTTCGCCCGCGTGGCCCACTGGTCGCGCGAGATGGTGGTCGATCCGACCGTCGCGATGGGTCGGAAGTGCGAGTCGTAGTAGCCGTAGGCGACCGCGCCGATGAGAATCACAATGACGGCAACGATCAGCACGATGAAGCCGACGGTGACGAAGAGCTGGAAGCGTTCCTCGGAGTCGCCGGACGAGCGGCGCCGTTTCGGTCCCGAAGTTGGCTTTACGCGAACGGTCATGGTCTTTCCGTGGTCAGGGGATGCGTGGAGCCGGCGCACGCGTCAGGGTCTGGAGGAGACGGCGGGCGTCCCGGGACGGCGACGTAGTCTAGCTCAGGTCCACCTCGGGCGACGAGGTCGCTCCCAGCGCCACCGGAAGATCCTCGCGGGCGGTGCGGCGGGTGAGGCCCTGGACCAGGCGACTTGCGATGCGGTCTGCCGGACGGTGGCGCGACTCCCCCTGGGTGTGGCGCGGCACCCACAGCGCCGGGCGGCGCAACAGGCGGCGACCCGAAAGCTGTGCCGCGAGCCGCAGCAGGTTCACGCTCTGCTGCAACGGCGAGGTCCCCAGTGACAGCCCGAGCTGATCGCGCAGCCCCCAGAAGACAAGGTCGCGGTAGCGGGCCATCTCGCCGACGCCAAGGGGCGGCGGTTCGGCGATGACCGCGTCGTGGTTCGCGAGGCCGGTCACCAGCGCTTCGACCTTTCCCGCCATCGTGTCACCCAGCGGCACCAGCGCAACCACCCGCGAGGGCTGCTTCGCACCGCCGTAGCCAAATGCCTCGAGCTGCTCGCGGCAGACCAGGGACGCGACGCGCTGTTGCGCTTCGCCCATGTCCGCCTTCCATGCCCCGGCGCGCGATGGGTCCAGCGGATCGGCGGCCTTGCGCTTCCACCATTCGTGGCTCGCGGCCAGACCGTTGGCGGCGTCGGGTCGCGTCACCATCTGCGGGTCGTACGACTCCCCGAGGAAGCTGCACAGGCGCTCCAGCACAGGCTGCGGGTCCGCCAGCAGGTCCTCAAAGCGCAGCGCGTGCGAGTTGGAATCCGCGGCGAAGAAACCCCGCGCGATGCGGTCCTGTCGCGCACACAGGCAGAGGTTGACCACCACCGACTGGTCCGCGAACGGTACGCGGCTGGCAGAGAGTGCCACGTCCCGCGGGTCGCGCACGACGCGCACGATCTGGGCGTCCGGCCAGGCGGCCCGGATGGCCGGCAGCGACAGCAGGTGCCGTGGCGTCTTCTCCGCCCAGCGCGGCTTCCCATGGACCGCGGCGCGAGCCGCGGTCAGCGATTCGAGCATGGCCGCGATCGACGGTCTGCGGGTGGCGAGGCAGGCACGAACGGCGGCCCGGTCGCGGCCGTAGAGTTCGGCCACGGACGCGTCCTGGAGATGCAGCGACATGACGAAGTCGGTGGCCCGCTTCGGCCAGTCCGCCGGGTCCAGCAGGGCCGGGGCATCCGCGGCCTCGAGCCGCGTCAGGAACAGCGTCTCGGGACCGCAGTCGATGCGCGGGTGGGCACCCAGCATCGAGGCAAGCAGCGTCGTCCCAGAGCGAGGCGTGCCCACCACGAAAATCGGCGCGTTCGAACCGTGCGCGGACGCCGCGGCGCTCATGCGCTGCCCCTCTTCCTCCACGCGGCAATCGTATCGCCGTGACGGGCCGGCGTCAGCGCTCCCGGTAGAGCGCCTCGGTCGCAGCGGCGATGGGTCCCCAGTCGAGTTCGCGCGCTCGCTCGAGGTTGCGCGCCCCCATGGCGTTCAGGTCCGAGTCGAGCGCGGTCCTGAGCGCCCGCTCCAGGGCCTCCGGGTCGTCGGGGTCGTAGAGGACGCCGCCGCCGGGTGGCAGGATGTCGGGGAGGCAGCCCATGCTCGGCGCCACGATTGCCCTGCCGAAGCTCATCGCCAGGATCATCGAGCCCGACGTGAGGATGTCCCGAAAAGGCAGGACCACGACGTCGGCCGCGTTGAGCATGACCTGCAGCTGGTCGGCGGGTACGAAGTCCATGTGCAGGCTGACCCGCGGATCGGCGGTGGCGGCTGCGGCGATGGACACCGCTGACTCCGGGCGCCTCGGCCGGCCGGCCACGATGAGGCGCAGGCCCGGCTGCCCGAGTCGGCGGAACGCGGCGAGCAGGTCCTCGAGGCCCTTGTAGGGCCGCACCGCTCCAACGAAGAGCAGGACGCGGGCGTCGAGCGGCAGTTTCAGGCGGTTGCGCGCCTCGGTGCGCGAGATCGTGTTGCGATAGACGCCCAGGTAGCTGCCGTGCGGCACCACGTGCAGGCGTTCCTGTAGCTCCGGCGTCAGCGCGTACGCCCTGGTGACCGCCTCCGCGGCTGCCTGGCAGTGGCAGATGACCGCGCTGCTGAGCTCCACCAGCCGCCGGTGCACGGCCATCTCCGTGGGATCGCGTGCACCCTCGTGCGACCCGAGGTTGTGGACCGTCCATACCAGCCGCACGCCGAAGGCCCGCAGCAACAGCAGCTGGCCGATGAAGCGCGCCCGGACGAGAGGTCCCGGTGTGTTGTCTGCGCCCCCGAGGTATTCATGCGTCCAGTGCAGATGCACAACGCGCGGGCGCCCGTGGCGCAGCCAGCCCCACACGATCGGCGCCGGGTTCCGGCGCGGTGGGCCGGCCATCGAGACCTCCACGCCACGCTCCTCGAGTGCCCGGGCGAGCTGGCGCTGGTAGGGATTGGAGCCCGCGTAGTTCGGCAGGAACAGGACGCGCACGGGAACTAGTGCGGACCGCTCGAGCCGGGAGCCCCATCTGCGGCCAGGGCCTCGCACAGGATCGCTGCGATGCGCTCGCCGGCGTGCCCGTCCCAGAGCGGCGGGCCGGCGGTGGACGCGGCGGCTGACCCGGCGGCCACTCCGGCGAGTGCCTCGTCCGCGGCCACGCCGAGGTCCGCGGGGTTGACCAGGCGGTTCGTGCCATGACTGATGGTGATCGGCCGCTCGGTGTTCGGACGCAGGGTCAGGCACGGCACCCCGAGCACCGTCGTCTCCTCCTGGATGCCGCCGGAATCGGTGACCACGAGGGCTGCGCCACGCACCAGGGAGAGGAAGTCGAGGTAGCCCAGCGGTTCGATGACGCGGACGCCGGGCACGTCCATCAGCCCGGCCGCCTGGAGCTCGGCGCGACCGCGAGGGTGCAGCGGCAGGATGACCGACAGCCGCTTCCCGAGGTCCCGGAGCGCGGCGACCAGGCGCGCGGCAGCCTCCGGACTGTCCACGTTGGCGGGCCGGTGGACCGTCGCCACCGCGTACCTGCCGGCGATGCCCAGTCGTGACGTCACCGCGGCCGCGTCGAAGCGGTCGAAGTGTGCCAGCAGTGTGTCGATCATGGGATTGCCGACGAAGTGCATGCGCCCGGCGTCCACGCCCTCCCGCGCAAGGTTGTCGAGCCCCTCCGGGCTGGTCACGAAGAGAAGGTCGGACAACGAGTCGGTGACCCGCCGGTTGATCTCTTCGGGCATGCTCATGTCGAAGCTGCGCAGCCCGGCCTCGACGTGCGCGAGCGGGATGCCGAGCTTGGCGCATACGAGCGCTGTGGCGAGCGTCGAGTTCACGTCGCCGTAGACCACGACCCGCGCCGGAGCGTTGGCGAGGAACTCGTCCTCGAGGGCGACAAGCAGCGCAGCGGTCTGCCGTCCCTGGCTGCCGGAGCCGACTTCGAGGCTGACATCGGGCGCCGGCAGCTCGAGATCGTGGAAGAAGACGTCACTGAGCAGCGGGTCGTAGTGCTGGCCCGTGTGGACGAGACGCTGCGCGACGCCTTCGCTCGAGAGGGCACGCATGACCGGCGCAGCCTTGACGAAGTTGGGCCGCGCACCGACCACGTGGGCAAGCGGCGGCACGCTCGATCGGAGGCTGGGCATCGGGCCGGAGGATGGCACGTTTCGAGGTCCACCGCCGCTGGGTCCGCACAACCGGGTGGCAGTGCGGCGCCGCGTGGGGGATCTCCTGTTATCGTCCGCCGCTGTGACGTGCGTCGGAATCATCGGGCTGGGCTATGTCGGCCTGCCATTGGCAACCGCATTCGCCGAGGCCGGGATGCAGGTCGTCGGCATCGACACGGACGATCGCAAGATCCGCGCCATCGCCGACGGCCTCTCCTACATCGAGGACGTCGACTCGGCCGAGCTGGCTGGTCACGTGGCCGCCGGCCGCTTCCGCGCCACGTCTGACGCGACCGCGCTGCGCGACTGCGCGGCGATCCTCATCTGCCTGCCGACGCCCCTCGACGAGCACCGCAACCCAGACCTCGGTGCAGTGCTGTCCGGTGCTCGCACGGCCGCCGCGAACCTCGCGCCCGGAACACTCGTGGTGCTGGAATCGACGACGTACCCGGGCACCACCCGCGAGGAGATCCAGCCGATTCTCGAGGCGGCCGGCAAGACCGTCGGCGAGGACGTCTTCCTGGCCTTCAGCCCGGAGCGCGTCGATCCCGGCAATCCCCGCTTCGGGATCCGCAACACCCCCAAGATCGTCGGCGGCATCACGCCGGAGTGCACCAAGCTCGCCGCGGCGCTGTACGCGCGCATCTGCGAGCAGGTGTACGTGGTCTCGACGCCGGAGAGCGCCGAGTTGGCGAAGATCCTCGAGAACACCTTCCGCGCCGTGAACATCGCGCTCGTCAACGAGATGGCGATCCTGGCCGACCGCATGAAGATCGACATCTGGGAGGCCATCGGCGCTGCAGCAACCAAGCCGTTCGGCTTCATGCCTTTCTGGCCGGGCCCCGGCCTGGGCGGCCACTGCATCCCCGTGGACCCGTTCTACCTCTCGTGGCGCGCCAAGGCATACGACCTCACGACCGAGTTCGTGGAGCTGGCAGGCCGCGTCAACCTCGGCATGCCCTACTACGCGGTCTCCCGGGTGATGCGGGCGCTCAACGGGGATGGAAAGGCGGCCCGCGGCAGCAAGGTCCTGCTCCTCGGCGTGGCCTACAAGCCGAACGTCAGCGACACGCGCGAGAGTCCGTCGCTGAAGCTCCTCGAGCTGCTGCGCGCCGAGGGCGCGGAGGTGTCCTACCACGATCCACACGTGGACGACCTGCCCGAGCACGGCCTCCGCTCGGTCGAGCTCACGGCGGAGGTGCTGGCCACGATCGACTGCGTGATCATCGCCACCCACCACGCCGCCGTCGACCTGGAGCTGGTGGTGGAACACTCGCGGCGCATCGTGGACCTGCGCAACGCCATTCGCCAGAACCTGGCCGGCGGGCCGAGCGGTCCCATCCCCGCCAACGTGGACGTGCTCTGAGCCGAGACCGCTCTCGGGGACCGGCTGAGCACCGCGTTCGGCGTCAGTTCGGCGGGGCGACCCCGAGGCGACGGTACATGGCGAGGTAACGCTCGCCCATCCCTTCCATGGTGCGGTTCGCGACGACCCACGCGCGCGCCGCTTGCCCGAGGCATCGGCGCCGCTCCGGTTCGGCGACCAGCTGGTCGAGCACATCCGCTAGATCGCGGGGATTGCCGGCCTCGTAGCTCAGGCCGGTCTCGCCGTCCGCGATGATCTCGAGCAGCGCCTCGAGCCGGCTGACCACGACCGGCCGACCGCTTGCCATCGCCTCGAACGGCTTGAGCGGCGTGACCAGCCGCCCGACGCGGCTCGCCGATCGCGGCACCACGAAGATGTCGATGAGCCGGTGATAGCTTGCGACCGACGCGTGCGGCACTCGACCCGGCAGCAACAGCACCTGGGCCAGGCCCGCGTCCGCGACGCGCTGGCGGGCGGCGGCGAGCTTGAGTCCCTGGCCGCCGACCCACAGCCCGCGAATGGGCCGGCCGCGCGCATGGAGCGCGGCGATCGCCCCCACGAAGGTCTCGAAGTCCTCGTATGGCTGGAACGACGAGACGTAGCCGACGACGACCTCGTGGTCCGCGATTCCGAGCTCGCGCGCGAGGCTCGCGTCCCGCGGGCCGGGCGTGAAGCGCTCGCTATCCACGACGTTCGGCACGATGTTGATGCGTTCGGCGGCCACGCCGCGGGCCACGATCTCCGCCTTCATGGCCTCGCCGAGCGTCACGACCGCGTCTACCTCGAGCATGCAGGCGGTCTCTGCCTCACGGGTGAGCAGGTAGTGGTCCGAATCGATGCCGGACTCACCCACCGAAGCAAGCCATGCCTCCTCGATGAAGCCGCGGACCTCGTAGACAACGGGCAGCCCGAAGCGCTTGCCGAGTGCCAGTCCGGTGCGGCCGACCAGAAACGGCGTCGTGGCCTGGATGGCGGACGGCTCCAGGCGTTCGATGGCTGCCGCCGCCAGCTCGACGGCATCGTGACCCTTCGCCGTGCCCGCCCGGCCCAGCTTCCAGGTTCCCGGCAACCGCTGGTACGGGACGCCCTCGACCGTTGCCTCCAATGGAGCGCCGCCCCTCGACGCCGCGCCCTGGAGCACAACGATCTGCGGGTCAAGGCCCGCGGCCCGCTGCGCAAGCGCGGCCTGCTGGGTACGGAGGGTGTACCCGGTCTGCACGGTTGGCAGCCCCTGGTAGGTCAGCCAGGCGACTCGACACGGAATCGGGTCGAGGTTCCTGCGGCCCGGGTGCGCCTCCAGGCCACCGAATCGCTCGAGAGTCTTGGCCAGAGTCCGGTGTCGCCGCCGCAGCACCGCGTCGTCCGGCGCGAGTCGCAGGGCGTCGTCGATCGCCTCCATTGCCTCGCGATAGCGACCCAGCCTCTTTGCATTCCGGGCCTGCAACACCCGCCACGTACGGGCGGCGACCGGGTCGCGCGAGGGTCTGCCGACTCGCAGCACGTCGAGGACGTCGGCGTTGGCGCCGAGCACATCGAGGAAACGGGCCATCGCGAGACGAGTGGCGGGCCCACCCGAGGCGGCGGCCCGAACCGCGTACGCTCGCGCTTCCTCGTCGGAGCCTGACGCCCGCAGCCCAACGGTGCGCGCGATCGCTGAGAGCGACCGGGCGGGATGGCCGCTTCGAGGCTCGCTGGAGACCGCCATGAGCACTCGCCCCAGCGCCCCGCGAAGGGAGCGCGGCAGGCCGTCGGCGACGCGCAGCAACAGGCGCAGCGGATCGGGGGCCCGCGGAGGCCTGGCGTGACGGCGAATCAACGGGCGTTTCCTTTCGTTTGGGCGACGGCCATTGTGCGGCCTCGCACCCGCGAGCACACGCGATCGGGACGAGACTGCGACGCCAGGTGTGAGCCGGTACCGCGGCGCTCGGGGCCCAGACGCTCTACCGTCTGCGTTGTGTTCCCCCACCTCGCTGAGGGCTAGTCGTGGCGCGCCGGACCAGGGTCTGGATCGACCTCACGAACTCGCCGCACGTCCTGTTCTTCCGCCCCATCCTGCGGCGGCTCGACGAGGCGGGCATGGAGAGCGTGGTAACCGCCCGTGACTACGCCCAGACTCTCGGGCTGCTCGACCTCTACGGCATCCCGCACACCGTGGTCGGGAGGCACGGTGGGGCGCGCATCGCGGGCAAGATGACGGGCTTCGCCCGGCGTTCGCTGGCACTGGCCCGCTTCGGGCGCACGACCCGCGGGATCCGCCAGGCGGTCAGCCACGGCTCGAACGACCTGTCGGTGGCCGCAAGGCTGCTGCGGTTGCACAGCACCGTGCTGCACGACTACGAGGGCGCCACCACGATGCACCGGATCAACTTCCGCCTGGCCGACAAGGTCATGGTCCCGGAGGTCATTCCCTTCAGCGCCCTCTACTCGCTCGGGCTCGACGAGCGCCGCTACCGTCCTTACGCCGGTATCAAGGAGCAGGTCTCGCTGGCCGACTTCGACCCGGACGTCACGGTCCTCGAGCAGCTGGGGCTGGACCAGGCGCGGCCCGTTGCGGTGCTGCGGCCGCCAGCGACCATGAGCCTCTACCACCGCGGCCTCGAGAATCGCCTCTTCGACGATGTCCTCGAGCACCTCCAGGTGACGGATGCGCAGGTGGTGCTCCTGCCACGCACCCGGACCCAGGCGGCCGAGTTCTCCGGCGCGAGGGCCGTCACCGTGCCGGCGAGGCCGGTGGACGGGCCGTCCCTCGTCTATGCGGCGGACCTGGTCGTTTCCGCAGGCGGCACCATGAACCGGGAGGCGGCGCTCCTCGGAACGCCCACCTGGACCACCTTTGCGGGCCAGATGGGGGCCGTGGACCGGATGCTCATCGACTCGGGACGCATGCAGCTCCTCGAGCGGCCCGAGCAGCTCGCGGTGGCGAAGCGGCACCCGTCGGTGCCGCACTACGAGGCGCTCGCGGACGCGGTGACCGAGGAGATCCTCAGGATGTGATGCGCAACCCGCGGTAGAGCTCGAGCAGCGCTGCGGCCTGCCGCTCCCAGGCGTAGGGGCCGCGGGCCGCAGCGAGGCAGGCCTCTCGGTACGCGGCACGCCGCTCGTGAGAAGCCTCGAGGATCGTGCGAATGGCCCGCGCGATGTCCGCCGGGTCCTCCGGGTCGCAGAGCTCGCCGCAACCGGTGTCGCGCACGATCGGCGCCATGCCGGGAAGGTCGCTCGCCACGACGGGCACACCGGCGCCCATCGCGTCGAACAGCTTGGTCGGCGTGTTGAGCTGGTGGTTCAGGGTGTCGCCCTGCACCGGCATCGCGGAGATGTCGGCCGAGGCCGTCCACGCGAGGATCTCATCCGGGGAGATGCCGGGCACGAAGTGGATGCGGTCGGCATGCGGGAGTGCGGCCGCCTCGGCCCGGTAGCGCTCGTAATCGACGCCGAAGCCAGCGATGACCAGGACCGCGCCCTCGAGCTGGCCAATGGCGGCGCAGAGCTGCTCGATGCCCCGCCCGGCCATGACCAGGCCCAGGTACATGACGACGGGTGTGCCCGGAGGCAGCCCGAGGCGCTCGTGGAAGCGGCGCTCGGGTGGATCGGGGGGCGTGAAATCGGGCGGGCCGTTCATGACGATGGTCGGCGCGCGATCGAAGCTGCGCTCGAGGACGTCCGCATACGGGCGGCTCACCGAGATGAGCGCGTCGACCGAACGCGCCCAGTCGCGCTCACGGCGCTCCAGCAGGCGGCGCCACGGGCCGGGCAGCCGGGCGAACCGGGCGCTCTGGACGTCCAGGTCGCGCGAGTCGTAGATGGCGACGCCGCCCGTGCGACGGCGCAGCTCCAGCGCGACGGGAAGCGCCACGAGACCCTCTGCCTGCCAGGCATCGTGGGGACCGACGGCCCTCTCGATGTCGCGCGCCCATAGCCGCGTCAACCGGAGATAGCGCGCCGCCTGGACGGCGCGGCCGACGCTGGCGGTTGCCGTCCTCTGGAGCTTCACCGCGCGGCCGGATGCGGTCGCCTGACGGGGGTTGGCGTCCTCCCCTGGCGGGAGGCGCGTGGACGGGAGCCGGGCGAACGGGTTCGGCTGCGCGACCCGGACGACGCGAAATCCATCCGTCGCGTCTCGTTCCGGAAGCCCGTCCTGTGCACGGGCGATGACGGTGACGTCATAACCTTCGCCGGCCAGGGTCCGGGCCATCTTCCACGCCCGCGAATCGGTCAGGAAGGGGTTGTTCAGGAGCAGGGCGACCGAATGGACGCCGCGGTCGTGGCCCGGCTGGCGACCGCCGGATGCGGCGGGCCTCACCGCGGCCCGCTGCCCTCCGGGCTACCTTCCTCCGAGAGCCGGCGATAGAGCGCAACCAGACCGGTCGCGTTCAGGTCCCACGTGTAGCGGCTCAGCGCCGCCGTCCGGCAGTGGGCGCGCAGCCGCTGCCGCTCCCAGGCGGGCTGTGCCAGGAGTACCGCAATGCTGGCCGCGATGGCGCGCGGAGAATCGACGTCCGTGCAGTTCCCGACCTTCTCGGCCGACACCAGCCGGCACTGCTCGTTGCCCTCCGAAACCACCACCGGCACTCCGGCCATGAGGCTCTCGAAGAGCTTGTTCGGCAGGTTCATGCGCTGGTTCAGCGTGCGTGGCGGCTGGCCGACGAACGAGACGTCTGCGCTGGCCGTCCACTCCAGCAGCTCGTCCGGGGGCACGGCCGGTAGAACGTAGACGCGCTCCGGGCCTTGACGCGCGGCCTCGTCCACGAAGCTCTGTAGCCGACCGTAGCCCATGAAAACGATCGCGGCATCGAGGTCGCGGAGCGCTGCGTCGTCTGCCGCCGCGGCAAGCTCCTCCACGCCGCGGTCGACGCTGAAGCCACCCTGGTACAGCACGATGGGTCGCTCCGGTGCGAGATGGAGCGCCTCGCCGATGCGCCGCGAGACGGGCGGTCCTGGCTCGTCGGCGCGCCACGCCGGAGGGCAGTTCAGCAGGACCGCGGGACGCGGCACGTTCCAGCGGTCCCGGACGAGATCCGCGACGGGATCGCTCACGGCCAGGAAGCCGGAGGCGTCCTTCGCCCAGTCTGCCTCGCGGCGTCGAACGGTCGCGCGGACGAAGCCGGGCATACGGGCGAGGCGAGCGGCCTCGGTGTGGTAGTCGGCCACGTCATAGACGAAACGGCCCTTGACCCGTTTAGCTGCGCCGCGCACGACGGGCAACGCGATCAGCGACTGGGCATGGAAGACGTCCGTGTCAGGGGCCGCGGCGATGACGGCCTCGGTCCACGGGCCGACGCGCCGGGCATTGGCGGTGATCTCGAGCAGGCGGCGCAGTGGGTGCCGCAGCCGGTCGAGTCCGACCGGGCGGTCCGGAGGCAGCACCGTCGCGGCCGGATCGAGGCCCATGGCGCGGCTCAGCAGAGCGCGCACCGGACCCGGGAGCGGCTTGAGCCCAGACGAGACGCGGCGATCGATCTCCAGGCGGCGGAGCCGGATGCCGGGCGCCAGCTCTTCCTCGGCGGGCAGCCCCGGGCCAGGCCAGCCCAGGATCTCGAGCGTGTGCCCGTCGGCCGCGAGCGTGGTCGCGGAGCGCAGGAAGCGCGAGTCGAACTCGAAGGGGTTGGCCGCCACGATCGTGACGCGCAGGCGGTGGGCAGCTGGGGGCGCCGCCGCCTCGCGGGTCGGGATGGTCGTGGCGGCTGGTGCCGCCTGCTCAGACGCAATGGGCCCGGCCACTGCCTGGTCCGCGGTCACGCCCTCGGTTGCCGGTGGTTGCGCAGCACACGGCGAAGCAGCATGAACGTGGCGACGGCGGCAATGACGTCACGCCAGTCGAAGGCAACCCTGACCTCCCCGCGCACGTTGCGGGCGAGCGGGAGAAATGCGCTGCTGTTGTGAAGCTCGATGCGCCGGCCGACGATCACGAAGGCTCCGCCCTGCTCGACGCGGACGCTGTCCCCCTGGATCAGGGCGGCCCCGCCCATCGAAACGCTGACCGATTGCGCATGGATCTGGCCCGCCCCGCCCTGCGTGATCGTCACCTCGTCGGCGATGACCGACTCCGCGCCGCCCTGGCCGATGTGGACACGCTCAGGGTCATGCGCGCTGGCTGACCGCGCCGCGGCGGAGTCGCTCGATGCGGCGGCGTCGCCGACTTTTGCGGCGGCGTTGGCACTTGCAGCGGTAGCCGCGGCGGCTCCCTCGTCTGGCGCCGCCAGGGCCGGCGAGCAGCGGCCTGCATTGCTCGCGGGCTTGCGGGTCGATGGACGCCTCGTGGTCGCGGGTGACTTCGCGTCCGTCGATGCTCCCACGGGAAGATCGTCGCCGGTAGGGGCGTCGGGCTCGCCATTCTGGGCCTCGCGGGCCGCCTCGACCGCAGCGAGCGACTCCGCCTCGTCGAGGCTGTGATCCTCGTCTGGGAGTCGTTGCTTCTTCGCCACGCTGCTCGTGCCTCCATCTCGCGGCAGGTGCCGCGGGCCAACCGGACTGTGGTCGGAAAGCCTAGCAGTTGAGGAAAAGCCGACGACCTGACGAGGCCCCGGATGTGCTGCGGAGGGCCGTTACGTCTCCGGCTGCGGCTTCGGTTCGAGGGCGGCGGCGTAGACGCGACGGGTCTCGAGCGCAACGTCCGTCCATATTCGCTGCGGCCCGGCGGCGCGAGCTCGTGCCGCGCGCGTGACCTGTTTCGCGACCGCCCCGCCATCCCACAGCGCGCGCAGGGCGGTCGCGAGGCGCGCCGGATCCCGCGGTTCGACCACGATTCCAGCCGTGCCCACGATCTCGGGGAGCGGCCCGGTCCGGGAGCAGATCACCGGGATCCCGACGGCGAGTGCGTCCAGGACCGCGAGCCCGGTCCCGTCCGAGAGCGCCGGCTGCACGTGCCCGATGGACCCCGCCTCGAGCGCCGCGAGCGCCGCCGGTTCCAGCATGGGCGTCAGCCGTACCAGGTCCGCGGCGCCAGCTCGTCTCGCGGCCGCCGCGACCACCGGCGACTCGGCATTGTCCGGGCCCGAGGCGCCTGCAAGGACCACGATGGGCGGCCAGGGGACCTTCTCGGAGGCCGCCTCGGTTGGCGCCTGCTTCGCCAGCGCGGCGAGCGCATCGAAGAGGGTCGTGAGGTCCTTGCGGGCATCGTGGCGGCCGGCGAAGACCAGGTAGCGCCCCGGCAGGTCGAAGCGCGCCCGCAGTCCGGCAAGCAGCGCAGCGTCGAGCGCACCCGGGTGGAATGCCGGGTCCGCGGCAAGTGGCACCACAACGAGCCGCTCCTCGGGCAGGTGGAGCAGCCGCCGGGCGGTCGCGGCGACGGCAGTGGAGCTGACGATGACCCGGCGCGCGTCCTGGAGGTTGCGAGCCCGCAGCCGGTGCCCGAAGCGTGCCGCGGTCGACGCCGCGTACCGTTCGGGCAGCTCCCACGGCGCGAGGTCCAGCAGCGTCGCCACGACGGGCAGGCGGGAGGCAAGGGGCACCGCGCCCCCGGCCGTGTGATACAGCGAGCCGGTGGCTCCGGATTCCAGCGCGCCTGAACCGGTCCCAACCTCGGCGCCCCGCAGCAGGAACGAGTCGATGGTGAGGCCCGCCGACCGGAAGGCGCGGCCCGTCGGAGGCAGGCGACGACGCCCGGCAATCGAGAGGCCGCGGCGCTCCAGCTCTTCCGTCGGGTCGTCACGCATGGCGCGCAGCAGCGGCACGAAACTCTCGCCGGGATTGGGGTCAGCCGCGTAGGCGTCCAAAAGTCGCTCGAGATAGTGGGCCGTGATCGGCGAGCGCTCGGGCTCCTGGAGCGGTCGCGTGTCGATGACGACACGCACCCCGGGTGGCCGCTCGGCTCGCGGTCGCAGGTCCGCAAGCCGGCCCATCAGGCGGAACCGGCCTGTTGCGAGTC
>JBBRYO010000027.1:0-25687 GCA_038237595.1 Candidatus Limnocylindrales bacterium | reverse complement strand
GCGGACCTGCGCAAGCAGATCGAGGAGTGGTGCTTCCAGAACGCCGCCGACGAGCGCAAGCCGGGCGAGACAGACGAGCAGTTCATCTACAAGACGCGTAAGAAGGCCCTCGGCCCGTTGAAGCGGGTGCTCTGGGAGCTGACGGTCAAAGACGAGATCCTCGCGTCGCAGGAAGCGAAGATCAGCTTCCTGATGGAGAAGCTCGGCGTGGCGGCGTCACGCGCGATGGTCGAGAAGTACATCTCGGCGCCGCAGCGCTCACGGCCCGCTCCGGAAGGTTTGCGCACGGCCGTTCCGACTCGCTGAGGGTCGTCGGCTTCAGTCGCCAACGGCGCAGTGGCGTGGCACGGCCCTGCCGCTGCGCCCGATGGAGTCCGTGGCACGGCCCCTCCGCTGCGGCGCGCCACCTCAATCCTTCGCGGCCGGACCCCCTCCGGTCGCGGGCATTTCCACCGAAACCGCGGCGGCGAGCGCGGCAGCCTCGGCGTGAATTGCCGCCGCGACGGCCGCCTCGTTCTCTGCGGCGACTGCCTGTTGGCGGGCAGCAGCAGCGGGATCGTCGGCGAGGAAGCATGCCGCCACGTGACCGTCGCCAACCTCTACCTCGGGTGGATCCTCGACCCGGCAGCGGTCGAAGACGAGCGGACAGCGCGTGTGGAAGCGACAGCCCGGCGGAACGCGTGATGCGTCGGGCGTCTCGCCCTTGAGGATCTGCCGCGCCCGCCGGTGACTCGGATCGGGGGAGGGCATGACCGAGAGTAGTGCGCGCGTGTACGGATGGCGCGGATTGGCGACGAGCTCTTCCGAAGGCCCGATCTCGACGATGCGGCCCAGGTACATGACCGCGATGTGGTCGGCGATGAGCCAGGCCAGCGACAGGTCGTGGGTGATGAACAGGATCCCGACGCCGCGCTTCTCGCGCAGCCCGAGCATCACGCGGAGGATGCCGCTCCGCAGCGAGACGTCCAGCATCGAGACCGGCTCGTCCGCGACCAGGACGTCCGGCTCCAGCACCATCGCGCAGGCAATGGCGACGCGCTGGCGCTGACCGCCGGAAAGCTCGTGCGGGTAGCGCCGTAGGAAGGCGGATCCGGGTCGCAGCCCGGCATCCTCGAGTGCTCCGATGACCCTCGCCTCGCGTTCGGCATGCGTGCCGAGCCCGTGGACCAGGAGCGGCTCCTCGACGGCCTCGCCCACGGTTCGCCGCGGGTCGAGACTTTCGTACGGGTCCTGAAAGATGATCTGGACCCGGCGCCGGTAGTCGCGCAAGGGTTTGCCACTGATCTCCGTGACGTCATTGCCTTCCAGCAGCACGTTGCCGCCGGTGATCGGCGCCAGGCGAACGAGCGCCCGACCGGTCGTGGTCTTGCCGGAGCCAGACTCCCCGACAAGCGCCACGATCCCGCCACGCTGTACTTCCAGGTCAACGCCATCCACGGCGCGGACCAGCTTCGGAGGCTCGCGCCGCAGCCACGCGGAGAACGTGCGTCGCAGCGGGAAGTGCACCTGGAGCCCGCGCAGCTCGATCACGGCTTGGCTCCGGGCACCGCGCCGCCTCCTCCGGGTCCCGAACTGCCCCCTCCCGGCACGGCGCCGCTCGCACCCGCCGATCCCGCGGCAACCGGCCCTTGGGCCGTGCGGCTCGCCCCGTCCCCGGTCGTCCCAAGGCCGGCCAGGATCCGCGCCGACGGAATCAGCGGCAGCTCGCGCGGGTCCCGCAGCCGGCCCGAGTCGTCCACCGCGTGGCACGCGACGCGATGCAGCGCCCCGAAGGACCGCTCCGCCGGGTACTCCGCCACGCATACCTCCATGGCATGGTCGCAGCGCGGGTGGAAACGGCAGCCCGACGGTGGGCTCGACAGCGACGGCGGCTGGCCCGGGATGCCGAGCGGCAGCTTCCGCTCGCCCTGCATGTTCGGCACGGAGCCCATCAACCTCGCCGAATAGGGATGCAGAGGGCGATCGTGGAGCGCCTGGACGCTGCCCGTCTCGGCGACCTGGCCGGCGTACATGACGATCGCGCGGTCGCACGTTTCGGCCACCACCGAGAGGTCGTGCGTGATGAGGATCAAGGCAAGGCCCAGCTCGCGCCGCAGCCGTTCCAGCAGTTCCAGGATCTGCGCCTGGACCATGACGTCCAGCGCGGTGGTCGGCTCGTCCCCGATGACGAGACGCGGACGATTGGCGAGCGCCATGGCGATCATCACGCGCTGGCGCATCCCGCCGCTGAACTGGTGCGGATATTCCTTGCGCCGGTCGCGGCTGATGCCGACCATCTCGAAGAGCTCGCCTGCACGCTTCCAGGCCTGCCGGCGCGTGACCCCGGCCTCGTGCAGGAGGATGGGCTCGGCCACCTGGTCACCGACGCGCTTCACCGGGTTCAGGGCATTCATGGCGCCCTGGAAGATGATGCTCATTTCCGTCCAGCGGCGGCGCCGGAATGGGCCGCGCTTGAGACTCGTCAGGTCCTCACCGTCGAAGATCACCGACCCGCCCGCCAGGCGCCCGTTCTCTGGCAGCAGCCGGGTGATGGCAAGTGCCGTGGTCGTCTTGCCACAGCCCGACTCGCCGACCAGCCCGACGGCCTCGCCTGCCTCGACGTGGAAGCTGATGCCGTCCACGGCTCGGACACTTCCGCCGGGAACGCGGAACTCGACTGTCAGGTCCTTGACCTCGAGCAGTGCCATGGCGCCTACGCTCGCGGCTCGAGAGTGGCCTCGAGCTCGGCCATCGCCAGCTCGGTGACGCCGTGCGGACCGCCGCGCAACCGCAGCCGCGGGTCGAGGATCTCGTCGAACCCGGCACCGATCAGCGTGAAGGCAAGCACCACGAGCACGACCGACAGCCCGGGCGGAACGAACCAGGCCCACTTGCCCAGGGTCAGAGCCCCCGCGTTGAACGACTCCTCCAGGATCCGGCCCCAGGAATACGTCTCATGCGGGCCGACGCCAAGGAAGGAGAGCGTCGTCTCGTAGAAGATCGAGGTCGCGATGGTCAGCGTCGTATTGGCCATCACCAGGCCGAAGACGTTGGGAAGAATCTGGCGGGTCATGATCCGGCGATTACTCGCGCCGTAGGCCCGTGCGCGGTCCACGAACATGCGCTCGCGGATGGAGAGCGTCTGGGATCGGATGATGCGGGCCGTCGCCGGCCACGAGGTCATGCCGATGACCACGATCACGTTCAGCAGGTTGGGTCCCAGGATGGCGGCGAGCACGACGGCCAGGACGAGCGTCGGCAGGACGTAGAAGAAGTCCGTGATTCGCATGAGCCAGTTGTCCCAGCGGCCGCCGAGGAAGCCCGCGACGATGCCAACGGCCGTGCCAATGAGCATCGTGAGCACGCTTGCCACCACGCCGACGATGAGACTGACCTGCGCGCCCACCACGTTGAGCTTGACCAGGTCGCGTCCTGCCTGGTCCGTGCCGAACAGGTGAGTCGCCGACGGATTCAGCAACGGCGTTGTCCCCGGCGTGCCCGGCTTCTCGATCGGCCCAACCACGAAAGGCCCCACTACCGCGATCAACACGAACGCCGCGAGGATCACGATTCCCACCAGCGCCTGCCGGTTGCTGACCAGGAGCCGCAGGGAGGCGTAGCCGCGGTGGAAGCGGCTCAGCGGCTGCGGGATCCGGCCGACTGTCACGTCCTCACCCGCGGGTCGAGCTGGCTGTACACGAAGTCAGCAATCAAGTTTGCGACGACCACGCACAGGGCGATGATCAGGAAGAGGCCCTGGAGCACCGGGAAGTCCTGGTTGTGGATTGCGTCCACCGTCAGCCGGCCCATCCCCGGCCACGCGAAGACCTCCTCCACGCCGATCGCTCCGCCGAGCACATAGCCGAGGGTCAGGGCGACCACGGTTACCGTCGGCAGCATCGCGTTGGGCACGGCGTGGCGCCGCACGACGTCGGCCTCCTTGAGCCCCTTGGCCCTGGCGGTCAGCACGTAGTCCTCTCGCAGGGCTTCCAGCATGCTGGATCGCATGATCAGCACCTCCCCTCCAATGCCCCCGAGCGCAAGCGTGAGCGCCGGGAGGAAGAGGTGACGGCCGATGTCGATCGCCTGGTCGACCGGGCTGTTGAAGATCGCCCCGGGCGTGCTCATCTGCTGGCTGGGAAACAGCGGGATGCCGTTCGGGGTCGCAAAGAAGAACAGCAACAGCATGCCAAGCCAGAACAGCGGCACGGCATAGAGCACCAGCGAGCTGTTCACGGAGGTGACATCGAACGGACCGCCGCGTTTCCAGGCAGCCCGGATGCCGATCAGGACGCCGACCACGATGGAGACGGCCTCCGAGACGCCGACGAGCAGGATGGTTGGCCAGAAATGCTCGCCGATCACGTCGATGACGGGGCGACGCTCGGCGAAAGAGAGCCCCAGGTCGAGCGATGCGAGGTTCTGGAGGTACGTCACGAACTGGTTGCCGACCACGCTGTCCGGCAGGGTCGAGAAGTCGACCTTGAAGGCGCCCTGGTTGGTGCGGATGATGCCGGGTAGGACCGGCTGGTCAAGGCCGAGTCGATGCCGCAGGGCGTCCTTCTGGGCCTGGCTCACATTGCGCGGCAGGAGCGTGTTGACCGGATCGCCGGGCAGCAGGCGGAACAGGAAGAAGTTCAGGACCGCGATGGCGAAGATCGTGAGGGCAGCGCCGCCCAGCCTGCGAAGGAGGTAGGCGCTACCCATGAGTTGCGGAGGTCGCCGGCGGTGGCATGACGCGGGCCGCGATCACCTAGCCGTCGTCATCATCGTCGCGACTGCGACGGCGGTACCAGACACCTCCAACCACGACGGCCGCGACGGCCGCCCCCGCAAGCAGAATCACCGTACCGCTGCCACCTCCTCCGCCGCCTGCTCCGGGCGCAGCGGATGGGGCCGGCGTGGTCGCGAGAGCTGGCGTGGCCGCGGGAGCCGGCGTGGAGACCGCAGCGCCCGTCGGGCTTGTGGCCGGCGACGATCCGGCACCCCCGCTGCTGGCACTGGGGCCAGGATTGCCACTCGGGGGCGGGGAGCTGCCGACGCTCGGCTCTGCGCTCGGACTGGGACTCGCGATGACGGCGCCCAGCGGCGCGACGCTGGTCCGGCTGCCGTACGGCCCGAAGCCGAACGACGACCAGATGTCACCGCCACCTGCGGGCAGGGTCGTGAAGTTCTGCCAGCGGTCCGCGCGGTAGGCCTGGAGGGTGTTCTGGTACCACAGCACCGAGTACGGGGAGTCGTGGTAGACCTTGTCCTGCATTGCCTTGACGATGTCCGCGCGGGCGTTCAGATCGCTCTGGGTGCGCTGATCGAGATACATCTGGTCGTAGGCTGGATCGCAGTAGTTGGAGTCGCTCCAACCGTTGATCTGGTTGCAGGCGAAGATGCTCAGGATGAAGTTCGGATCGGGGTCCGGACCCCAACCCCAGATGTACAGGTCCGTGTCGGCGTTGGTGTCGCCCGGATAGGTGTCGTGCGTGAGCTTGTCCGATGAGATGTCCTGCTCGTTGATCTTGACGCCGGCGGCTTCGAACCACGTGGTCATGAGGCCTGCCGCGAGCTTGTCCTTCTGGTTGTCATTCCGAACGTACAGCCGCAGAAGCCAGTCCTTGCCGGCCCCGTTCGGGTCGAACAACTGGGCGTCGGACGTATTCGGGGCATTGAGGATGCCGTTGCCGTCGGTGTCGGCGAAACCGAGCCCGGTCATGACCGCGGTGAAGCGGTCCTGGGCGGCCTGCCGCGCCGTCGCCTGGCTGGCCTCGTCGGTGTAGTCGGGAAAGGTGACGGGATCGTTGGGCGGCGGCGCGTAGGCGTAGAGCGGGTTGAGCGGGGAGACGATCGAGATGCCGGGATCGGCCAGCCCGTTGTAGGCCTGCTTGATCAGGGCCTTCTTGTCAAGGAGCCCGGCCAGGGCTGCGCGCACCTCGGGCTTGGTCAGCCACGGATTGCCGAGCGAGCCTGTCGTGGGCCCCTTCTGGCAATCGGCGCAGCCTTCCTTGTTGAAGCGCTTCTTGGTGGTCGGGTCCCAGCTGTTGAAGCCGAGCTCTCCGAAATCGGCGCTCTTCCCGATGTTGAGCGCGATGTTCGGGTAGTTCTGGAGCTTCTCCAGGAACAAGGGTGGGAAGTTGTCGAGCAGGTCGACATCCCCCGACTTGAGCGCGTTGATCTCCGCTTCCTGGTTCCCGAAGTACTGATAAACGAGCTGGTCAATGTGCGGGGCGCCGCCCCAGTAGTTCTTGTTGGCCTGGAGGATGACCGCCTGGCTGGGCTTGAAGTCGGTCACCTGGAAGGGTCCCGTGCCGATGGCCTGATCGAGGGTGAGGTTGCCGGTGGCCGCGGTCGCGAAGGTGATGTTCTTCCAGATGTGCTCTGGGAGGATTGGCACATACATCTGGCTGAGCGTGATGATCGGCACCGACGTCTTGATGACGAGGGTCATCGGATCGGGCGCCTCGACAGAGACGAGCCGGCTCGCGTCGAGGCCGTTGTCCAGGTCGATGTAGCTGTCGAAGAGGGTCAGCGGGTTGTCCGCCTCCCCGTCGGGATTCGGCTTGCCGTTCCCGTCCAGGACGTCGTTGCCGTCCGGTGCCGCCGGTCCCTTGTACTTGGGGTTGTGGCTGTCGATGATGTACTGGAGGGTGAAGCGCGCGTCCTCGGCCGTGAACGGCTGGCCGTCCTGCCAGACCACGTTCGGCCGCATGTGGTACGTCCAGGTCTTGCCGCCGTCCGTGACGTCCCAGCTCTGGGCAAGGCCGGGCGCGGGTTCCAGCTTCGGGCCGAACTCGATCAGCAGGTCGTAGCGGTCGACGATCAGCTCGTAGTCGCTCGCGAGAACGGCGATCATCGGGTTGAGGCCGGTGTCGCTGGCCGCTTCGCTGATGCCGATGCGCATGATCACCGGGTCCGCCGCTCGGACCCCGGCGATGACGCCAACGAAGAGGATGCTGACGACGACGGCAGCTCCCATTGCCGCGCGCCACCTGGGCTGCGTTTTCCTCACAGGACCCTCCTTTGCACCTCTGCGCCAGACCAGCGCGGCCGGTTCAGCATTGGCCCGCCTCGCCCGACGGGCTTGCGGTCGTGAATTGCACCTGCCACGAGCCTGTGCTCCTGGCCAGCACATAGGTGTTCTCGGCTGATCCGAGCTGTTCGCCGTTCGGGCCGCGATAGGTGTCCGAGGTGCGGATCAGCGCGCCGTGTGGGTCGCTTGCCCCCGCGAAGTCCACCGTGGACGTTCCCATGGAGGCCGCGACGGTGGATTCGTCGATGACGGCATGGGCGCACGTCGCCTGGAAATGGTCGAGCGCGGACAGCAGATCGTTGAAGGTCCGCTTGCCCGCGGCCACCGCCGCAGCGTCAAACCCCGCCACCGATGATGCGGTTGGTGCGCCGGCGGCATCGGACATCACCATCAGCAGGCGAAGATCCTTCGGCTCGTCCTCGGTCTGGAAAGAGAGCGCAACCGATCGGGTGGCACCCACCGGGATGCTGTCAGCGCTCTGCCTCGGGTCGAGCAGGACGTCGGGGGCGGCTTCGGCCCAGGACTCGTCGAACAGCTCGAAGCTCAGGTCTGAGAGGAGCAGCTCGACGCTGCCGATGTTCTCGATGGTTGCGCCCACGCTGACCTGCCAGAAGTCGCCGCCGTTGCCGTACTCGATGCTGCGGGTCCCGTGGCGAGCGAACACCGTTGTCTGGTCGCCCGCCCAGTGCGCCACGCTCAAGAGCGACGGGGTGACCCGGACCTGCCCGCTGGCCTCCAGGACGGCCGGGGTGCCGGCCGAGGGGAGGGGAATCGGTGAACTCTCGGCGACCGGCTCGTTGAGCGGGACGGCCAGGTCGTGGAAAGGATCGCCGCCCGTGGAGAAGACGTGCAGCTGCGGCCCCGGTAGCGCCGTCGGCCATTCGCCGATGACCTCCGCGGTCACGGCGAAGTCTTCGGGAATGAGCAGCGGGTTGTCTCCGAAGACCGTCGCCTCGAGGCCCAGAACCTGGCCGTTGGTCGAGGTCACGCTGGCCCCGATCGTCGGCGCGCTGCCGAGGCCCGGCCCATGCCAGAGCAGGAGCACGGTGACGTCGATGTTGTCATAGCCCGCTCGCCCGGGCGTCTGGTCCATGCCCTGCACGACGACCGTCCAGCCTGCGCCCGCCGCCAGCTCCGTCGGAGCCGCGCTCGGTACGGGCGTTCGAAGCGGGGAGGGGGCGTGGCTCCTGGCGGGAGGCGATGTGGTGGGCGATGTGCAGCCGAGCACCACGATCGCGAGCAGTGCGAGCGTGGACTCACGACGCGGCACCGATCGATGGCTGCGTCCAGGTTGCCAGCTCAAGCGTCCGCTGCGTGGAGCGCCTCCCCGACGATGCCGATCGCGCGGTCCACCTCGTCGGCGGTCGTGACCAGCGGCGGGATGATCCGGACGACCTGTCCCCAGGAGCCGGCCGACAGCAGGATCAGGTGCCGCTCGAGGGCTTTCGCGAGCACCAGCTTTGCCACGGCCGGATTCGGAGTCAGCGGATCCGCGGCATCGGGACGCACGAACTCCATCGCAACCATGCAGCCGAGACCGCGCACGTCCCCGAGGGTCGGGTGCCGGCCCTTGAGGCGGCCCAGCCCGTCGAGCAGCTGGCGGCCCCGCTGCGCCGAGTTCTCCACCAGTCCTTCGTCGCGGAAGACCTCCAGGGTCGCGTTGGCCGCGGCACAGCTGACGACGTTGCCGCCGTAGGTGCCGCCGTGTGCGCCGGGCGCCCAGCGCGCCAGGATGTCCCTCGGGGCCATGATGCCCGAGAGGGGCAGCCCGGAAGCGATCCCCTTGGCCATCACGACGATATCCGGCCGCACGTTCCAGTGCTCCATCGCCCAGAAGCGCCCGGTCCGGCCGAACCCGGTCTGGACCTCGTCGGCAATCAGCAGCATCCCGTGGTGGTTGGCGATCTCGCGCAGCCGCGGCAGGAACCCCGGTGGCGGGACGAGGTAGCCGCCTTCGCCGATCACCGGCTCGACGATCATCGCGGCGACCTTTGCCGGATCCACCATCTGGGCGAAGAGCGCCTCGAGCTGAGCCTCCCAGTCGCAGGTGCAGGCGGACGGGTCGTGCGACCCGGTGGCCGAGCGGTAGCAATAGGGATACGCCGTGTGGTAGACGGACCCGGGAAGCGGCTCGAAGTCACCGCGCACCGTCACCCGCGAGCTGGTCAGGGCCATCGTCTGCGCGGTCCGGCCGTGGAAGCCGCCGCGGAAGGCGATGATCGTGGGGCGCCCCGTGGCGACGCGCGCCAGCTTGACGGCGGCCTCCACGGCCTCCGCACCGCTATTGCTGAGGAAGACGCCCCAGCCGGTGCCCGGCATGGTCTCGGCCAGGCTGGCGTGCAGCTTCAGGCCGGCCTCGTGATAGACGATGTTCTGCTGGCCGTGGAGCAGCTTCGCGGCCTGCGCGGCCACGGCCGCCGCGACCCGCGGATGGGCATGGCCGGTGTTGGTAACGCCGATCCCCGACGAGTAGTCGAGGTACCGCTCGCCGTCGGTCGTGACCAGCCACGAGCCCTCGCCGTGGTCGATGAGCAGGTCCGTGTAGCGCGCCCACACGGCGGGAATCACCGAGCGGTCGAGCGCATTCGCGGCGTGCGCGGTTTCGCGGGGAACGAGGGTATCGGTCATGGCGCGCTACTCATCGACGGTTGCCTCCACCGGGTCCAGCTTCTGGCGGCGTGACAGCAGCGTGGAGAGAAGCACAAAGCCGACCGCCGTGGCGAAGATGATCGTACCGATGACGTTCACCTGGACGGGGATGCCGCGCTGCTGCGAGCCATAGATGAAGAGCGGGAAGGTGGGAGTCTGGCCGGCCGTGAAGCTGGTCACCACGTAGTCGTCAATCGAGAGGCTGAAGGCCAGCAGGGCGGCGGCCATGACGCCGGGCAGGATCAGCGGAAAGGTCACCCGCCAGAACGTGGTCCACTCGTTGGCTCCGAGGTCCATGGCGGCCTCTTCGAGGTGGCGCGGGAAGCCCTGGAGGCGGGCCTTGATGGTCACCACCACGTAGCTGATGTTGAACATGACGTGCGCGATCAGGATCGTGTGCAGCCCCAGCGGGAAGAGGATGCCCGGCAGGTTGAGGTAGAGCGTCAGCAACGACGTGCCGAGCACGATCTCGGGCGTCGACATCGGCAGGAAGATCAGCAGGTTGGTTATACCGCGGCCGCGGAAGACGTGGCGCACCAGCGCCATGCCGATGAGCACGCCGAGGATGGTCGAGATGACCGTCGCCAGCAGCGCGATCGTGATGCTGTTGAAGACTGCGGCCTGGAGGCCCGAGCGCCCGAGCGGGTCGAGCCACGCATCGAGGGAGAAGCCCTGCCAGCGGACATTCGACCGGCCCGCGTCGTTGAAGCTGAACGCGATCATCACGAGCACCGGCAATGCCAGGAACGCCACGGCCACGAAGACGTAGATCGGCAGCAGCCAGCGGTCCATGCCGCGCCCGAAGCGCTGGAAGAACGTGCCGCGCGACCTGGCGACGTCGACTCTCGCAGTGGTCGTCGCAACTCCGGTGGCGGTCACGCGGATGCTCCCCCGAGCAGCTCTTCGGTGCCGACGATACGGGCATAGATCAGCACGCCCACGAGGATCGCGGCCATCAGGATGAAGGAAAGCGCCGAACCGGTCGGATAGTCACCGACCTGCAGGAAGCGCGCCTGGATGACGTTCCCGATCATCTGCGACTGCGGACTTCCGAGCAGCTCGGCGTTGACGTAGTCGCCGACGGCGGGGATGAACGTCAGCAGCGATCCCGCAATCACGCCGGGCAGCGCGAGTGGCAGGGTCACCCGCCGGAAGCGTTGCCAGTTGCTGGCGTAGAGGTCCTCTGCGGCCTCGAGCAGGCTGGGTGGGATCTTCTCCAGCGCGACGTACAGCGGCAGCGTCATGAATGGCAGAAAGTTGTAGGTGATGCCCGCGATGACCGCCACCGGCGTGGCCAGGACGCGGAACCCGTCCGGAACGATGCCCAGCGACTTGAGCGGCGCGAGCACCAGGCCGTCGTCGGCGAGGATCAGCTTCCAGCTCAGCGTGCGGAGCAGGAAGCTGGTGAAGAACGGCGCAATCACCAGGAAGAGCAGCACGTTCTTGTAGCGGCCCCCCCGGAAGGCGATGAAGTAGGCAAGCGGGAAGCCGAGCATGAAGGTCAGGATCGTTGCTGCGCCGCCGTACACGATCGACCGCACGAACTGGTCCCAGTAGTGCGAGAGCGCCTGCGGGTAGATCGAGAAGTTGAAGGTGAGCGAGTAGCCGTCCTGGAGGTTCCCGGTCCACAACGAGACCAGGAACATCTGCACGGTCGGGACGAGGTAGAAGACCAGGAGGTAGAGGAGCCCGGGCGCGAGGAGGGCGTAGGCGATTGCCGTCGGATGGCGACGGAGGAGGCCGCTCATGCCGGCGGAGACCTCAGGCCGTCCGTGCCTGCCGGGCTACTGCCCGATTGCCCCGGTGAATGCCGTTTCCCAGGCGGACGCAACGTCGGTGTCGAGCGCCACGAACTGGTGGAGCCTCGCCTTCATGTCGGGGGTGGGAAAGATCAACGGATTGGTCGCCAACGCGGCGTCGATCTTCTTGATCTCGACGTCTGCCCCGACGACCGGACACACGTAATTCACCCAGGCCTCCACCTGGGCGGCGTTCTTGGCGATGTAGTACCAGTTGATGAACGTTTCGGCCTGCCCCTTGTTCTTGGCGCCCTTGGGAATGGCCATGTTGTCCGTCCAGAGCATCCCACCCTCATCGGCGAGCTGCCACTGGAAGTCCTGGTCCTTGGACTGCTCGGGGACCACCAGCCCCTGGATATCGCCCGACCAGGCCATGGCCAGGACGATGTCGCCACGCAGCAGGTCCTCGACGTACGAGTTGCCCGTCAGCTGGCGCACGATCTGGTCCTTCACCGCCTGGGTGATGGCCGCGATGGCTGCGTCGAACTGGTCCTGGGTGAGTGTCGTCGGGTCCGACCCCAGTTTCAGGGCGGTCAGGCCGACCGTGTCGCGCATCTCCGTGAGGTAGGTCAGCTTTCCGGCATAGGTCGTGTCGAAGAGCACGCTCAGGCTGGTGAGCGCCCCGGTCTTGGCTTTGTCGAAGCCAAGCCCGGTCATGCCCGACTGCCATGGCGCCGCGAACAGGTTCCCCGGATCCCATTCGAGCGTCCTGTAGACATCCAGCAGGTTGGTCGGGAAGTTGCCCATGGGCGTGATCGTCTCGAGCCAGCCGAGCTTGATGAGCCGGATGATCATCCAGTCGGTGAGGACGACGATGTCCCAGCCGGTGTCCTGACCGGTCTCCAGGGGTCCCTTGAGATTCGACGCGAAGAACGACTCGTTGTCGTTCACCGCCTCCTGGTAGTCGATGTCGACACCCGTCTCCTTCGTGAAGCGGATGAGCGAGGGATGGTCCTTCTTGTTCTTACCGGTACCGACGTCGATGTAGCCGATCCAGGTCGCCATCTTGAACGAGCCACTCGTGGCCGGTGTCCCGAGAGGCTGCGAGGCCTGCGCGGTCTCGGTGGCAGCCGGGGTCTCGGCCGCGGGAGTGCCGGTTGCGCCCGCGGGCGGCGTCGCGCCGCTACTGGTCGATCCGGGCGTGCCAGTCGCGCCGGGCGTGCCAGTCGCGCCGGGCGTGCCGGTTGGACTGGGAGTGCCGGTCGCGGCGGCCGCGCTGGCCGATGTGCTCGGGGATTTCGTGCCCGCCGTTCCGCAGGCGGCGAGGAAGGCGCTGAGGCCGGCGGCGGCGGATACCTGGAGCAGGTGGCGCCGAGTGATCGCCTGGGTAATTCGGTCGACGAGTGGATCGTGATCCTGAGACATCGGGTCCTCCGTGAGACGGGGCAGGTCAGGTGGCCGCGTGCGGGTCGCTCGGGTCGTCCTTTTCGGCTGCGACCGCTTTCCGTGCGGGATCGACGGCAAATGAGTCATCGGGTGACCAGGTGAGGCGTACCTCGGCGCCCGGGCGGTGCAGCGTGCTGGTCGAGGCACGCTCGAGGTTCTGTTCATAGACGGCCACGGTGGCGCCGCTGGCCAGTTCGACCTGGTACTGGGTGCTGACGCCAGTGTAGGCAAGCGTGCGGATGTGGCCGGTCAGGACGTTCACGCCCGGGGAAGGGGGCGCTCCTTCCGCGAGCAACCGAATCTTCTCCGGCCGCACGCCGACGTCCACTTCAGTTCGGCCGTCGAGCTGTGCGACCGGCACCCGGACTGCCGTTCCATCGTCCAGGCGAACCGTGCCGTAGTCACCGTCCGTGCCCTGCGCCTTGCCGTGCAGCAGGTTGCTGGCACCGAGGAAGCTGGCCACGAAGCGCGTCTTCGGCCGCTCGTACAGCTCCTCGGGTGAGCCGAGCTGCTCGTAGCGGCCGCGGTTCATGACGGCGATGCGATCGGACATCGTCATCGCCTCTTCCTGGTCGTGGGTTACGTAGATGAAGGTGATGCCCACTTCCTGCTGGATGCGCTTCAGCTCGATCTGCATCTGCTTGCGGAGCTTGAGGTCGAGGGCGCCGAGCGGCTCATCGAGGAGCAGCACGGCCGGTCGATTGATGAGCGCGCGCGCGAGCGCCACGCGCTGCGCCTGGCCACCGGAGATCTGCCCGGGCCTGCGCTGATCGAAGCCGCGCAGCTCCACGAGCTCAAGCATCTGGGCGACGCGCTTCTTGACCTCGTCGTGGGAGACTTTCTTGCGGCGCAGGCCGAAGGCGACGTTCTCGAAGATCGTGAGGTGCGGGAACAGCGCGTAGCTCTGGAAGACGGTGTTGACGTTCCGCTTGTAGGGCGGCAGCCACGTGACGTCCTCGCCGTTCAGCTCGATGAGGCCGCTGGTCGGCTCCTCGAAGCCGCCGATCATGCGCAGGGTCGTGGTCTTGCCGCATCCCGACGGCCCCAGCAGCGAGAAGAACTCGCCGTCAAGCACCTCCAGGTCGATGTGGTCCACAGCGACCATGTCAGGCCCGAAGGACTTGGTCACGCCGACCAGACGAACGTCGATGGCGGGCACCAGCGCTGGCTCCTCCTCACGTCGAGCCCCGAACGATGGCATGTGGAGCCGTCGCGGACGCTCCCCGGTCCGCGTCAGCACCATCGTAGCGGTGGCGCAGTATAGGAACCGCCACGAATCAGTGTCAATTCGAGCAGGTCTTGGGGCGTTGTTGCGAGATTCGCGGCGAAGAAGTCAGTTGGCGCCGATTTTCGCAGCCTGATGCTCCGCCCCGGGCGGATTTCAGCCGAGATGGACGGCTCGCACGAGCGCGACCAGACCCACGCCGACGACCATGCCCAGCAGCAGGTTGCGACGCCACGCCGTCACCGCCGCGCAGGCCAGGACGGCAACGACCTCGATCCCGACGTGGAACTGTACGTGTCCGCCGGCATCGGTGGGAAACAGGGCACCGAGCGCCGCCAGGGCCGCCAGCGTGGCCGGCCCGATGAGTCGCAGGTACTCGATCACGGGCGCCGGCAGTCGTTCGATGCCGAGTGCGAGGAGAGGGATCGCCCGCGCCGGGTACGTGACCAGACCCATCAGCAGCGCCAATCCCACCAGCTCGACGCTCATACCGGACCCGCCGTCACGGTGTTCGCTTCGACGCCGGCCTCGTCCCCGCGACGCGGCAGCAGCATCGCGACGAGGGGCCCGCACACCCCGCCGGCCACGATCCCCAGCGACGTCTGGGTGAGCAGCGCCACTGGCAGCCCGATCGCGACGCCCGCGGCAGCCGCAACCAGCTCCCGGCGGCCAGTGATCAGCGCGGTTGCGAGTCCGGCCATGGCCGCCGGGAAGACGACATCCAGGCCCAGGCTGCGCGTGTCGGGCAGCAGCTCGCCACCGATGAAGCCGGTGAGCGTCGCCGCAATCCAGGGGACTACCACGAGGCCCGCCGCCAGCCAGTACCCACCGGCATCGAAGCGGCCCAGGCGGCGGAAGTGGGGGAGCGCCAGCGCGAAGGTCTCGTCGGTCAGCACGTGGGCAGCCGCAGCGCGGTGCAGGCGGGAGCGGCCGGCGAACCACGGCGCGAGCGCGGCCGAGTAGAGCAGGTGCCGCGCGTTGAGCAGGGACGTGAGACCCACGATCGCCAGCCACGGGAGGCCCTGCGCGAGGAGCCCCACGGCCGCGAACTGCGATGCCCCCGCGAGCACAAACACGCTCATTGCCAGGGCCTCGACGATCGAGAAGCCGTGGACGCGCGCCGAGAGGCCGTAGACGACCCCGAAGGCGAACGCCGAGAGGGTGATTCCAAGCGCATCGATGGCCAGCCGGCGCCGCGAGGCAGGGACGGTCCATCCGGAGCCGGACGTCGTGGCGGGCCGGCCAGCCGGATCGGCGGACGGCGCCTCATCCACGAGCCTGGGCAAGGTCGGCATGCTAGGGCAAATCCGACCCACCCGCTACGATATGGACATGCTCACCGAGTCCGCCATCTATGAGGCGCTGCGCGCCGTCCAGGAGCCCGAACTGGGACGCGACATCGTCACGCTGAACATGGTCAAGGACGTGACCATTGGCGCCAACGACGAAGTGGCCCTCAAGATCGAACTGACCACCCCGGCCTGTCCGCTCAAGGACGAGATCGAAAAGAACATCCACAGCCAGCTCGACGCCCTCGGCGCCAGCTCCGTGGAGGTGACGTGGGGCGCCATGGTCCGCCGCGCGTCGCCGGCACAGCCCCAGTCGCTCGTCCCCGGCGTCAAGAACATCATCGCGGTCGCCTCCGGCAAGGGCGGCGTCGGCAAGAGCACCGTCTCGGTGAACCTGGCCGTCTCGCTGGCCATGGACGGTGCCAGCGTCGGGCTCCTCGACGCCGACATCACCGGCCCCAACATCCCCCTGATGATGGGCATCGAGGGCGCCCCGACCGCGAACCCGGAAGGCAAGATCACGCCCCTCGAGCGCTACGGTGTCAAGGTCATCAGCATCCAGTTCTTCGTGCCCGAGGGACAGCCGATCGTGTGGCGGGGACCGCTCGTTGGCGGCGCGATCCAGCAGTTCCTGCGCGACGTGGCCTGGGGAGACCTGGATTACCTCGTGATCGACCTGCCGCCCGGCACCTCCGATGCGCAGCTCACCCTGGCGCAGGCGGTACCTATCAGCGGCTCTCTGCTGGTGACCACGCCGCAGGATGTGGCGCTTATGGACGTCGAGAAGGCGCTGGCCATGTTCCGCCGCATGAGCGTGCCGGTGATGGGCATCGTCGAGAACATGAGCTCGTTCATCTGCCCGCACTGCGGCGAAGCGACGGAGATCTTCGGGCGCGGCGGTGGTGAGGCCTTCGCGCGGCGCCACGAGCTCGAGTTCTTCGGCGGCATTCCACTCGACGTCAAGGTGCGGCAGGGCGGCGACGCCGGCGTGCCGGCCGTGGCACAGCGCGAGCCCGGGCTTGCCGCAGAGGTGATGCGCTCGGTCGCGCGCCAGGTCGCCGCGCGAATGAGCGTCAGGGCGGCGCAACAGGCACCCGTCCTGTCGATGAGCTGACTCTTCTGCGCTCTTCGCCGGGCTGGATGAAGGAATCGTTATCGTCTTCGTTGCGCACCGATCACCCAGACATGGCACAGTCCGCAACGAAAACAGAGCGGCGCTCCGGGAGCCGTTGCCGTTGAGTGCTCCGAACGCGTCCAGAGCAGCCCTGGCCCAAGGTCATTGATGGAAGAGGTTCACACCGTCATGCAACATGCCCGCCCTCGCCGTCTGCTGCGCCCGTTGTTCGTCGCGGTCGGGGCGCTGCCCCTGCTCACGCTCCTCACGACACCGGTCCAGGCCGCTGACCTGACGATCACCACGACGTACCCCACGGTGCAGGTGGACCCGGGTGGCGAGGTCAAGCTGCCGCTGAACGTGCAGACCGCCACGCCCCAGGTCGTCGATCTTTCAGTGGCGAACGTCCCGCCGGGCTGGACTGCCACCTTCCACGGCGGCGGCTTCATCGTCAGCTCCGTGTCGACGCAGGGCAGCGCGGCCAGCCCGGCTCCGCTTGACCTGACACTCCAGGTCAGCGTGCCGCAGGACGCGGCACCGAACGACTACAAGTTCACCGTCCACGCCGCGGCAGGCGGCCTCTCGGCGGACCTCCCGATCGACCTCAGAGTGGCCACGGCCGGAGGCGGATCGGTCAGCCTCCAGACCGACGTGCCAGCCAAGAAGGGCGCGCCCGGCGCGGCTGTCTCCTTCACGATGACACTCCACAACGACACGGCAACGGAGCAGACATTCGCGCTGTCGGTGCCCGATGCGCCCGACGGCTGGACCATCACCGCAACGCCGCCTGAGGCGCAGGCCACCAGCTTCAAGGTCGCGGCCGGCGAGACGTCGACGGTCTCGGTTTCCGCGACGTCGCCGGCCGACGCGGCCGCCGGGCCCTACACGTTCACCGTGGTTGCCGACGCCGGGAACGGCATCGGAGCCACCGGCCAACTCAGCGTCCAGCTCGCCGGCAACGAAGCGGTGTCGCTCAACTCAACGACTGGCGTGCTGAACATCACCGCGAACGCGGGCAGTCCGACGAACTACGCGCTGCAGGTCTTCAACTCCGGCTCGGCAGCGCTGACAAACGTGAGCCTCACGAGCACGCCACCCACGAAGTGGAAGGTGACCTTCACTCCGGCGACCATCCCCTCGCTGGCTGCGAACACCAGCGCTGACGTGACCGCGGCAATCCAGCCTGCGGATGACGCGGTGGCGGGCGACTACATCGTCACGCTCACGACCACCGCCGGGACAGCAACGGACAAGGTCGATGTGCGGACCACCGTTCAGACATCGCCGGTCGGCGGCTACATCGGACTGGGTTTGATCGCCGTCGTGATCGTTGGTCTGCTCCTGGTCTTCCGGCAGTACGGACGGCGCTAGACATGGCGACCACACCGGCAAAGGTCGCCATCCGGACGCGCAGCCTCGAGAAGCGATACGGCGAAAAGTTCGCCGTCAAGCCGCTCGACCTTGATGTCCGAGCGGGCGAGGTGTTCGGGTTGCTGGGGCCGAACGGTGCCGGCAAGACCACGACCATCCTCATGCTGCTCGGCCTGACCGAACCGAGCGGCGGCACCGCCGAGGTGCTCGGCCTGGACCCGGCACGCAACCCGCTTCGTGTGAAGCGGCACGTCGGGTACCTGCCCGATAGTGTCGGCTTCTACGGGGGCATGACCGGGCGTCAGAACCTGCGGTTCACCGCGCGTCTGAACGGGCTTGACAAGGCGACGACCGAAGAACGGATCGACGACGGTCTCGGGCGGGTGCGCCTCCTCGACGCCGCGGACAACCGCACCGAGACGTACTCCCGCGGAATGCTCCAGCGCCTTGGCCTGGCCGACGCCCTCTTGAAGGATCCCTCGGTCCTGATCCTTGATGAGCCGACCACGTCGATCGACCCGGTCGGCGTTGCCGAAACCCTGGACCTGGTGCGCGAGCTCGCGCACGATCGGGGTGTCTGCGTCCTGCTCTCGAGCCATCTTCTCTACCAGGTCCAGCAGATCTGCGACCGCATCGCGATCTTCGTGGAGGGCTCCGTCGTGGCAATGGGGACCGTCACGGAGCTCGCCGCCCGCCAGCGCTCGGGCGCCCAGATCCAGATCGAGATCGGCGCCGACGGCGATCCCGAACAGGTGGCCGGCACGCTCCGGTCCGTGCCCGGCGTCACCGAGGTTACCCGCGACGTGCACGATCCGCGGCTGTGGGTCGTGACGGGCCAGCCGGAAGTGCGCGGCCGCGTGGCACAGGCGCTCGTCGCTGCCGGACAGATCCCCTGGCAGGTGCACGATCGGGGCATGGACCTCGACGAGATCTATCAGCGCTACTTCACCGAGTCGGCGGTCGCGGCTCGCACCGGCGGGGAGCTTGCAAGTGCCTGATCAGCGTGTCAAGAACCGGGCGGCGGCCCGCGGTTTGCGTGCGCGTCGCGGCATTGCGGCCGCGTCGGTGGGGAAGCCCGTGGAGCTCCCGATGCTCGAGGCGCCCGAAACCGGGCGGATTCCGGCGGGCTGGCGGGTCATTGGTGCGCGAGAGCTGGCCGAGTACCTGCTCAGCGTCCGGTTCACGATCCTGCTTGTGGTCATGGGTATCGCCGGAGTGGCGGCGGTCTACATCCTCTCGGGCACGATCAAGCAGGCTGCCGGGGACATCGCCTCCCGTCCCTTCTTCAACGGCCAGACCTATCCCGTGTTCCTGCTGCTCTATTCCCTGCCGCCTGCCGCAAGCGACTCGACGCTCCAGGCGGTCCCCGCCTTCTCCGGCATCATCGGGGTGTTCCTGGGACCGCTGATGGGATTGGCCTTCGGCTTCGACGCCATCAGCAACGAGCGAGCAGAGGGGACGCTCCCGCGTCTTGTCGCACAGCCCATCCATCGCGACGACGTGATCAACGGCAAGTTCCTCGCCAGCTTGACCGTGGTCGCGCTGATTCTCGGGGCGGTGATGCTGCTGCTCGCCGGCTTCGGGATCTACCAGCTTGGCGTCCTCCCGTCGGTGGACGTCGCCATCCGGCTGGTGCTGTGGTTCGTGGTGACGCTGTTCTATGTCGGCTTCTGGCTGGCCTTCGCGGTCCTCGCGTCGGTGGTCTTCCGACGGGCTGCGACGGCGGCGCTGACCGTGCTCTCGGTGTGGCTGATCCTGACCTTCTTCGGCGGCCAGATCGTGACCATCATCGCGGGCTATCTGGCCCCGTATGGCGCCAACAGCACGGCCGCTCAGCAGGTGGCCAACTCGAAGATGGCCAACACCCTCTTCGGCCTCCTCCCCAACGGCATGTTCGCCCAGATCACCCAGGTGCTGCTGGACCCGCGCGTCAACACGTTCAACCTGATTGCGCCCGACCCGACCGGCCGCGCCCTGACCGCCCTGCTACCCGTCCAGCAGAGCCTGCTGGTCGTTTGGCCGCAGATCGTCCTGCTGGTGGCATTCATGGTCGCGTGCTTCGTGGGTGCATACGTAGGTTTCATGCGCCAGGAGGTTCGGGCCTGAGGTTCGGGCCTGAAGATGCGCGCCTGACCGGGCTGGCTACGAACCGAGGCGGGCCCAAAGCTCCGCACAGGCGATCAGCGCCGCACGGCGGCGTCCCGACTCTCCGCCCAGGAACGCCGTCCGGGTGACCTGCGTCACCTGCCCGTCGAGCGCGACGGCGATGGTCACCGCGGTGTCGCCGCCGCGCTCGCGGACGCGCACGGCCAGCCCCACGTCCGAGCCCGCTACTTCCCGAACGCGCGCGGCATAGGCTTCGGCGCCGCGGTGCTCGCGGGCGAGCGCGCTGCCGGCGCCGAGCTGCTCCCCGAAGACGAGCCACTCCGCCCTCCCAAGCAGCACGCCCAACTGCCCCGCGGTGCCGATCTCCACGGTCGCCACCGTTCGACCCTCCAGCCGCCGGCCGAGCGCGTCCACCCACGTCTCGTCGCCGCGCGCGAACACGAACGGTCCGAGATGGGGCATCAGCTCCGCGAGCATCTCGTCAACCAGGTCTCGCGCGCTGTGGCCGGCCTCTCCAGTGGCGCTGACCCGCACGTCGACCGCGTCTGCACGGGCGTACGTGGCGACAATCGGGTTGGCCGCTCGGAGCCGCTCCTCTCCGATCAGATCGACCAGCGAGGACTCTCCGACGCCGGTGAGCCGCAGCGTCTCCGCGTACCGGTCCGCGCCGACGCCGCGTGCCTCGAGCCTCGGCGCGACCTCTTCCTGCCAGATCGGCCACGCCTCGCGGGGAGGCCCCGGCAACGCGACGATTACCTTGCCCCCCGGCCGCTCGACCCACCAGCCGGGCGCGGTTCCGTTCTTGTTGGGCAGCGACTCCGCGCCGTCGATGAGCCACGCCTGCTTGAGGTTCGCCTCGACGAACGCCACTCCGCGGCGCTCGAACATGTCGCGCAGCCAGCGTTCGAGCGCGGGGTCGACGTGCGGCAGGCGCCCACAGACCTGGGCAATCGCCTCGCGAGTGAGATCGTCAGGCGTCGGTCCGAGTCCCCCGGTCGAGACCACCAGGTCGGCCGAGTCGAGCGCCGCCCGGAAGGCATCGGCGACCACGTCCAGGCGGTCGGGGAGGGCAGTGAGGCGGGTCACCTGCACGCCGCGCGAGCTCAGGTCGGCGGCCAGGTCGCCGCTGTTGGTGTCCCTCGTCTCGCCGACCAGCAGCTCGCTGCCGATCGACAGGATCTCGGCGCTGGCGATTGCGCGTGTCATCGGCACCAAGGTACCCGACGACGCTTGACCGCGGGGGCTGCGACGCGGTATGTTAGCAATCGAACCCCAAGAGTGCTAACCCAGCGGTCCGGCGGCTCCCTGAGCCCCCAGCGAGCCCATCGAGGCGCACGCAACGGACCCGTCACAGCGAGAGGACGTGAACCAGTATGGCCAAGCTCATTGCCTACGACGAGGACGCCCGCTCCCATCTCAAGGCCGGCATCGACGCACTGGCGAATGCCGTCGGCGGAACGCTCGGCCCGAAGGGTCGCAACGTCGCCTTGGACAAGAAGTTCGGGAGCCCCACGGTCACCCATGACGGCGTGACTGTGGCGCGCGATATCGAGCTCGAGGATCCCTTCGAGAACATGGGCGCCCAGCTCCTCAAGGAAGCTGCCACCAAGACGGAGGACGTCGCCGGCGACGGCACGACCACCGCAACGATCCTGGCACAGGCGATCATCAACGCCGGCCTCAAGAACGTCGCCTCCGGCGCCAACCCGATGCAGATGAAACTGGGCATCGACGCCGCCGAGAGGGCGCTGTCCGCCGCGATCAAGAGCGTCGCCAAGCCCGTCAAGGGCCATGACGAGATCGCCCAGGTCGCCTCCATCAGCGCCGCCGACCGCGAGATCGGCGACCTCATCGCGGACGTCTTCGACAAGACCGGCAAGGACGGCGTGATCACGGTCGAAGAGTCCAAGACGATGACCTTCGAGATCGAATACGTGGAGGGCATGCAGTTCGACCGCGGCTACGTCAGCGCCTACTTCGTGACGGACACACAGCGCATGGAGTCCGCCCTCGACGATCCCTACATCCTCATCACGGACAAGAAGATCTCGGCGATCGCGGACATGCTGCCGACGCTCGAGAAGGTGCTCCAGTCCGGCAAGAAGGAGATCCTGATCGTCGCGGAGGACGTGGACGGTGAGGCGCTCGCCACGCTCGTCGTCAACAAGCTGCGCGGCATCGTCAACGTGCTCGCGGTCAAGGCGCCGGGCTTCGGCGATCGGCGCAAGGAGATGCTCCGCGACCTGGCCATCCTGACCGGCGGCCAGGTCATCAGCGAGGAGGTCGGGCGCAAGCTCGATTCGGTCGAGCTGACGGACCTCGGGCATGCCCGTCGCGTGCTCGCCAACAAGGACACCACCACGATCATCGAGGGCAAGGGCAAGCCGGCCGAGATCGAGGGCAGGATGAAGCAGATCAAGGCCCAGATCGAGGACACCACCTCCGATTACGACAAGGAGAAGCTCCAGGAGCGCCTGGCCAAGCTGGCTGGCGGCGTCGCGATCATCAAGGTCGGCGCCGGCACCGAGGTCGAGCTCAAGGAGAAGAAGCACCGCGTTGAGGACGCGCTTTCGGCCACCCGCTCCGCGCTGGAGGAGGGCATCGTGCCCGGTGGTGGCGTGGCGCTGCTCAACGCCCAGTCCTCGCTGGACAAGCTCAAGTTCGAGGGCGACGCCAACACGGGCGTCAAGATCGTCCGCTCTGCGCTCGAGGAGCCCATGCGCCGTCTCGCCGAGAATGCGGGCATGGACGGCCAGGTCGTGATCGAGAACGTGCGACGCGCACAGGCCGACAAGAAGAACAAGAACCTGGGCTTCAACGTTATGACGGGCGAGTACGTCGACATGCTTGCCGCCGGCATCCTTGACCCTGCCAAGGTGACGCGCTCGGCAGTCGAGAACGCGTCGTCGATCGCGGCCATGGTGCTGACGACCGAGGCGATGATCACCGACAAGCCCGAGCCCAAGGCGGCCATGCCGCAGATGCCGCCCGGCGGCGGCATGGACTTCTAGTCCGCAGTCACCCCTGGTTTCAAAGGAGCCCGGCCCGACGGCCGGGCTTCCTGATTCGTGGCCCGGTCGGTCGCGCCGTGCCGCCCTGCCGCCCCGCCGACCTGCCGACCTGCTGCCCCGCCCCTATGTGCCGCGGACGACGCGCAGGATGTCGCTGCCGTAGCGGTCGACCTTCACGGGACCCATGCCGGCGATGCCACGCAGGCCCGCTTGCGAGTCCGGCATCTGCTCCGCGATCGCAGAGAGGGTGGCGTCGTGGGCGATGACGTAGGGCGGCACGCCGTCGGCCCTGGCACGTTCCAGTCGCCACGCACGGAGCGCGGCCATGGTGGGTGTCTCGGCCGAGCGATCGACCGGCGTTCGTGGCGTCCGGGAACGATCGACCCCGCCCGCCGGCCCAATCCCATCTGACGAGCCACGGGTTGCGCCGCCCGTCGCGCCACCCCGCGGTCCTGAGCCCTGGATGTCCCGCAGGAAGCGGCTCATCTGCCGCGAGCCCTCGCGGCCGGACGTGCCCGTCCGGCGCTTCGCCCACGAGAGCCACAGGTGTACCCGGGCACGTGTGATCCCCACGTACAGCAGCCGCCGCTCCTCGGCGATCAGCAGCGCATCGTCGCGTGCCTGGTGCGTCGGCAGCGACCCTTCCTCGAGAGCGGGCAGGAAGACCGCGTCCCACTCGAGACCCTTCGCCCGATGGAGCGTGGCCAGCTCGACGCCATCGCCCGATCCCGCGCGTTCCTCCTCGTCGAGTCTCGCCAGCTCCCCGAGGAGGGCATCGATGTCGAGGTCCCGGTCATCCGCGGCCAGCTCCCCGATCGTCAGTGCAAGCCGCGACAGCGCCGCCTGGCGATCCCTCGCTTCGACGCCCTGCGGCTCGGACCCCGTGTCGAAACCCAGCCGCTCCTTCCAGAGCTGCCGCGTGGCGCGGGCGAGTGCCGGGCCGACGGCCCCCGGCCGCTGGCGGCGGAGGACGTCGATCGCGCCGCGCACGTCCGGTCGCTCGAAGAAGCGCAGGCCGCGCACGCGGTACGGCACCTGTGCGTGCCGCAGCCCATCCTCCAGCGACGGGATCTGGGCGTTGACGCGCACCAGCACCGCCATCTCGCGGTAGCCCACGCCGGCCAGCGCGAGCCGCCCGATCTCCCCGACAAGCGCCGTCAGCTCCGCGTCGCCATCGGCGAACGAGCGGATGACCGGTTCGTCTCCACTGCCGCGCGTAGCCACCAGGCGTTTGGAGCGCCCGCTCGCACCGATGAGCCGGTTGGCAAGGTCCAGCACCTCCGGCGTGGACCGGTAGTTCTGCGTCAGCGCAACGACACGCGCGTCCGGGTACCGGGCCTCGAAGCCGGTGAGGTATTCGGGCGTGGCACCCGTGAACGTGTAGATCGTCTGATCTTCATCCCCCACGACGCAGATGTCTCGCCGGTCGCCGAGCCACAGCTCCAGGAGCCGCTGCTGGAGGGGGTTCGTGTCCTGGTACTCGTCCACGCTGAACCATGCGTAGCGCCCGCGAACCTGGGCCACGGCCTCCGGGTCCGACTCGAGCAGTTCGACCGTCATCGTCAGCATGTCGTGGAAGTCGATGAGGCCCTCGCGCCGCTTGGCCGACCCGTAGTCCCGGTAGAGGCGCACGAAGAGCTCCATCGGGATCGGTGGCGACCGAAGGCCTGCCTCCGCCTCGTACCGCTCTGGGGGAATGCGCCGGCTGCGCGCCCACTCGATCTCGTCGATCAGGTCGCGCGCCGGCGTGAAGCGGTAGCCGCCGGGCAGGCGGCGCGCCAGGGGCCCGACCAGCCTCCAGGGCGCGTCCAGGATCGCCGGCAGCGGCGCTCCATCGTGGCGTGCTGGCCAGTAGTGGCGCAACTGGGCGAGAGCCGCGGAGTGGAACGTCCGCGCCGCGACCGGGGGCATTCCCAGTGCCCCAACGCGAGCCATCATCTCCGACGCCGCCTTGTCCGTGAACGAGACCAGCAGCGCCCGTCTGGGGTCGACGGCGCCGACCGCGACCGCGTGGGCCACTCGGTGGGAGATCACCCGCGTCTTGCCGGTGCCGGCACCGGCAAGGATCACGACGGGGCCGGTTACGGCTTCCACCGCCTCGCGCTGCGCATCGTTGAGGCCGTCGAGCAGCCGCCCCGGATTCTTCATGCCGCCGACGATACGCGCCGCGGCTTACCTCGCGCTCGCCCCGCCCTTATCGCGGACCCGAATGCGGGCGTGATGGGACCTTCGCCCGGCTTGACGCGCGGGAGATCACGCGGTCCATACTCTCGGGCACCATGAGCGGTATCGAATCGTCGGGGTTTGCGGAGTTCGATCGACTGGCCGGCCTCTTCCGCCGGACCCGTGACGTGCTTGACGCGTTGCTGGAAACCGGAGACCTTCCCGAGGGCGGAAGCGACGTCCTTGCCACCCAGGCGCTGCCCCATATCGAGGACGTGGAGCAGGGCTTCCGAAGCCTGCTGCGGGCCACCGAGACCGACATGGACGAGCTGCGTCACCTGCTGCTTCGCGGCGGTTTCGGGCTGCCGCAACCGCGCGATGTCGCCGAGAACCGGGCGGCCCTCATCGAGGCGATGCGTGCCCTGAGCGGCGTCGGCGGCGATCGCGAGCTCGTGCCCGCACCATCGCGCCCGCTGGCCGCCATGGAACATGCCCGTCTCGCGCTGGCAATGATGCCGCACACCCCTGAGTCCGAGGTCCATTTCCCGGGACCGCGCCGCAGCTATGCAGACAT
>JBBRYO010000026.1:0-26273 GCA_038237595.1 Candidatus Limnocylindrales bacterium | reverse complement strand
TTCGGTGTCCCCCTGGCGCACGAGGACGACGTCGACCGCGCGCTCGGCTGTGCCCTCGCCATGCGCCGTGAGCTCGAACGCCTGAACGCGTCCTTCGCCGCAGAGCGTGGCATCCGCCTCCAGATCCGGATCGGCGTCACCACCGGAGAGGTGCTGGCCGCCTCGGCCGCGCGCCCTGACGAGGGTCTCGTGACGGGCGACGCGGTGACGATCGCGGCTCGACTCCAGGAAGCGGCGGAGACCGGTCAGGTCCTCGTCGCCGCCCGTACAGCCGTGGCGTCACGCAGCTTCGCCTTCCGTTCGCTCGGGGAGCGCAAGCTCAAGGGCCGCAGCGCCTCCGTCCACGTTCTCGAACTGGTCGGCGAGGCTGTGCGCCCGATCGGGTCGGAGATGGCGGCGCCGCTGGTCGGTCGCGACGAGCCATTGGCCGCCCTCGATGACCGCTATGCGCGTGCGGTCGCGCGACGCGCGCCCGGTCTGGTGACGATCTACGGCGAACCCGGTGTGGGCAAGAGTCGCCTGGCCTCGGAGTTCGCGGCCCACGTCGCCGGATCCGAACCACCCCCCATCGTGCTCCGCGGACGCTGCCGGCCCCCCGGCGAAGCCGGAGTGTACGGCCCGCTCGCCGAGATCCTGAAGGCATCCACGGGAATCCTCGACAGCGATCCACCGGCCAGTGCTCTGAATCGAATCGGCGCCTCGATCGACCGCCTGGCGCCGGCGGCTTCAGAAGCGGAGCGCGTGCGCACGAGCGCTGCGCTCGCGCACACCCTCGGCATCGACGATCCGCGCCAGTCCCTGTCGGCGCTGCCGCCGCGGCAGACGCGATACGAGATCCATCGGGCGTGGCGGACGTGGTTCGAGGGGATGGCCGCCGCACGGCCGGTGGTGGCCATCGTCGAGGACCTGCACTGGGCGGATCCCGGGCTCCTCGACCTGCTTGAGGACGTCATCGAGCACGTGGATGGCCCGCTCTTCATGGTCTGCCTCGCGCGGCCCGAGTTGAGCGCCGCGGCACCGGGCTGGGGCCGAGGACCGGGCGACCCGCTCGAGATCGTCCTCGAGCCTCTGGTCACGACCGACGCCGCCCTGCTGGTCTCGCGCCTCGTCCCGGCGCGCTGGCTGCCCGATCCCGTCGTCAACCGGATCGTGGCCCGCGCGGAGGGCAACCCGTTCTTCCTCGAGGAGATCGTGCGCGGCCTCGTCGATCGGGGGGCCATCGGGCGCACCGATGGCGCGTCCACCGCGAGCGAGCTGGCGCAGCTGCCCATCCCCGACACCGTGCAGGCGGTGCTGGCGGCTCGCATCGACCTCCTGGACGGACGCGACAAGCGCTGCATCCAGGCCGCTTCCGTGGCCGGCACGTCGTTCTGGCCGGGCCTCCTGGCACGCCTGGTGGACGTCGACGCCACGCGCCTGCCCGGCATCCTCGAGCGCCTCGAGGCCCGCGCGCTGATCGTCCCGCAGGCCGAATCCTCGATCGAGGGCGAGCGCGAGTACGCCTTCAAGCACGCCCTGACCCAGCAGGTGGCGTACGACAGCCTCCCGCGTCGCGAGCGGATGCGAGCCCATGCCCGAACGGCAGCCTGGCTCGAGGAGACACTGGGCGAAGGAAGCCGAGCTTCGGCGGAGACGCTCGCCCACCACTACGAGACGGCCTGGCGAGCTGCCGCCGACGATCCCGGCGTCGAAACAGACACGCGGGAGGATCTTCGGGCTCGCGCGCTATCGGCGCTCCTCCAGGCGTCCGCGGACTCGCTCAGCACGCTCGCGCTCGACGCGGCCGAGCGGCTCGGTGAGCGTGCCCTCGACCTCGCACGCGGCGATCTCGAGCGATCCCGGGCGCTGGAGGCACTCGGAGAGACCGCGCTTGCCGGCTTTCGCGGGGACCGTGCCTGGAAGACGCTGCTGGCCGCAGCCGATGCGCGTGCCGCGGCCGCACCCGGCGACCACGAGGCCATCAGCCGGTTGTGTGCCCGGGCCCTGGACCTGCCGACTCGTTGGGGCAGCCTCCAGGTCCTTCCATCGCCCGCGGAGGCGCGGCATTACCTCGACCTGGGCCTGGAGCACGCAGGGTCCGGGGACAGCGAGTCTCGTGCCCGGTTGCTGACGAGCTCGGCGGTGATGCCCCTTGCATTCTTCGACGCAAAGGTGCCCGAGAGCGACTTCCAGGCCGCACGCGCGCGGGGCGAGGAGGCGGTCGAGATCGCCAGGCGGCTGGATCGACCCGACCTCGAGTCGGCCGCGCTCGACGGCCTCGGGGCACACGCATACAGCCGCGGCGAGTACGTGGAATTCGAGGCGCTGAACCGCAGGCGGCTCGCGCTGGTGCCGCGCCTGGAGGACATCCGCGAGATCGAGGACGTCCACGCCATGGCGGCCTGGGGCGCGTTCAACCAGGGCCGCTACGCCGACGCGTTCTCGCTCGCGGACGAGGGCTTCCGGCGCGCGGTGGAGGTATCGCCCGCGGTCGCCGTCCATTGCCTGGAGTGGCGCAGCCTCGCGAACTTCGAGCTCGGCCAGTGGGACGCCTTCCTGGCCGACGTCGAGCGCGCGACGACGCTGCTGCCCGCACGCGAGGACGAGGGCCGGCCGGGCTTTCGTCGCCGGCCGTGGATGGTGGCCGCGCTGATGCACCGGCTCCAGGGAGACGCGCGCGGCACGGACGATGCGCTCGGAAGGATGCTGCCGACCGCCATTCCCGAGGACGATCACGTCGCCGAGGAGCCGGATCCCGGCCGCCCGTGGCAGGCAGTCCTGCTGGCCCGCCAGGGCCGCTTCGACGACGCGCGCGCCGCGACCGTCGTCCCGGACGTGCCGTGGTTCCACCAGGCTGCCGGTCTCCTGCTCGCGGCCCGCTGCGACGTGGTGGCGATGGCCGGACACTGGGACGAGGTGCCCGCGCTGCTCGCGGAGGTGGACGAAGAGGCTCGACGAGGCGGGCTGGCGGCGCTTCGCGCGCACGCGCTGCGTCTGGAAGGTCGAGCGGCGCGCGCCGGATCGGATCTGGACTCGGCGATCGACGCACTCAGCCGTGCGCGCGTCGAGTTCCACCGCCTTGGAGCGCGCTGGGAACGGGCCTGCACAGAGCTCGACCTGGCCGACTCGCTGGCAGCAGCCAAGCGGCCCGACCAGGCGCGCAGCTGCTTTTCAAGCGCGTGGCCGGTCTTCGAAGAGCTTCACTCCGTCGACGAACTGGCGCGGGCGACCGACCTGCGCGCCAGGCTCGCGTCGGGCTCGGGGTCAGGTCGGGCCTGAGCTCGACGGGCCCGGAAAGGCGAGCAGCGACTCGGTCGAGCGGATGCCGTCGATGGCCTGCATCTCCAGGATCGCGTCGCGAATGCCCGGGAGGTTCGGCGACGCGATCTCCACGAGCAGGTCGATCGAGCCGGTGACCACGTTGGCGCCGGTCACGCCTGGAATGTCCTGGACCTCGGCGAGGACCTTGAGGGCCTGCCCCTTCCGGACGCGCACGCGGACGTAGGACGCCAGGTTCGGCGGCACGTACGAGACGCGCTTGATCGGGTTGGGGACCGGGATGATCCCGATATGGGTCTCCGACGTTATCCGGCCGTGGGAGCGGAGGTCATCGAGTACCCACTCCTGGATGTCCGGGATCGAGTCGGCCTCGAGCACGAAGAGCGCGTCGTAACGGCCCACCAGCTTCGTGTGAAATCGGATGGTGACGGTCTCGGTCGATGCAAGGGCGAAAAGCTCGGCCAGCTGGCCCGGACCGGTGCTTCGCACCAGGACGTAGGCGTCGATCCTGTCATCCGCCATGGGGACCCTCCATTTCGCTCACCCTGCCGCTGCGGGGAGGGTTCTGCGCTGCTCGACATCATGACCTCTCCGCAATGCACTTTGCCGCACCCAAGCACACCAGTCCCATCGGATCAGCACCACCGGGACCGATCTCGCCGGCGCTGGTCACCCCGGCACAGACCCAGGGGTCGGCACATCAGCCCGCACGGCTCGGTGAATTCATGTGGGGACTTGCCGGCGAAGAGTCCGGTTGGCAGTACTACATCCGCAACCCGTATTCCGGCGCCTTCGGGAAGTACCAGATCATGCCCGCCATCTGGAACTCCTGGGCGAGCCGGTACATCGGTCCAGCCGAAGGATTGGCGCCTGACGACCGAGCGCCTTCGCATCTGGGATGCGCCGGGCCCCGTTCACAACGCCATCCGCTGGGTGGGCACGGACCGAGTGCTTCAGGTTCGCCGCGCCGAGTACGGCCCACTTGCCAACATCCTGTGGGTCAAGGTCGAGATGCCCGATGGCACGCTCGGCTGGATGAATTCGCGCAAGACCCTTCCCTCGAACGCACCCAAGCCAATCCACACGCAGGGGTAGCCCCATGGCTTCCTGCACCTGCCAGCGTGCCGTTTACCATCCGGCGGTGAGCGATTGGATGCCGCCCCCGATGGAGGTCGAGCCCGTGACGCTGGAGGGGCAGATCGTCCGCCTCGAGCCGCTGGAGAGCCGGCACTACCCGGGCCTCCTGGAGATCGGCCTTGCGCCCGACCTGTGGCGCTGGACGATCGAGTGGATCGACACGCCCGAGCTGCTGACCCAGTACCTCGACCTGGCGCAGCGCGCCCGCGACGATGGCACGCAGCTCCCATTGGTGACCATCGAGCAGTCGAGCGGCAAACCGATCGGCAGCACGCGCTACCTCAACATCGATCGCGCGCACCATCGCCTCGAGATCGGCTACACGTGGGTGGCGCCTCCCTGGCAGCGCAGCGGGGCCAACGTCGAGGCCAAGCTGCTCCAGCTGCGCCACGCCTTCGATACCCTCGCCTGCCGTCGTGTCGAGTTCAAGACCGACTCTCTCAACGAGAAGTCCAACGCCGCGCTGCTGGGGATCGGCGCCAAGTTCGAGGGGATATTCCGCAACCACATGATCAGCCAGGGCGGCCGCATGCGGCACTCGTCCTACTACAGCGTCATCGACACCGAGTGGCCCGATGTCCGCGAGCGCCTCGAAGCCCACGTGGCGGCGCACCTCGCCCAGCGGGGGTGAGTGGCCGCGCCGCTCCTAGTTGACCTCGAGGATCCGATACGAGCTCGTGCCGCCGGGCAGCGTGACGGCCACGTCCTCGCCCGCGGCGTGGCCGACCAGCGCCTTTCCGACGGGGGAGACGTTCGAGATCCAGCCGCGCGACGGATCGGCCTCGGTCGAGCCTACGATCCGGAAGGTCATCTCGTCCCCGTCGACCTCGACGCGTACCGCCGAGCCGAGCATGACCTCGCCCGTATGGTCAGCGCCGATTACCACGGCCGTCTTGAGCATCTGCTCGATCGTCCGGATGCGGCCCTCGAGGAACGACTGCTCGTTGCGCGCCGCTTCGTAGTCGGCGTTCTCGCGCAGGTCGCCGAGCTCGCGCGCGTTCTTGACCCGCAGCACGACCTCCGGCCTCGACACCGTGCGCAACTCCTCGAGCTCGGACTGGAGTGCAGCCAGGCCATCCGCAGTGACGGGGGTCCGCTCCTCCTGCTTGGGAGGCGCCGCACCGGAACGAGGTCGCCGCGACGTGCCCACCCCCGCCGACAGGCTTGCGGCCGTGGCGGCACGCGTCGGCGGCGCGCTGGCCTTTCTTGCCGCCGCGCTTGCGGCCCGCCCGCCAGCTGCTGACCCCGCCCTGGCATCCTGCCCGGACCCAGCACCTGCCCCGGTTCGAGACACCGACGTCGCAGGTGCCTCCTCCTCGGCGAGAAACGCACGCGTGATCCCGTGCGCCTTGCGTCCACCGGTGGGTGACTCCAGGTTCGCCCATGGCAGCGCCACCTTGGGATCGTGGATTCGCGCGAGCACCTCCGGATCGACCGTCTCGGCGAAGGCCGCCAGCAGCGCGTCCTCGTACTCCTCGGGCGCTGCGGTTTCGGCCCACCAGACCCGCAGCTGGTCGACGCGGTGGAGTGTCTTGAGCCAGTGTCCGCCGGCGTGCGGTCGCCGGTCCCCGAGCGGCGTCGCGTAGGCCGCCGCGATTCGCGGCCCCAGCGTCTTCGATGTCCGCCCGATGTAGAGCACCTGCTGTCCCAGCAGCCAGAAAGCGCCGAGCCGGTCCGCGAGCTCGGTGGGCGTGGGGCGCTCGCCGTCGAGCCGCAGCCCGGGCACGCGGTCGACCCAGGTGCGTACGGCCGTGATATCGATGGGCGCGTGCGCCATTGATGTGGCCATCTCGACGATGAAGATCCCCGGCGCGCGGCTTCGCGCCGGCTGGCCCCACAGGACTGGTCCATCGGCCGGAAGACCCTGGGCCCGCAGGAGCTCCTGGGCACTCAACGGTTTGGGCATCGCCACTAGGGTGACACATCCCCACCGATGTCCGTGGCGTGCCAGCTCCACAGGGCGTGCCTGCGCCACGCGGCGTGCCAGCTCCACGCGGCGCGGCACGCCGGGCACGCCAGATACGCCAAACCGCCGATGGCGGCACTTACCCCGACTCGCTAGACTCGCCGCTCTACCCATGGCGTCTCGGGGCGCGGCCATGGCACATGCGAGGATCTCCGTGGCCCAACTGACCGCCATTCCCAGCCCGACGCCTGCGCGCGACCTCCTCACGCGGGACGAGGCACGTGCGCGGGCCGAGCGCGTGCGCAACGCCGCCTACGAGATCGACGTGGACCTCCACGTCGAGCGTGACACGTTCGCCGCCACCACCTCCCTGACGTTCGACCTCGAGACTGTCGTCGAGCCCCTGTTCCTCGACTTCAAGGGCGGTAGCATCGGTGTGCTGACGATCAACGGACAGGCCGTCGTGCCGGACGTGCGTGACAACCGCCTGTGGCTCGACCCAAGCGTGCTTGAGCCGCACATGTCCGTGAGCATCGCCTACGAGAGCCGCTTCGACGACACCGGCGACGGATTCCACCGCTTCGTCGACCCGGAGGACGGGGAGGCGTACGTCTATTCGAACTTCCAGCCCTTCGCGGCGCACCGGCTCTTCCCCTGCTTCGACCAGCCCGACCTCAAGGCGACCTACAAGCTGAGCGTCACGGCCCCGGCCGAATGGGAGGTCATCTCGGCTGCCAGACCCCAGTCAGTCGAGCGCTCCGCGGGTGGGCGCCGGCGACACGAGTTCGAGACCACCCAGCGCTTCAGCACCTACCTGCTGCCGCTCGTCGCCGGGCCGTACGAAGTCGTCCGGACCGAGCACAAGGGCATTCCGCTGGGGCTGTTCGGTCGTCGCTCGCTCGCGCGGCAACTCGAGCAGGGTTCCGACGAGCTGTTCGAGATCACGCGCCAGGGCTTCGATTACTTCGCGGACCTCTTCGACCAGCCTTACGCCTTCACCAAGTACGACCAGCTCTTCATGCCCGAGTTCAACATCGGCGCCATGGAGAACGTCGGCGCCGTCACGTTCCACGACAGCTTCCTGTTCCGCGACCCGCCGACAGAGACACAACGGCTCGAGCGCGCTGAGGTGGTGCTCCACGAGCTGGCGCACATGTGGTTCGGCAACCTCGTGACGATGCGCTGGTGGGACGACCTCTGGCTCAACGAGAGCTTCGCCACCTATGTCTCGTTCCTGGCGCTGACCGAGGCCACCCGCTTCACCGGCGCGTGGAAGACCTTCAACAGCTCGGTCAAGCTCGGCGCCTACCACGCGGACGAGCTGGTGACGACGCATCCCATCTCCGCCGATGCGACCGACACCGAGACGGCGCTTCTCAACTTCGACGACATCACCTACGGCAAGGGCGCCTCGGTGCTGAAGCAGCTGGTCGCGACCATCGGCTGGGACGGCTTCCGCGAGGGCATCCGCGCCTACTTCCGCCACTACGCCTGGGGCACCGCCTCGCTGGCCGACTTCATGGCGGCGCTGGAGGAGGGGAGCGGCATGGACCTCGCCCGCTGGTCCGCGCTCTGGCTGGAGACCGCGTCGGTCAACACCATGGCGGCCCGTTTGACGATCGCGGACGGACGCATCGCCGATCTCTGGCTCGAGCAGACCGCGCCCGCCGCGTTTCCGACCCTGCGTCCGCATGCCATGCAGATCGCCCTCGTCACGGAACGCGACGGCAACCTGGCCATCGAGGCACTGCCGACCACGATCGACGGCCCGCAGGCGAGCGTCGACGGGGCAAAGGGCCGGCCGGCGCCCGTGCTCGTCTTCCCCAACCACGAGGACCACGACTACGCGCGTGTGCTGCTGGGCGAGACATCGCTGGCCTTCGCCCGCGAGCGCCTGGCGGAGATTGGAGATCCACTGCTTCGCCAGCTGCTCTGGACGTCGCTGTGGGACATGGTGCGTGATGCGCGGCTGCGATCGACGGAGTTCCTCGAGATCTGCCGGCGCATCCTGCCGGACGAGACCGACCTCGAGCTCGTGGACGCCGTGCTGATCCGCGTCGGACGCTGCCTGGCCGAGTACGTGCCGGGCCTGCAGCGCATCGACGAGTCTCGCGCGATCCTGGAAACGGCCCTCAGGGCCCTGCGCAAGACGCCTTCATCCGATGCCCACATCGTGTGGATGCGCGCGGCAATCATGGCCGCCGCAACGCCCGGCGATCTTGCGCCGCTCCAGGCGCTCGCCAACGGCCGCGAGGTCATCGAGGGCTTCGCGGTCGACCAGGACATGCGCTGGAGCCTGGCCACGAAGGCCGCGGCGTTCGGAGTGGAGGACGCGGACGAGCTCGTCGCGGCCGAGCGCGAACGGGACCGCTCGGATCGCGGCGCGCGGGCCGTGATCAAGGCCGAGGCGTCCCGACCGACCGTCGAATCGAAGGCCGAGACCTGGCGCAGGATCAATGCCGAGGGTTACGGCTCGTACCATCTGACCCGGGCGGCGATGCAGGGCTTCGTGTGGCCCTCACAGCGCGAACTGCTGGTGCCCTATCGCGAGCCCTTCTTCCAGCAACTTCGCAACGTCTTCGCCACGCACGATCACCCGTTCGCGCGATCGTACCTGTTCAACCTCTTCCAGGATCGCTGGGCGGAGCCGGAGATGCTTGATCGCGCCAGGCGGCTGTTGGCTGAGCTGGATGCCGACGAGACCACGCTGGCGCGGCAGCTCAACGAGGAGATCGACGACCTCGCCCGCGCAATCCGCGTGCGCGCCTACGCGGAGTCCGCCGGCTGACGGTCGCCGCGCCCGCACGTTAACGAAGGGGCAACCAGCGTACTCGCGGGCTCAGCCTGCGGCGGCGCTCGCCTCTCGGGCTCTCGCCGGCGCCGATCGCGGGCGACGCGGCGCACCTGTCCCCGATCGCGCGCTGGAGCTGTGGGGGCTGGGTCGCGTGGGTCGTGCGTTGGGCTCGGGCTCGTAGCCGTCGATGATTCGCAGCGGAAGGTCGCGCTTCAGCAGTCGGTTGATCGCCTTGAGCTCCTCTTCCTCCTCGAAGCAGACGAGCGAGATGGCGTGACCCTGCATGCCGGCGCGGCCGGTACGCCCGATGCGATGCACGTAGTCCTGCGCGTGCATCGGGAGCTCGAAGTTGACGACCGTCGGAAGCGCCTCGATGTCCAGGCCGCGAGCGGCCACATCGGTGGCGACGAGCACCCGCACTTCGCCGCTCTTGAAGGCCTCCAGCGCGCGCTCTCGCTCGGGCTGGGTCCGGTCGCCGTGGATCGCCGTCGCCTCGACGCCGTCGCGGTCGAGCTGGGAGGCCAGCCGCGCCGCCATGTGCTTGGTGCGGCAGAAGACGAGCACCTGGCGCAGGTCGCGCTTGCGCACGAGGTAGGCCAGCAGCTCGCGCTTGCGATCCTTGTCGACGAGGTAGACGATCTGGTCGACCGACTCGGCAGCCGAGACGGTGGGCGCCACGTCCACCTGCGCTGGGTCGTTGAGGATGCCCTGCGCCAAGCGCCGGATCTCAGCCGAGAAGGTGGCCGAGAACATGAGGTTCTGCCGCTTGGGCGGCAGCATCGCGATGATCTTGCGGATGTCGTCGATGAAGCCCATGTCCAGCATGCGGTCGGCTTCATCCAGGACGAGGATCTCGACTTGGCTGAGGTTCACGGTGCGGCTGCCGGCGTGGTCCATCAGGCGGCCGGGCGTCGCCACGAGGATCTCGATGCCGCCGAGAAGGGCCTTCTGCTGCGGTGGCATCGGCACGCCGCCATAGATCACGGCGCTGCGCAGCGGAACGTGGCGGCCGTACGCACGGACGCTCTCCTGCACCTGCACGGCCAGCTCCCGCGTCGGCGTGACGATCAGGGCACGCACCGGGTGGCGGGCAGGGGAGAAGCTGGTGTTTGCCTGGGACCTGAGGCGCTCGAGGATCGGCAGTACGAAGGCTGCGGTCTTGCCGGTACCGGTCTGGGCGCGAGCCATGAGGTCGCGACCGGCCAGCACGTAGGGGATGCCCTGGGTCTGGACCGGGGTGGGCTCGAGGTAGCCACGTTCGCGCACTGCGCGCAGGATCTCGGGGCTCAGCCCGAGGGAGTCGAATGTCATTTGGTCTCCGCTGACGGCCCACCCCTCCTGGGGCTCGGTCCAGGGTCGTCGGTTCGGAATATGGAGCGCGCACGGTTCGCGCGGGCGCCGGCCGAGAGGCGCCGAAGAACGTGTTTCTGATCCGAGTCTACACCGCGCCGCTGTTCGGGCCGGGAGCGGGGACGAGCCGGAAGACGGGCCCGGCACCAAGTCGCTCGGCTGGCGTGCCGTAGCGCAGGATCAGGGCCACGATGGCCGCATTGCGGGGATCCCCCTCGAGCCGGTCCGCGCGGTAGGCGGCGGTGTGTCCTTCGCGCGTGACACGGCAGGCGGGCGCGCGGATGAGATTGCGGGCCCAGTGGCTGTTCTCGTCGTTCGCGGCGACGAGCAGGCTCCCGTCGGGCTCCTCGATGTAGCCGACGGCGACGCTGAGCGGGGCGCCCGTGCTGCGGCCCCGGGTCTCGAGAAGGAGAACGGTGCCCCAGTCGGCCAGCTCGTCGCCGATCGCACGATCCGGGGAGCCGCCATTCGGGCGGTTATTCGGCACGGGGCAGGCGGTCCGGAGGCGGCGACCAGGCAGTCTCGAGCGCGGCGAGCTCGTCGGAGAGGACCATCGGGCGGCGATGCTGCCGGGTGGTCGGCGCCGCGGCGTTGACGCGCTCGACGGCGGCGTTGTATGCCGCCACGATGCGTGCCAGCCCCCGGCGATAGGTGCCGCGCCCGAAGGACGAGGCGCGGACAGCCCGCTCGAGGAGCCGGTCGCGCTCGTCGATGAGGCGGCGCGCGTCCTTGTCCGCCTCGATCCAGGGGGGAGCGACGGCCGCGTTCCTGAGCATGCTGTAGGCAAGCGCCATGTCACCCGCATAGGGGTTGTCCTCGTGTGGGATGGGCTTGCCGTGGAGCGGCAGGTCGTCGAAATCGCCGCGCTCGTGCGCCTCACGGATGAGGCGTTCGATGAGGCTCTCATGGGTTGTGCCGACGACCCAATTGCCGTCGGCGTCGCGATACCTGGGGCTCACGCCGCCATGCTGCCAAATCTTCGGGGAACGGGCACGCTGACGTACACGGGAAGGTTGCGGGTCAGCGGGGCCGAGGATCTCGGCCCCGGGCCGCGTTGCGTGACGTTGGTCAGTGGGGCCGAGCGTCAGCGGTCAGGCGCCGCGTGCTGCCGCAGATGGGGCAGCGGGCGGTCTGGCCGATCGCGTCCATCTCCATGAAGGTTGTGCAGCCATTGGTGTTGCACAGGAACTGGCGGGAGACGGCGCTGCGGCGCAGCCGGCGCTGGGCATGCGCGCGCCGGCTCAAATGGGTAAGGGTGTTCGGGGAACGGGACAACATTCTCGATTCTTTCCGGCGACCCGCACGGCTATCCGGCGGTCACCAACTTGATGATTGGTCTCGCTCGACGACGGGGTTACATGGTCGGAGCGAGGGCTCGCGTCCTGGCGCGGCGCGGGAGCTGGAGTTGATACTCGTCCCTGCGCTGTCTGGACAGAACTAGACGGAAGTCTACCGCAGGAATGACGAATCGGTTGATTCGTGCTCAGCGCTGGACGGTCGTGACCCCCCCGGCGGAGCCGGCGGGCCAGGTTGGGCGGGCTCAGGAACGGCGGCGGGAGGCGGTCTCGACGGCGATCACCGAGATCAGCAGGCCCAACGCGAAGATCGCCAGGCGGGTCATTGTGCCCCTGCGTCGAGCCCGCGCCTCGGCCAGGCGCTCGCGCTCGATCCTGCGCTGGGCGTGGACGCCGGCGATCGACTGCGTGCGGGCCTCCCGACGCATTGCTCGATCTTCCTCGAGGAGGGTGGATGTCGCGGCGGGGTCATCGCGGGCGCGCGGTTCGGCTCCGCCGCGTTCGACCGGGATGACGCCGATCCGGGAGGGACCGTGCCGGGCCGCGGCGAGGCGTGACTCGAGAAGGTCGGCGGCAGGGCCTCCGTCACGCGGGATTCGTTTGGCGTTCGGCCGCCACCACTCCTCGGGCCAGGGTTGTGTGGTGATCACCACGTAGGGCACCGCGTTCTCGGGTTCTCCCCACGGGGCGGGGATGCTCTCCCATGGCGCGACGTGGAGGCGATCGGTGACCGCGCGGACGGGGGGCAGTTCGGCTGCTCGCGCCGCTCTGAGCTCGGGTCGTGCCGTGAGCGTGCCGTGCCAGGTGGGTCGGTCGGGAGGCGCAACCGCCGGCGCAGACGTCGTTCGCCGCGGGACTCGGAACACCTCGACCCTCCCGGTCACTCCAACATGTAGTGGAGTGGCAGACGAGCAAGGTACTACATGTAGTGGCGCTCCGACAAGGCCCCGTACCCCCACGCGGCCCCGCGAATGCCACTCGGCCACACACCCAGCCCCGCGGTCCACATGCTGCGCCTCGGCCGGAATACCATCCCATCCATGGCCGAAGAAACCAACCCTGACCGCCTCTACTTCACCGACGACGACGAAGCCAACCGGCTGCTTGCCATGGAACCGATGGCCCTCCTGATCGGCATGGTGCTCGACCAACAGGTGAGCGTCCAGAAGGCCTTCAGCGGCCCGTATGAATTGAAGAAGCGACTGGGCACGCTCGATGCCGCGACGATCGCCGGGACGGATCCCGCGAAACTCGAAGCGGCATTCCGCGAGCGCCCGGCGATCCATCGCTTTCCCGGCAACATGGCGCGCCGGGTCCAGGAGTTCGCGGCGGCCATCGCAACGAACTACGGCAACGACCCGCGTCGCGTCTGGACCGAGGCGAAAGACGCGAAGGACCTCGAGCAGCGCCTGCTCACCCTTCCCGGGATCGGCGCGATGAAGGCCGCCAACCTGGTCTCCATCCTGGCTCGCCAATTCGGCGTCCGACCCGACGGCTGGGAGGCCCTCGCCCCGAAGTTCCCGACCCTGGGCGACGTCGATTCACCCGAGGCGCTGGCCACCTATCGCGCTGGGAAGGCGGCGTACAAGGCCGAACTTCGAGAGAAGTCGACGCCGTAGGAGCCGGGATGGTCCTTCATCAAGCTTTCACAAAGTCACGCTAGAACGTTCCATGGCGCCCTGTGCACCGGCGCCGGATTCGCGCGCCATCACTGGAGAACGCTTTTCACCATGCATCTGCTCGTCGTCGAGGATGACGCCCGTCTCGCCCGCATGCTCACGCGGCTGCTGAGCGAGGATCGCCACGTGGTCGAGGTCGCGGGCACCGGCCACGGCGGGCTGGAGCTGGCCGAGGGCATGAGCGGGCTTGACGCGATCGTGCTCGACATCGGCCTCCCCGATCTGAACGGCCTCGAGCTGGCGCGCCGCATCCGCAAGGGTGGCTCGGCGGTTCCCATCCTGATGCTGACGGCGCGCGACGCGGTGCGCGATCGCGTGGCCGGCCTCGACGCAGGTGCGGACGACTACCTCGTCAAGCCGTTCGCGTACGAGGAGCTCTCCGCCAGGCTTCGGGCCCTGATCCGGCGCGGCATCAGCGGGCCGCAGCGACGCGCCACGCTGCTGCGCGTCGGCCCGGTCGAGCTTGACGACGTGCGCCGGCTCGTGACCGTTTCGGGACGTCGCGTGGACCTCAGCCAGCGCGAATTTGCGCTGCTCGAGTGCCTGATGCGGCATCCTGACCAGGTGCTGACACGCGACCAGCTCCTCGATCATGCATGGCCGGTGGGGGTCGCCGTGACGCCCAACAGTGTTGACGCATACGTTTCGTTCCTGCGCCGCAAGTTGGGGAGTCGAGCCGAAGACTGCATCCAGACGGTCCGCGGCGTCGGCTACCGGATGATCAGCGAGGCCAGCGGTTTGTGACCGGTGACGGGTTCGTTCCCGGACCTCCGGAGCAGCGCCTGGCCGCCGGCACAGCGACGGTGACGGAAATCGCCGACTCGCGTCCCCAATCCCGGCCGGGACCGGAGACGCGCCTTCTTCGACGGACGCGCTGGCAACTCGTGCTGTGGAGCGCCGGCAGCACTCTCCTGGTGCTGCTCGTCCTCGGCGGCGCGCTCTATGCCGCCATTGGCCACCAGCTGACGGACACGTCGGTCGGCCGGCTCGAGCGCCGTTCAGCGGCAGGTGTCAGCGCGGCCGTGCGCATCTTCGGAGGCCAACCAACAGACAGGCCGCCGGGTGGACCGTACGGCATTGCCGACGTACCGGGCGCCCCGGGCTTCCTCTTCGGAGGCTCCGAATCGGGTACCGGCCTGGGGATCATCGCCCCGGATGCCGATCCGGCTGATCCACGCGTCTTCGACTCGAGCGCGCTCGTGATCGCGCGGGCCGGCCAGACGGGAACCACCGAGACGACCTGGTCCGGCGTGCCAGTGCGCGTGCTCTCGACCCCGGTTGTCGTGAACAACCAGACGGTCGTGGTCCAGGTCGCCGAAGATCGGACCAACGAGGTTCGGACGCTGCAGGTAACGGTCCTCGTGCTCGCCCTCGGCGGCCTCCTCGTGCTGCTGGCCGCGGCAGGGCTCGGCTGGATCTACTCGGGACGTGCGCTCGTGCCCATCCGCGAGTCCCTGCGGCGCCAGCGCGACTTTGCGGCCGACGCGAGCCACGAGCTGCGCACCCCGCTGACGGTCATTCGCGGCAACGTCGAGCTGCTGCGCTCCGAGCGCGGCGACCCGACGACCCGCGTGGAGGCGCTCGGCGACATCGAGAGCGAAGTCGGGCGCATGACCTCGCTGGTCGAGCAGCTGCTGCTCCTCGCGCGCACCGATTCGGACGCGCTGGAGCTCGAGATCGGTTCAGCCGACCTTGCCGACGAGGCAGCCGACGCCCTCGAAGCTTTCAGCCCGATCGCACATGGCAAGGGCGTCCAGCTCGCCCTCGATGCTGAGCCGGCGCCGGTGAAGGGAGACTCGTCGCGGCTTCGACAGCTCGCCGGAATCCTCGTGGACAACGCCGTGCGCCACTCCCCGAGCGGCGGATGGGTCACGATCCACGTCAAGGAGGCCGGAGGCCAGGCGACGCTCACCGTCGATGATGACGGGCCCGGGATCCGCCCGGACGACCTGCCCCACGTGTTCGACCGGTTCTGGCGCGCAGCCGACGCTCCGGAGGGCGGCAGCGGCCTTGGGCTCGCCATCGCCGCATGGATCGTGGAGCGGCATGGTGGCACCATCCGAGCCGAGAATCGGCCGGCCGGCGGGGCGCGTTTCACGGCGGTCCTGCCCGCCGGTTGAGCTTCGTCGCCGCCCTCAGGCAGGGGCCGAGCGTGGGCCGACCACTTGCCCGGGAGGAGTAAGATCGCTGGGAAGAGGTGAAGCCGAACGTGACGAACGATCGCCGCCTTCCGGATCGCAGGATCCATCGGAGCAGCGCAACCAACGTGGTCTCCGCGTCGCTGCCGAAAACAGCCGATCAATCGCGCGGCTCGAGCAACCTCACCACCACGCCCCGCGCGGGCAACGTCAGCAGTGATGCTCGAGCTGGCACTCCCGCGTGATCGGGATTGGCGAGCGCGTGCCTCGCGCTCCGACCCGATCACGATGAACATCTGAAAAGCGACCCACGCCCACATGGCGTGGGTCGTTCGATTCGGCGACGCCCCCGAACGGCGTTGGCTGAGGCGCGTTGGCCGCCGTGCCTTCAGTAAGGGTCCGGATTGGGCTCGCCTCCAGGCGGGTTGAGGCGCACCACCACCCTCGGGCCGGTGCGCTCATGGGGATATGGAACGAGCTCGAACTCGCCCGGGTGCTCGCGCCGCAGGGCGTTGCGGAGATCGTCGAGGGTTCGATTGACCAGCGCCACGTCCGCCACGTCCCGGGCGAAGGCGGCGAGTTCCGTCCGCGGTCGCCATCGCGCGTAGACGTCGATCGCGCTGTAGCCGTCCGCCTCCCAGGCGATGCGCACAGAGCCGTCCATCGGATCCACGGCCCGATGGTATCGGGCGAAGGCGTTCGACGGTAGCGGGGCGAGCCGGGCGCATGAGGGAGCGTCTCGCGAGGGATTGTCGGGGCCGCGGCCCCCGGCGAACAAGGGCGGCGACCGCGCGCCTGCTGGGGCTACCGCCCTCGACGCGCGTCTGCACTAGGCTCGTGGCTGCAGTGCAACCCCAGTCGCACGGGAGAGAGAATCCATGGCCGAGCCCCTGACGAGTCCCGAGATCGAGACGTATGCCGAGGCCCACACGACCCCCGAGCCTCCCTACCTGAAGGCGGTTGCGGAGGCGACCCGTGCCTTCTCGGAGGCCCACAGCATGATGGTCGGCAAGCTCGAAGGACGCTTCCTGGAGATGCTGGTCGGTATCACCGGCGCGCATCGCATCCTCGAGATCGGCACGTTCACGGGGTATTCGGCACTCTCCATGGCCGAGGCGCTCCCGCCCGACGGCAGGATCGTCACCTGCGACATCAACCCGAAGCACGCCGCCAAGGCCAGGGAGCACTTCGCGGCTTCCCCGCACGCCGACAAGATCGAGCTGCGCGAGGGCCCGGCGCTCGAGACCATCCGGTCGCTCCAGGGTGCGTTCGACCTGATCTTCATCGACGCCGACAAGACCGGCTACCGCGACTACTACGAGACGGTGCTCCCGCTGCTCGCGCCGCGCGGCGTGATCATCGTGGACAACGTGCTGTGGAGCGGACGCGTGCTGCACCCAGACGACGGCGACGAGTCCACGGTCGCGCTCGCGGCCTTCAACGACATGGTTGCGGCCGACGAGCGTGTCGACTGCGTGATGCTCCCGATCCGCGACGGCGTCTCGCTGATCCGCCTGCGAGGCTGAACCGGGCCGCGTGGCTGGTCGCCGGGCCGTGGCTGGTCGCCGGGCCGTGGCTGGTCGCCGCCTGGCCTGCGCGCCCAAACGCGTCCTCCGCCCGCCACTTCACGCTCGTTTTGCTACGTCTTTCCTGACAGAATCTGGCAAGTACGAGCAGTAGGCTTCGAGGGTAGGAAAAGGGTCACCCCAGGAGCCCCCCGTGATGTCTCCACAGCTCATGAACCTCGTCGTCCAGGCGGATCGGGAACGCGAAATCAACGAGGCCGTGAGGTCCGCGTACCTCCTTCGGTCGGCGTCGCGCACCTCCACCCTCGATCACCTCCGCCACCGGTTTGGCCGCGGCAAGCAACCTATGACGCGAGTCCCGACTTACCGCGAGGCCAGGCCGTAACGCTCCAGGACGCTCTGCGCCGCCTCCACGATGCGGCGCCGGAGATCCTCCGGCTCGAGCACCTCCACTGCCGATCCGAGCCGCAACAGCTGCTCGTGGGCCTCGCCAGGCCACTCGAGCCTGATCCGCAGACGGGACCAACCGTCCTGGTCCTCGTCGGGCAAGGGCGTCGCGCCCCGCATGGCTGTCCGTCCGACCGTCTCGGCCAGAGCGTCCATGTGATCCGGCCGAACGCGGACGACCACCTCGAGGCGCTCGACGCTGCGTTCATACGCGGCAATCGAATCGGTCCAGAAGGCGCCGAGGTCGAAGTCCTCCGGGCGCTCGAAGTGGTCATCGCGCAGCTCGATGCTCTCGATCCGCGAAACGCGGTACGTCCTGGGCTGTCCGGTCGTGCCGGCGACCACGTACCAGATGCCGCCCTTCAGCACGAGCCCGAGCGGCTCCAGCACTCGCTCGACGACGCGATCGGGTCCGCGGCGGTACTGCATCGAAATGCGCCGGTCCTCCCAGACCGCAGTCGAGAGTGTCTGGAGGCTCGGGGTGCTCTCCGAGGCCTGGAACCAGCCGGGCGCGTCGAGGTGGAAGCGCTGGTTGATGCGGGACGCTCGGGAACGGAGCTCGGGCGGCAGGGCAGCGAGCATCTTCAAGCGTGCGCCCGCCACAACCGTGCCGAGGCCGAGCTCAGCCGCCGGACCCGGCAACCCGGACAGGAAGAGCGTCTTCGCCTCCTCCTCAGTAAGGCCGGTGAGCCGCGTGCGATACCCGTCGACCAGGCGAACGCCGCCGTGGGGACCGCGTTCAGCGTAGATCGGCACACCCGCCTCGCTCAGCGCCTCGACGTCGCGATAGACGGTGCGCACCGAGACCTCGAGCTCCTCCGCCAGCTCGCCCGCGGTCAGGCGACCGCGTGTCTGAAGGAGCAGCAGGATCGAGACGAGACGGCTGGCACGCATCGATCGCAGCATACCGGAATTCCTGACAGATTTCGTCACGTACGCGCCTCGCGCGCCGCGCGCCCGCCAGGTAGCGTTCCCCGGATGACGGCACTCCGCTGTCCACCCAGGCGTCGATGTCCACCGCGAGGTGCTCGTGGGTGCCGAGGTAGTCGACGATCCGCCCCCGTTCCTCGCTGCAGACCATGTACGCGTCGAAGCGGCGCCTGCATGTCGCATTGAAGGTCCGGAGCCAGGTGATGGTTTCGCGGCCGAAGTCGTCCACGAACGCATAGTTCTCGACCGTGAACGGGACATTCCCGCCGGTCTCCGGGAACAGCATGCGCCGCCAGGCTCCGAGGTAGAGGAACGGCAGCGTCCAGGGACGCCCGCGCCACACCTCTTCCATCACGCCTCTGCCGATCGACGCGGTGCCGTCGGTGCTGCTGAAGCCGAAACGGCGCTGGGCCTGCGGATGGGAGCCGCTCGAGTCCGAGCCGAGCGCCCGCTGGTAGATCGAGGTCATAGGGTGGTCGCCGCCGGGCGCCTGCAGCGATTCGCCGACGGCAGACCCGGCAGGGTGAGCAGCGTCATGTAGGTGTACGAGGTCAGGAACCGGACGCCGCCGGACGTTGGCACGTGCCTCCAGTAGCCGCTGCCCTGGCAGATGAGCGACAGGAAGTCGCCCACCGCGAACCGGAGCGCCGAGCTCTGGCTGCCATCGGCCAGGTCTCGTCCGCGCTGCGTCTGGCCCGTTCCCGAGATCGAGAGGCCGAGTCCGATCCTCGTCGCGTAGCGGAAGCGCTGAGGGTCGTTCGGCGCCGCTCGCGGGACGTGGTCGATGCCGCTGAAGCGGAGGTCCCAGTGCTCGTGTAGCTCGGGCAGCTGCGCGTGGTCGAGGAGCGCCGCCATCCGCGCGTGGATGAAGTCCTCGACGGAGATGCTCCGTGTTGAAGCGTTGCCCACCCGGCCGCGCCATCTCGTGTCGCGCTCCTGCTACTGTTTGGTAGCCTGTTACCTCTCGGTAGCAAGTTCTTTCCACTGCCCCGGAACCTGCTGCGCGTCGCCAGGCCACGCACGCCACGGGCGGGCCCTTTACCCTGTGAGCGTCGCCACAAGCCCGGAAACCCAGCCACCTTACGGAGCACGACGCGCATGGCCCAACGGCTCGAGATCACCGGCATCGAAACGCTCGACGTCCGCTTTCCAACGTCGCGCACGCTCGACGGCTCCGATGCGATGAACCCGGACCCGGACTATTCGGCGCCCTACGTGATTCTGCGCACGAGCGATCCGGCGCTGGACGGTCACGGCTTCGCCTTCACGATCGGCCCGGGCACGGAGATCTGCGTTGCAGCCATCGACGCGCTCACGCCGTGGATCGTCGGCCAGGACGCCGACGCGCTCTTCGCCGACATGGGCCGGTTTTACCGGCGGCTGATCGGCATCAGCCAGTTCCGCTGGCTCGGCCCGGAGAAGGGCGTGATGCACATGGCCATCGGTGCCGTGCTCAACGCGGTCTGGGACCTGTTCGCCAAAGCGCGCGGAGTGCCCGTCTGGAAGCTACTGGCGGACCTTTCCCCGGAGCAGGTGGTCTCGCTGGTCGACTTCCGCTACCTCGTCGACGTCCTCACACCGACCGACGCACTGGCGATGCTTGTGGCGCAGGCGCCGGGCAAGGCCGAGCGCGAGCAGAAGCTGCTGGCCGAGGGCATTCCCGCCTATACCACCTCCGCGGGCTGGCTCGGCTATGACGACGACAAGATCCGCCGCCTCAGCCGCGAGGCGATCGCCGACGGCTTCACGCACATCAAGCTCAAGGTGGGGCGCGACATCGACGAGGACATCAAGCGCTGTGGGATCGTCCGGGAAGTGATCGGTCCCGACAACTACCTGATGGTCGACGCCAACCAGGTCTGGAGCGTGCCCGATGCCATCAGCTGGATGGCGAGGCTCGCCGAGTTCGACCTGCTCTGGATCGAGGAGCCGACCAGCCCCGACGACATCCTCGGCCACGCGGCGATCGCCAGGGCGGTTGCGCCGATCGGCGTCGCGAGCGGCGAGCACATCCACAACCGGGTGATGTTCAAGCAGTTCCTCCAGGCCGGCGCGCTGTCGTTCTGCCAGATCGACGCCTGTCGCGTGGCCAGCATCAACGAAGTCGTGGCGATCCTCCTGCTGGCGGCGAAGTTCGGCGTTCCCGTCTGCCCGCACGCGGGCGGCGTCGGCCTCTGCGAGCTGGTGGTGCACCTCGCCGCCTTCGACGCGATCGCCGTCAGCGGCATCCACCAGAAGCGGGTCGTGGAGTATGTCGACCACCTCCACGAGCACTTCGCCGAGCCGGTCCGCGTGGAGCGGGCGCGCTACCGGCTGCCGGCCACCCCCGGCTACGCGTCAATCCTGCCGGCATCCCTGGAGGGGTATCGCTTCCCCGACGGCGCCGAATGGGCCACGCGCGAGCCGGCCTGAGCCGCCGCGCCAGGGCAGTTTCGTCAGGCCGGGATCACGCCCACGGTGAGCAGTACATTCGTGTACGGGCGCAGGTCGCCGGTCGCGATGACGAGGGCCAGGTGATCGGAGTTCGTGGCCGCGTAGAAGTCGAAGCGCGGGATGTGGTCGACCGGCGTGTCCGCGGACAGCAGCGCCTGGATCGCCGCGTGGGCCTTCGGTGGGGGACTGCCGTCGGCGGGATCCATCAGCGCGGCTCGCTCGACGGGAAGGACGGTCAGCACGGCCTCCAGCACCTCGGAAACGGTGAGCCTCCCCGGTGCAAGGTTGAGGTAGACCCGCGTGGCGCCGGCGTACGGCGCGGTCGCGTGCGGGAAGTTGCCGTCGGAGATCAGCACGGTCGAGCCGTGCCCGGCCTCGGCCAGGACCGCCAGGATCTCCGGGTGCGTCAGGCTTGTTCGGAGCATTGCCGACTCCTCTCTGGGATCCGGCATCTGGCGCCGGCGCAGGACGTGGCGTTCACGTGGACGGCGACATGATGCCTCCCCGCGAGGTCGTCATCGACGCGCACCACCACTTCTGGGACCCGGCGATCGCCGATTACCCATGGCTCACCGGCCCCCTCGAGCCGATTCGGCGGCGCTTCGACCCTGGCGACCTGCGACCCGAGCTCGAGGCGACCGGCGTTGACGGCACGATCGTCGTCCAGACGCGATCCAGCCTCCAGGAGACGCGCGAGTTCCTCGAGACGGCGGCGCGGACGCGGTTCGTGGTCGGCGTCGTGGGTTGGGTGGACCTGACCGAGCCGGACGTTCGCGACGTCCTGCGCGAGCTGCGGCTCCACCCCGGCGAGGAGCGGCTCGTCGGCATCCGCCACCAGGTCCACGACGAGCCTGATCCGGACTGGCTGCGACGCGACGACGTTCGCCGCGGCCTCCACGAGGTGCAGCGGGCCGGCCTGACCTACGACCTGCTGGTGCGCCCCCGTGAGCTCCCTGCAGCGCTGGACACGGTGCGTGCCCTACCGCTCCTCCGCTTCGTGGTCGATCACATCGCCAAGCCGCCCATCGCGTCGGGGGAGCTCGAGCCGTGGGCGACTCTCATCGCGCCCTTCGGCGATCTGCCGAATGCATGGTGCAAGGTCTCGGGCATGGTCACCGAGGCGGATTGGCAGACGGGCTGGACGGTCGACGACCTCCGACCGTACGTCGATCACATTACCGGCGTCTTCGGTCCGGAGCGCCTGATGTTCGGCTCGGACTGGCCGGTCTGCCTGGTGGCGGGCAGCTATCGGCGCGTACTCGACGCGTCGCGGGAGCTCTTCGCCGGGCTCACGGACGCCCAGCGCGCCGACGTCTTCGGCGGGACCGCCCGGCGAGCCTATCGCCTCCCCGAAACGCTGATCGAGGCGCTCCGCTAGCCCTTCAGCGCTCCGATCAGCAGGCCGCGCGAGATGTAGCGCTGGAGCACGATCGCCATGAACACGACCGGCACGATCATGATCAGGATCAGGACCGACATCGGTCCCCACTGTGGGCCGCGCGTCGCGTTCTGCGCGGCCACCTGGAGGGGCATCGTCTGGGCCCTGGCACTCGTCAGGATCAGGGCGATGAGGAACTCGTTCCACGCGAAGATAAGCACGATCAGGAAGGTCGCTACGAGCCCGGGCACCGAGATTGGCAGCACGATCGACCGAACGATGCGGTAGACCGACGCGCCGTCCACCGCCGCCGACTCCTCGAGCTCACGGGGCAGTGCCGCGAAGTAATCGCGCATCAGCCAGACCACGATCGGGATATTGGTCGCGACGTAGGTGACGATCAGCGCTTGGAGGGTGTCCAGCAATCCGACCTGCTGGAAGAGGACGAACATCGGGATCACGACCGCGATCGGCGGCAGGATGCGCTGCGAGATGAGCCAGAAGGCGATGTCGCTGTTGCCGAGCGCACGCTTGAACCGCCGGCCGACGGTCTGGGCAAGGACGAAGAAGATGGCGAGGCCAGCCACGATCGCGACCTGCCACGGGGCGCCGAGGCCGGCCGCCACAACCACTAACGCCAGGCTGCCGATGAAGAGTCCGATGATGCCGATGCGCGGACGGTAGGTGAAGCGGACCAGGGCATAGGCCGCGGCCGAGCCCAGAATCAGCGCCAGGAACGAGCTCGTGAAGCCGACGATCACGGTGTTCAAGTACGGCCGCAGCGTGTCGTTCCCCAGCTCGACAAGGATGTAGTGCCACGCGTCGAGGTGGGGGTTGAAGTCGAGGAAGGGCAGGTAGAATGGCCCGCCGTCGACCTGCGTCTGCAGCTTCACGGACGTGACCAGCAGCCAGTAGAGCGGAAACAGCACGACGAACGCCCAGACGAGCAGCAGTACGAACGAGACGAACTTGGCCTTCGCCGGCATGTCCAACGCGTTGCGGCGCCGGAACGGGTTCCGAAGGCCGCCTCGACGGCTCGATGGACGAGGGCCTCCCACGGTCGGGGCTGCCTGGCTCATATCGCCTCCTTTGCCACGCGTCGCCTGATCCACGCCACGTACGCCGTTGCCGCGATGGTGACCACGATCAGCAGCAGGTAGGCCACCGCGGCCGATCTGCCCAAGTCGAACGTGTGCCAGTCGAGGTAGGCCTCAAGGCTGAGCGATTGGGTGGCCGTGCCGGGGCCGCCGCCGAGCAGGATGTTCGGCATGTCGATGATCTTGAAGCCCTCGATCATGCGGATGAGCACGATCGTGGTGCTGACCGGCAGGATTGCGGGCAGCGTGATGTGGACGAAGCTCTGCCAGCGGCTGGCTCCGTCCACGAGCGCGGCCTCCCGCACCTCCTGGTCGAGGCTTTCGAGGGCCGCCAGCAGAACGATGAACACGAATGGCGTCCACTGCCACGTATCCCCGATCAGCACCGCGACGCGGGCCGCCCACGGGTCGGTCACCCAGGTGTAGTGCTGGAGGCCGAGGTCCGCCAGGATCGGTTTGAAGGGCCCCTTCGACGTGTCGGACATCATCCGGAACATGTAGCCGATGCCGACCGGAGTGATCGTCAATGGCAACAGGAAGACGACCCGGAAGAAGCGGCGCCAGGGGAGGGGCTGCACCGCCAGGATCGCCAGGCCGAGCCCGAGCAGGTACTGCACGGCGATGCCGGCGGCCACGAAGATGATGGTCACCAGCAGCGTCCCGGGTCGCCCGCCCTGACTGACGAGCGCCTGCACCGACAGCCACACGAAGCCGACGAAGATGACGCAGGCGCCGAGCCGGATAACCAGTGCGATGGCGCTCATGCGCCGCGAGCGCACGGCCCGCACGAACGTCCACGCGGCGAAGGCGAGGCCAGCGACCACGATCGCCCACCCCAGTGGGGTCGGCGGCTTGAGCAGCCCCAGGAATGTCTCGCGCTTGGTCCCGAACAGCAGCGTCACGTAGTTGTCGAGACCGACGAAGTTGAGGTCGATACCGCCCTTGCGGAGCACCAGGTTGGAGATCGACAGCGCGACCGACGCGAGGAGCGGGAAGAGCGACAGGAAGAGGATGACGAGGACGGTCGGCCAGATGAAGATCCAGCGCGCCGCCTCGTCAGATCGCCACGCGCCGAGCGAGGAGACCGCTCGGCGCGTGGCTCGGACTCGGAAGGCTGACCCGGGCTGGGTCGGCTCTTCAGGATCCGGGTTCAGGGGTCTATCGCTGGATGCCAAGGCTTGCGACGTACGCCGCGAGTTGATCCTTCTTGCCGCCGGGGACCTTGCTGGTGATCTGGTTCCAGCCATCGGCAATGGCCTGTTCGGTGGCAGCCGCGTCCTGTTGGCCGGCGAGGAACTTGGAGACTTCGGCGTCGAGCACGTCCTGCTCATAGGCCTTGGTCTGCGGGATGCGAAGGTCGAGCACCATGTTCGGGCTCGCCAGGGTGGCCTGGATGGCGCTGAGGTAGTTCGTCGCCGAGGCTTCGCTCAGGCCGGCCGCCTCCCACGGCCCCAGGTTCTGGAACTGCGAGGTGCGATACGGGTTGAAGCCGGTCTTGCCGAGCGTGACGTCCATGCCGGACTGCGCGGGTTGACTCATGTACGAGAGGAAGGCGTAGGCCGCGTCCTTGGTCTTGTCAGGAGACGCCGCGTTGATGGCACCGGACCAGCCGCCGAAGGAGGAGAACGGTGCGTGGTTGACGCCGTCGCTGGTCGCGTCCGGGCAGGTGGTCGCGTCGCACGGGACGAGCTTGCCGGTCGCGCGGTCGAGGACCTGCTTCCAGCCCGGCGTGATGACGGCGCCGGTCTTGCCCTCAGCGTACGTGCCCGTCTGAAGCGTTCCGATGTCGCCCCAGTCCATCGAGAGGGCGCAGCGCCCGGTTGTGAACAGGCCGCGGGTATCGCCCACACCGAGGTTCAGTTCGTCGGGCGGGCCGTAGTCGGCGGTCTTCTTGTAGGTGTCGAGGGCCAGCGTCATGGCCTCGTTGGGACCAAAGAGCGGGTCCATGGTCTTGGTGTCGAAGAAGGCGCCTTCGCCTGTGCCGGTGCCCTGCAGGAGTCCCGCGGCGATCGAGATGATCCACCAGTAGCTCTGCTGGCCGGCGGCCTTGGCAATGCAGGAGCCGTAGTCGGGCTCGCCATCGCCGTTGAGGTCGGTGCCGTTGTACTGCTTCGCGAGCGCAAGGTAGTCGTCCCAGGTGGCCGGCGGCGTGGTGATCAGGTCACTGCGGTAGTAGACCATGTGGAAATCGCCGTCGAGCGGGACGGTGTAGTTCTTGCCGCCGTAGACCGAGTTGAAGTTGCGGAAGAACGTTCCGACATCGTCCCACTGCAGGGCGGGGTCTCCCGCGATCCGCGGGGTGAGGTCCTCGAGGTAGCCAGGGCCCACGAAGTCGCCCATCCATTGCGGGTCGAAGACATAGGCATCGAAGCTGTTGGTCTTTGTGGACGCATCGAGCAGGGCCTTCGTGTAGAGGTCCGAGAAGCCGACCGCCACTACGTTGACGTGGGCGCCCGTGAGGGCCTCGAAGTCAGGCGCGCGACGCTGGAGCGGCTCGGCGACCTGCGGTCCGTTGAAGGTCAGCAGGTTCACGTTGATGCCATCATAGGCGTGCGAGCTGGTCGGCGCCGGCGTCGCGGGCGGAGCCGTCTCCGGCGGCGTGGTGGCGGGCGGCGGTGTCTCGGGAACCGGCGTCACGACCGGCGGAGCGGTGGCCGGCACCGGCGTCACGACCGGCGGAGCGGTGGCCGGCACCGGCGTCACGGCCGGTGGCTGGGTAGGCGGCACCGGCGTCACGGCCGGTGGCTGGGTAGGCGGAGCTGCCGTCGGGCTCGCCGCACTGCATGCGGTCGCCACGAGAGCCAGTGTCGTCAGCAACGCGCCCCCGCGGATCAACCGAAGTCTCGCCATGGGTTCCTCCTCATCCTCCACGGGCTCGAGCGGGGCGTGGATCGGACCCGACCGA
>JBBRYO010000025.1:0-27803 GCA_038237595.1 Candidatus Limnocylindrales bacterium | reverse complement strand
TCGGCGAGAGCGCCCGGATCCGCACCGGCGCCATCGTCGTGACTGCGGCTCGGCTTGGTGGTCGCCTTGTTCATGCGTACGCTCCCGGGCCATCTTAGATGCTGACCCTCGAGGCGGTGCAGGCGGAGTTCGGTGACTGCTTCGTGCTGCGCCACGGTTCCGCCGCGACGCCTCGCGCCATCGTCGTCGACGGCGGTCCCAAGGGCACCTACCCTGACCATCTCGCGCCGGTGCTGAACGGCCTGGCGGCTGAGGGCGCGACCATCGACATGGTCGTCCTGAGCCACATCGACAACGACCATGTCGGCGGCCTGCTCGAGCTCTTCGACGATCTGCGGAGCCGGGCCGCGGGCGCAACCGGCGGCGCGGCCCTCCCCCCGATCAAGGCGCTGTGGCACAACGCATTCGGCCTCTCCGCAGGCGGCGACGACCTCGCGCCGCGCGTGCGGGAGGCACTCCAGGAGGCGCAGGCAGTGACGCCGGAGCGTCACGCCATTGCCGGACAGCTGCAGGGCGTGGCCGAGGGCGACGCGCTGCGATCGGCTGCCGACGAGCTCCACATTCCGGTCAACCCGGGCTTTGCCGACGGCCATGTCCTGCTCGATGGCACGCCTCCCGTGCAGGTCGGCTCGCTGACCATCGACGTGGTCGGGCCGAGCCGCCCCATCCTCGCAACCCTGCGGCAGCGCTGGCAGCGCTGGCTTCGCGCACACGAGAGGGCGCGGGTGGCCGGGGTGGCCGCCGTCCCCCCCGATCAGAGTGTCCCCAACCTCAGCAGCATCGTCCTGCTCGTGCGAACCGGCGGCCACTCGCTGCTCATGACCGGCGACGGGCGCGGCGATCAGATCATCACCGGCCTCCGGGAGCGGGGATTGCTGGCCGCCGACGGCACCTTCCACGTCGAAGTCCTGAAGGTCCCGCACCACGGCAGCGCACGGAATACGACCGCCACCTTCTATCGGACGGTGACCGCGGACAAGTACGTGATCTCTGCCAACGGACGCTACGGCAACCCGGACCTTCCCTGCCTACTCTCGATCGTCGACGCGGCACGCGATGCCGGACGCCGGATCGAACTGGTCCTCACCAACGAAACGGACGCCAGCCGACAGCTGCGGACAAGGCGGCCCCAGGCCGCCTGGCCCTACACGGTCACGCTGCTCCCGGTGGGAAGCAACGCATTGGCGATCGAGGTCGGATCCACGGGGTAGGGTCCATGGACAAACTCCGCAAACCGTTCCTGCTCGCGGCGATCATCCTGTCGCTGCTCGTCGTCGCGATCGAGCTCGCGACCGGCGCCTTTCCCAACCTCGGGAAGTTCCTCCACGCCCCCGGTGATGCGCCTCCCGGCCTGGGCATCCCGACAATGTCACTGATCGACATCCCGCTGGCCTTCACGCTCATCCTGTTCGGGCTCGGGACCATCATTCCCCACCCGACGCTCGGGCGCATCCAGGGCTGCGCGACGCTGATCGTCGGGATCGTGATCCTGCTCGGCGCGATCGTCGCCGTCTTCCTCGCCCTGACGCTGCTGCTGCTGATGATCGGCCTGATCGCGTCATTCTTCGGAATCATCGTGTACCTGGCCGTGTGGGGGGACTTCGAGCGGGAGCTCGCGAGCTCGATCCTCGGATTTCTGCTGCTCCTGAAGATCGCAATCGCGATCCTGCTGGTGCTTGCCCACCAGCGCTTCCTCCAGAACAAGGGCCTCGTGCTGCTGATCGTGACCTCGCTCGTGGCGAACGTGATCGTCAGCTTCCTTCAGGGACTGGTCCCGATCGTGGTGGTCAGCATCACCGACGCGGTGGCCGCGATCATCCTCGCGATCATCGCGATCATCTGGGCGACCCTGCTGATCATCGGGGCGATCATCTCGATCGTCCGCATCCTCAAGCCCGAGAAGCACCAGCTCCCCCAGGGGGTCGCCTCGCCGCTCCCGAGCACGTCGCAGTTCCCGCGACCTCGGCGCTCCGCGCGCCCATCGAGCAGACCGTGAGCGGGCAGCCATGAGCGACATCGACTTCGACCTCAGGGTCGGCGCTCCGAGCCGGGGCACCTACCCTGTCCTGGCGACCGTGGCAGAGACGGGCACCAGCGATGGCGTGACGACGTTTCCACTCGACAAGGACCAGCATGCACCCAGGGCCACGATGCGGAGAGGTTCGCCACGGTCCGATCCGTATATCCGACCTATCCGGGTGACGGGCCCATTTACGCTGAGTTCAGTCAGAAATGCGCCCGGGCCATCAACTCGTATGTAACCCCTCCAAATACCACGCTCTTCACCATCGCTTCTGCGCCAACCGCCGGCACCTGGGACACGGTAAACACGGGGGCGCCGGCGTACTCGTCCGATACGATCGGCAGAATCTGACCACCTCGCAGCGAGCAGGCAGTCAGGCTCGAGCGCGGCAAGAGCCTACGGCTGGGAGAGCGTGCAGGACGCCACGAGGCACCTGATCAACATCGATGCCCCGGCCCTGCGGCCAACGACCACCTCGATCGTGTCTTCGCCATTCTGTGGGACCGTCGGCGCACTGGTTTGCTGATTCCCTGAGACGTCTTGCGTGATGTCGATGGTCACCACGCCCGAGCTGACAGTCAGGCGGAGCCGGCGTCGAAGGTCATCCGTCGGGCCGATGATGACCGTGCAGGGATTGCCGGCAGTCACCAACGTCGACGACGAAGACTGGATGGGCGCGCACGCTGCGGGTATCAGCGTGGCGGAGGCGACCGATGGCGGGGCCGGCATGATCGTCTTGAGGAAGCTCGTGAAAGCGTCGCCGCTCAATTCGGTCTTCTGCTGGTTGCTGTCCCCGCGATCTCGGCCGCCAGCCAGACCGAGGGCGCAGCTGGCAACGCCGAGGACCAACAGTACGATCACGACGATCAGAAGCGGCCTGGGAATCGCGCTCACGGAAACGACTGGAGAACGAACGGGACCGTGTAGGTGTATTCGTTGTTGGTCTCATTGGATTCCGCGACCTGCTCGCTGCCATCGGCCGAGTAGACGCGGGACGGTTGGGCAATCGTGAACCACTCGACCTTTGTCTCCCCGTCGGGGACGATCAGGCCATCTCCGCGAATGACGGCGCCGCTTTCGTTCGTCACCGTATAGACCTGCTGGCCGGATCGCGAGTCAGCCGGGAGCGTCTGGTCCGTGGCAGTCGCGGTGATCCCGAACCATGTGGCCATCGCCTTCTACCAGCTGAAGCTGGCTTGGTTGTTGTTTTCGTCCGTTTCGTCGACCCTGTTGGTGAAGTCCGCGATCACCACGCCGTTGCCTGATGAGAACGGATCGACCGGGAGCGTCACGCTCTCGCTGAAATCCTGTCCCGCACCCAGCCCCGAAACCGTGAAGGACTGGTCGGCCAGGCCCGAAGCCACCATCACGACGGTGAAGGCGCCCGCGTCTGTCGCTCCGCCGTTGTGAATGGCAATGACGACGAGCGGCGCAGTGACCGTCCTGATTGGGCCCCGCGATCTCACCTTCACGGTCAGGTCAGCTCGCGCGTCCGGGGTCGGTGTTGGCACTGGCGTCGGCGGCGGAGTGCCGCCGCAGGCCTTGACGGCCACGCCGCCGACAATGAGGGCAAGGACGATCGCGGCGACCACGGCCACGATCCACCACGGAAATGGCTTGGGCGTCGGTGCCACCACGACCTTGGGCTGGACCGTGATGCGGCTTGGCGGGCCGTCGTTGAACTGCTCCTCCGGAACCCCACCCGCGACCACGACCCGGAAGCGATAGCTGTACGTGCCAGGCCCCACGTCGTCTGTGACCTTGATGTCGAGCGTGACCTGTTCGGTTCCATCGGCCGAGTAGGCACGCGACGGGTTGGCGATGTTGAACCACTCGACCTTCGCGTCTCCCTCGGGCACGACGATGGCGTCGCCACGGATGGGTTCGCCGCTCTCGTTCGTGACCGTATAGAGCTGCTGCCCGGTCCGCGTGTCGGCGGGCAGCGTCTGCTCCGTGATCGGGGTCGTGATGCCGAACCAGGTCGCCATCGCTCAGCTTGCCCCCCGGCTCAGAGGCCGCCGGTCGTCCGGAAGCGGTAGAGCGCGCGACCTGCAAGAGCCGGCACGACGAAGTCGATGAGGAAACCAAGCATCGCGCCCACCACAACAACCGGTCCCGGTGGATTGATATTCAGGCTGGAGGTCACCGAAACGGTCACGACCAGCAGGATCAAGAACCAGATCGGGAAGAAGACCGCGATCGGTACGGCGGTCCGCCATGGCTCCGGAAACGCCCGCGACTGGAGGAACAGGTACGCGCCAACCGCCGTGCCTGCCCACGGCCCGACGAGGATCATCAGGGCGCCCAGGAGGATCAGAATCACTCCCACTGGGTTGTCGCTGAGTTTGCCGCCGATGAAGAGCAGCAGGCCACCGAGGAGGCCGGCGCCGATGCCGGCGCCGAATCCGCCCGCCAGCGCCCCGATCACCGTTTCCACGTATCCCTTCTGGACCACGACTCGTGGCGGAGGCGGCGGCGGAGGTGGCGGCGGAGGTTCGGGCACGACGAAGGTGACCTCGGGGCCATGCGCCCATTCCTCGTCCGGGAGCTCCACCGAGACGGCGTCGAGGCGGAAGCCGTAAGTCCCGCCTGCGGAGCCGGCCGGCACTCTGACCGAGACCGTGAACTGGTCGGCGCCGTTGACGGCGAGGTCGCGGTCGGGACGGTCGGGTCCGAGCAGCCACTCCTTCGGAGGGGGCGGAACGCTCGTGACGGTGACGCTGGTGCTGACGCGGATCGGGTGGTTGGTCTCGTTCGAGACCGTGAACGAGCCAACCCCCTGGCCGGAGGCATCCAGTGGAATGGATGTGCTGGCCGGCGTGATGCCGAAGGCGCTCACGTGATGATGGCGACGATGCTGGCAATCACGAAGAGTGCGAATACCACCAACCAGACCCACCCGTCAAGTCGACTGACGACGCCCGTCGTTCTCATTGCAATCCCTCCTTCAAGGCTCTCGAAATCAGAGCCAGACAGCTGAGATGACCAGTAACGTGACGATCGCGATGACCGCAAAGAACGGGACCGAGACGCCGGCGACCAGCCCATTGCTCCAGACGTGCGGCCCGAAGTTGGTCCGCGGTCCGGCGCCGTGGTCCTCGCCGACTTTGTAGGCCCACGTCTCCCAGGGGTTGTTGTAATAGGACCACGCCTCGACCATCTCCCCGACCGCGACGGATCTGACGGCCGCCGCGATGGCGGCCGGCACGAACATGACGGCCGCCCAGGCCAGGTAGGCGAGCACGAAGAAGGGGCCGAAGACGCGGTTCTGCGTGACGTGCGTCCGCTCGTGGAAGTACAGCGAGGTGCCGGGCAGATCCGGCAGGGTGGACATGACCAGTCCCTGGGTGAACGCGTAGGTGGCCTTCATGTGGAAGCCACCGATGTAGCGGTGGACGTCAGTCCGCCCGTCGCTGGCGTGGCCGTCGATGAAGGTGTTCACGAGGTGCACGAGCACGCCGTTCGTGTTGGCGGCCAGCCCCCAGCTGTAGTCCACGATGAACGTCAGCGCACTCGGCCAGGGCCAGGCTCGCACCTGCCAGATGCCATCGAACAGACCCCCCAGCGCACCGACTGCCGTGGCGATGAGCAGCAGGCGGTCGGGTTGCGTGAGCAGCTGCGCACCGAAGAGCGCAGCCACCGTGTCGATGGCGCCTGGCCACAGGAGGAAGGCCCAACCCATGGCGATGCCAGCCTCGCGGGTCTCGCCGCCGAGGTTCAAGAGGATGGCGACGAACGTCCGCGCGACGAGCGCGCCGGCGGCCGCCTGCAGGCCCGCCTCGAGAGCCAGCGTACCCGCGCTCAGCCCGCGTTGCCCCGCCACGATCGCGCCGACGATGGCCGCCACGACGCCACAGCCGACGATGTTCAACAGCCCGATCGGGTCGAAGATCTGCTCCACCAAGGATCACTCTCCCTTCAGCTCGGTGGCTGCGGCGCTGCCGCGAACCGCAGTTCATAGGTCACGTAGGCGGGTTTCTCGGACCGGACGATGCGCTCGATCAGCGGCCCGAACTGCTGGGCCTCGGCCGGGCCGTTGACCACGATGTGGAAGTGCATCGGTCGTTTGTCGTCGCCGAGCGCCGCCTCGTCGATGGCGAAGCCGCGCAGGCCGGTCGCGATCTCGATGAAGGAGAGCAGGCCGCGGGCCGTGCCGCGCCAGCGCGCGAGCTGTCCGGCCCGGGCGACCAGCTCGCGCAGGTGGCCGACGCCCGTCGAAGGGATGGCCGCTCCCCCGCCCTCCAGCTCGTCGGGGGTGGGGCTCACCAGCCAGTCGAGATCGACCCACCCCGCGAGATAGGGAACGAAGGGCTCGGGTGCGCGGCGCGGGTCGACATAGGCCGCGAGCCCATCGAGGATGTCCTCGATCGGCTGATGCAACGACTCCATGGCATCCAGCACCGCTCCGAGGCGGGTGTCGGGCTCCAGCGCCCAGCCACTGTCAGGGTGCAGCGCCAGCTGGAAGACCTTGGGCAGAAGCCGCTCGATCTCAGGACGACGCATCCCCGACAACCTCCAGCTCGTTGGCGCCGCACACGAACAGCCAGGTCGGTGGCAACGTGACTTCCTCGGCGAAGTCCTGCTCCTTGCACGACTCGTAGAGCAGGGCGCCCGGCTGCGTGTTCGCGGGGATCGTCTGGCCCGGGGGCAGCGCCTGCGTCCGGTACACGCCGAGGGTCGTGCCGGCCATGACGCGTTGAGCGTTCGGATCGGCGGCCACGGCCTTGACCGCGTGGAACGTCCCGCCGCCCGTCGCCAACTGGCGGACGGGCAGCCCGCTGGTTTCGAGGTTGGGGCGCGTCCAGGCGGGCGTCGCCGCGGTGCTGTCGAGGTCGAGGACCCCGGCCTGCTGCGTGCCGGCGAAGACACGTCCACCGGCAAAGGCAAGGTCCCAGCACGTGCCCGTATCCCAGCCCTTGTCGGCTCCGAACGCGTCCCAACCAGGTGGATCCTCGGCTCCCAGCAGCTCGCGACGGAAGCAACCCTCGCCGTTCGCGTCTCCGCCGGGGCTGGCCGTCCCTGCCCACAGCCAGGACCGCGGACCATCGCGCTGGATCGCGAGCACCCGCACGTCCTTGTCCTTCAGCCCGATTGCCCGGAAGGTGTTGCCACGCCCGCCGTCATTGCACAGGAAGACGCCGCCCTTCTGCTGGGCCACCACCGCGACGGTCACCTCGCCGCGGACCTCGTTGACCGTCGCGACCGAATAGAACGGCATGTCCGCGTTGCTGGGATCGACGATGACTTGTACCGGGTCGGCGCCCGGCGTCATCTCGATCTGGTACAGCCCGCCGCCCTTGCCCTGCTCATCGTCGGTAGGTGCCCCGCTCGCCATCATGAGCAGCGGTGCACCATCACGCATCAGCCAGGCGAAATCCCTGAGGCGGAACCCGAACGGGCGCGTGTACGGCCAGGTCTCGCCGCTGTCCCAGGAGACGTAGAGGAAAGAGCCGCCGGTGCCGTCCGCATTCCACGTGGCGACTGCGAGCAATCCCGGCTGCTCGGGGTGAACGCGAGCCACCTGGACGGTCTGGTCGGCGAAGCGGCCCATCGGCTCCCAGCCGTCGCCGTCGTTCAGACTGCGGAAGAGGATCGAACCGCTGCCTGCGTACCAGGTCGTCGGCTGGAAGGCATCGGCCTCCAGGGCCAGGATCGGCTGGTCCGGGACCTCGTCGACGTGGATGCGGACGGCACGGGCGTACCGCACGCCCGGCTCACTCAGCACGATCTTGTAGATGTTCGACGCGTACAGCGCCTGCCCGAAGGGCCAGCCACCCGCGCTGCGTTCGGTGGGGAGCGGGTTGACGGAGAGGTGCAGCCGCTGGTCGACGCGCTGCCTGACGCCGGCCACGTCCTCCTCGCGCTGCACGACGATGGTGGCCTTGACTCGAACAGTCTTGTAGTTCGCCCAGTTGACAACGCAGCTCGTGCCGAGCGGCCGACTCTCGTCGATCGCCCGCTGCACCTGCGCGATGGCGTCCGGGTTCTCCAGGCCGTGCAGCTGCTCCGCCGTGACGGCGCCCGCCAGCTTCGCATCCGGCAGCGCCGGTACGAGCACCAGCTCGACGGTCCCGGGGGTCGCGTACTTCCAGAGCGCCGCCTGCGTGAACGCACTCGCCCGGGCGATTGACCCGGAGCTTCGCTGGGCGACGAGCTGGAAGTCGCGCGCGGTCACCGCACGGCTCAGCGAATGCAGATCCTGGGGGCCGCGCACCAGGGCATTCGTCAGCGGTTCGGCTTCGCGTCCGCCCGTCGCTGGCGCGGGATTGGAGACCTTGACCCCGGCGATCGCGTCACGCAGCGTGGTGAGGCTGCCGGCCGCCACGTTCCCTGACTGGCCACCTCCACGGCGGTACCACGCCCGGATCTGCCTGCCGGCTCGCGGAACAGCCGCGAGCGCGCGCGTGTCGTCGCTGAAGCTTCCGTCGGGGAGCAGCACGCGTGCGGCAGGGGCGAGCAGGATCAGGCCCTCTGCGCGGTCGGCGATGTAGGCCGTGTCGTCCGGGCCGAGGTCGCTGAAGTCCTCGACCTCGCGCCATATCACGTAGCTCGAGCCACCGAAGTCGATGGCCGTCTGGGTCTCCAGGATCTCCTTGGCATCCGCCTGGACGCCGATCAGCAGGTCGCGCGGGTCGCCCGATCCCGCAATGATCGGCGGTCGGGCCACGCTGAACGACAGACCGGGTTGGCCCGTCGCGGTGCCGAGCAGCTCCCCTTCCACGAGCTCCGCATGGATGGCACGCACGTCCGCGAACGCGGCCCCCGCCTCGAGATGGGCCAGCTCAAGCGTGGCGAAGAGTGGCGGCTCCCCTCCCCCGGACGAAGCGCCGATCGTCACCCGCGTTCCCCGCGGGATCTCGATCGCGGTCGCCGGTGCGCTCGGATCGCGCGTGAAGCGCACCATCGCCACCGCCGCCGAGGGCGGCTCGAGGCGGACGCCTATCAGCCGCAGGAACTCGACGAAGAGCTTGTCGGGCACCCGGTTCAGTCGGTAGATGGTCGTGTCAGCGAGGTAGGCGAACGCCTCCATCAGTGCGAGACCGGGATCGCCCTCCGAGAGGTCGTTCCACTCCGGTGCGTTGGTCGTGATGACGTTCCTCGCCCCCTGGACCAGTTCCTCGAAGGTCCGGTCGTCGAGGTTGGGTGATGTCAGCGGCATCAGGGACCTCCAGCCAGATCGACGGGCAGGCGCAACTGGTCGACACGTCGCGACGCCCGGACGCGGTAGTCGAGCACGATGTCGAGCTGACCGGGCTTGTCCGGGTCCTGCTGCGCATCGAGCCCCAGGATGTCGATGCGGGGTTCCCAGCGATCGAGTGCAATGCGCACGTAGTGGATCGCGAGTCCCGCCGTGGTCTCGTCGTTCGGCCCGAAGACCAGCCGGTTCAGGCTGCAGCCGTAGTCGGGGCGCATCACGCGCTCACCGGGCACGGTCTCAATGAGCATCAGGATCGCCTGCCGAACGGACTCGTCCTCCTCGACCATGGCGATCCGACCGGTCGGGGTGACCTGGAGACCGGCCGACAGCCAGGGGCGCGGCACGTCCTTCACGGGGAGCTCCGGAAGCACGAAGCGCCAGGACCGGTAGCGAGGCGGCATCAGAGCGTCGATCCCACGAGCTGCTGTCCGGCGTAGCGGACCTCGTACTGGACGACACCGGGCGGCGTGCCGTCGGTCAGGCCGCGTACGGTGTCCAGGCAGACGGCCTTGCCGTCGATCTTGAGGAGCCCGGAATAGCCCACGACAACCTTCAGCGTCGTAGTGCAGGGCTTGACGGTGACGCCGTAGTTGGGGCACAGCCTGACCGTGCGCGACTCGGGATCGTTGTCGACCAGCACCGTGCTACCGCCGATCGTGACCAGGCCCTGGCTCGGCTGGTTGGTGACGGTGCCCAGCTGGTGGGTGCACAACACGATGGCGTCCTCGGTCATCCATTTCATGTGGCGTGCCTCACCCTGACTCGAAGTCGACGGAGCTGGCGGTGATGCGCACGGCCTTGCCCGGCGCCTCGATCACCAGGTCGACCTCGCTGTGCAGGCGTACGAGGTTCTCGGTCAGCTCGACGAGGCTGCCCGCGGCGTCCTGCATCCGGATGACCTTCGGCGAGAGCTCGACGGAGCCCCCGGAGGCGTCCTTGAGCTTCAACGAGTTGGCCTCGTCGTCGAGGATGATCTGCTGTCCGCCGCGCGATTTCAGCGAGTAGCGCTTGATCGAGCGCTCGACGACGCCCGTGTCATACGGAGTGGAGTCGCCGTAGAGGCCACCCAGCACCACCCCCTGGGCGGGATCGCCCTGGACGAGGAGCACCAGCACGCGGTCATCCACGTCCGGGATCGCGACCAGGCCCTTTCCGGATCCCGCGCCGACGCTGAGCACCTCCATCCAGGACGACTCGACGTCGCGCAGGGTCGGCAGCGTCACCTGGATCCTGCCGAGGCTGTCCGGGTCGTCGACGCTCAACACCTTCCCGAGCACGGCGTGGGAGGCGCGCGAGCGTTCGGCCGTTCGCGGCGGCGGCGCGCTCGAGAGCTGGGCCAGGTAGCCTCGCTCGGCGTCGATCGTGTGATCGATCTCGGTGAGCACGTACTCGCCGGCAAAGGCAGCGTCGACGCCCGAGACGTTGACCCGCGTTCCCGGCCGCAACCGCGGGTCCCCGGCCGCAACGCCGCGGAAGACGACCTCCTCCGCGCCGCGGCGATCGAGCTCGGCCTGGGCAGCCGCGGTGGCGCGCTCGGCGGACGGGGCGGCTTCGTCGACCAGATCGCGCTCTCCGCTGCCGCCCACGGCGTCCGGCTCGACGGCCATCTCGACCGAGCGGCCGACCCGCGACCCGGTTGCTTCTCCCTCGAGCTCCCTGGCGAGGGAGGCGTCCCAGCCCGTCGCCTTGACGCCGCGCAGCGAAGGCGTGCCGTTGGCCTCGAGGCGTGCCTCGAACAGGGTGTCGCCGAGCGTCAGGTCGACCGAGTCGTCCAGCCCCGCGAGCGACAGGAGGTGGAGCACGTCGCCGCGCACGGACAGGTACAGGCCGCTGGCCTCGGTCACCTCCAGCAGGAGCCGCAGGTCCGATTGGCGGTCCTGGACCAGGCGCGACCACACCGGGCCATCCTCTGAGGCCTCGACCGACAGGCCGACGTCACCGGCCAGCTGCGTCGCGAGGTCCCTGGGCGTCAGGTCGAGCAGCGCGCGAACGGTCTGGCGCTTGCGCATGCGGTGAAGGAGGTCGTAGCCGCGCACCTGCACCTGCCGGCCGCGGTCAGGTTCGTAAACGTACTCGACGGCCGTGACCTCGCCGTCGAAAAGCGGCGGATCGAGGCCGCGCAGCCGCACGACGATGGCCGTACCCGGCGCGAGCTGCGCCGCCGTGGCGAGGGGGCCGGGCGGATCCGCGAAGGTCAGCTCGCAGAGCGTCGGGACGGAGAGCGCCTGTCGGACATGGACCGCCTCGAGCGCGGCCGCTTCGACCTCACTCAGCGGGATGCCATCGACCTCCAGGACGACCTGCGGCGGCGAGGCGAAGGCGAGCGACATCGTCACAGCCTCCGCAGCGTTGCGAGCGGCGGGATCCGGACCGTGTCCGGGGGCGGTAGCCGGGTCGGGTCCGAGATGCCGTTGAAGGCCGCCAGGACGCGCCACAGCGAGGGCTCGCCGTAGTACTGGGTGGCGATGGCGTCGAGGCGCTGGCGGTCGGGCACCTCGCCCTCCCGTTCGCTGCCGGTCGGGCCGGCCACGACCTGGTGGATGACGACCTGGTCCTCCGGCACTTCGTCGGCCGGTGGCGCCGCGAAGTTCGCCGCCGGCTGGGCGATTGCAGCCTGTGGCGCGATGCGAGTCCCCGTCCGCAGCAGCCGAAGCCGCAGCCAGGAGCGCTGGGGCGATCCGCTTGGGTCGAAGCGCTCGAACCGCTCGGCGACCGCGGTCACGATGCCCTGCACGTTCCACGCCTTGCCCCACACGAGGCGGACAGTGCGCAGGCGCGCCGCTCCGTCGGGACCGGCCACGTTCTCCGCGAGCTCCCACAGCGGGCGGGTGAGATTCTGGACATCCGTGGTTGCGTCGACGGTCGAGCCTCCGAGCTCGGTGTCGAAGAGGAGGTCGAGCTCGATCTCGGTGCGGCCGCCGCCGGTGAAGAGCAGCGGATCGTCCGCGAGGCCGTTTCCGGTCAACCGGCCACCAGCCGAACGGCGCGCCCGCACCCCCGCGGCTCGCCGTACCACGACGCTCTCGGGGTTGAGCAGAGCGGACAGTCGTTGACCGGTCTCCTCCAGCAGAAACGCGACGCGCTCCATCAGGTGGTCCGCTGCTCGCGGTCGAGGCGCGCCCAGTGTTCGGGCTCGAGCGCGACGGTCCGCGACGAATCGTCGTCGGGCACCGGGTCGGGCAGCGTCGGCCAGCGGTCGATCCATTCGCCGAGGTCGCTGGGCGTGCTCTCGGCGGCGAGGCGGCGGGCGGCGACGTGGTCGTCGCCCGCGGAGTGGCGCCCGACAACAGGGTGGCGATTCGTGGTGCGGCGCACCGCTGCCCGGTCCTCCCGGCGGTCGTCCTCTACAGGGAACCGGTGCGCCACGCCGGGGACCCCGACCGAGGTGACCTGGCGCGAGGCGCCGTCGTCGCGCTCGTGCCGGGTCTCGCGTGCGGGCGTCGCTTGGGAGGCGCGCGGGAGATCGGGCCACGACAGGACGGTTCGAAGGTCGCGTCCTCCCGGCCGCGCGACCTCCGCGACGGTCGCTGAGAGCGGCGTTCCCTCAGGCGCCGCCGACGCCGGGAGCTCGTTCATCGACACCCACGGCGACCCGGTTCGGATCGGCCCCAGAGTCTCGGGCGTCCCTCCAACGATCGGCAAACGCGGGGCGTAGGACCGCAGGCCCGCGGGCGCATCGGATACGGACGGCTGCGTTGGCCCGATCGGCTCCCGGTCCGACCTCGTCGCGTTTCCTTGCGCCGCGGACATTTCCGAGAGGCTCGGCGCGGCGGCGCGTGGTCGCCGGGGCGCAGGCTTGGCATCCGGGCCGGTAATAGCCGGCGGCTCGACGGCACCTTTGCGGACGCGCGGTTCGGCCGTGTCAGCGGGTTCGGCCGAGGAGGTTGGCGCCGCCTGCGTGGCGCTTCCTCGTGGCGTCGCTGGCGCATCCAGCGCCGTTTGAGCGCGTCCAACCGCGCGATCGGGGCGACTGGCCGACGTTGGGCCCGTTGACTCTGAGTCCTGGGTGGTGCCCGGGTTCGATCGCGCCGTCCTCCCGGTGCTGGTGGCCGTCCCAGCGGAGGCGCCCTCCCCGGGTCGACGTCGCATGCTCCCGGAGTGGTCGGCCTGCGGCTCGTCGCCGGCGGATGCCTCGCGCCCGGAACGCCGACGTCGCGCTGGGGGGCTCGGGTCGTCGCCCACGGGAACCGGCTCCAACGCGCCAAGGGGCGCGAGGAGATGCGGTGCGGCAGCCATGACCCGCTCGACCCAGTCGGCCGGCGGGCCGGAACGCCACTGGATCTCATCGCCGGTTGGAACGCCGCTCGCGCCGTTACCGGCCGCAACTCCATCTGCCGGCGGGATCGGCGGGAATCCGGTTCTTGCTGCCTCTTCCCCCGGAAGGGCAGCAAGAGGCTGCGGCGCGGCCTCCTCCTGCGGCACGCTGCCGGGCGTCGGCGGCCCCCGCCGGGGTTGACGGCGTCGTCGCTGGAGCATGATCCGCCTCAGGCGCGAGCGAGCGACTCGAAGACCAAGGTGACGCTCTCGATCGCGACCTCTCGTGCAAGGGCGTCGAGAGGCGCCCCCCGCCATTCGGCCGGCCAGGCATTGACGAGGTTCCAGCGCATCACCTCGGTGACGCCGTCGGTCCCCAGCATCAGGATCGAGACGTTGCGGCGATTGACGCCGCCCTTCAGACCCGCGAGGAACCAGTTCCACAGCTCGCGTGACTGGGTGAGCCCGTAGCGCAGTGTCACGTCGCCGTAGTCGACCGGTCCCGGGATGCGGTGGACGACGTTGCTGCCGCCCTCCTGGTAGCGCATGGCGGCGATGCGGATACCCATGCCGGTGCACTCGACGAAGTGCCCCTGGGTGACGCCCTGGATGATGAGCTTGAAGTTGTAGGCACGGTAGGGATCGACAAAGGCACCCGGTTGAGCGCCGGCAGCGGCGGCGGGTGGCTTCGCTATTGCATCAGGCACCGGCGGAGCCCTCCAGGTCCACTGCGGATCCGGCCGCGTTCTGGCTGATGCGGAAGACCACGAACTCGGCCGGCTTGACGGGAGCGGCACCGATGACGGCGATCACGAAGCCGTTATCGATGCTGTCCTGGGGATTGGTCTCCTCGTCGCACTTGACGAAGAACGCCTCCTCGGGGACGCTGCCCATCAGGCCACCGTCCCGCCATACGCCCGTGAGGAAGGCTTCGATGTCCCGGCGAATGGATTTCCAGAGCGTGCGGTCGTTGGGCTCGAAGACGATCCAGCGTGTCGCCTCGGCGATCGATTCCTCGATCATGTTGAACAATCGTCGGACGTTGAGGTAACGCCAGTCGCTCGCCGGGTCGGCCACCGTCCGGGCTCCCCAGAGCTTGATGCCCTCGGTCGGGAAGTAGCGGATGCAGTTGACGCCGGCCGGGTTGAGGACGCCCTGCTCCTGGAAGGTCAGTCGCTGCGTGACGTTGATTGCGCCGCGTACCACCTCGTTGGCCGGTGCCTTGTGAACCCCGCGTGTGGCATCGCTGCGAGCCCAGATGCCCGCGATATGGCCCGAAGGCGGCACGTCGATGTTCTGGCTGGTGATCGCGTCCTGGATGGTGATGCCGGGGAAGTAGAACGCACCGTATCCGTTGGGTGACTGCCGCGGCCTGAGTCCGGGCTTGTCGTCCGCCGCCTTGCCGCCGCCAGCGCCGGAGGCCGGTGCGTTGGCGCCGCGAGCCCGCATCGTGGTGGCGATCTGGGTCAGCTGTGTCACGTCGTCGACGCGGAGAGGGCCATCCAGGATCGCGACCCGGTCCTTCAGCAGCTCGCAGTGGGTCAACAGCGATTCGTAGGAGGCGACATCGATGCGTCCGGGAGCGGCGACGATGGCGACCTCATCCTCTGCCGCCAGCGCGGTCAGCCCACCGGTGCTGTCGCCGCTCGAGAGCGGCTGGCTGTCCGGTGTATTGACGATGAAGCAGCGGCTACCGCCGTTCTGGAAGAAACCCCAGACCGCGTTGGCAAGGACGGTACTGGTCCTGGAGTCCTTGACGTAGTCGCGCATGAACTCGGACCAGTTGTTGACCGCGCGCGCCTGCCCCACAAACGCGGTTGCCTGCGGCGCCTGACCTAGGAACGCCGCGGTTCGGGTGCCGACAGCCTGGATGGGTCGAGAGCCACTCGGGACCTCCTCGACATAGACGTCAGGGGTGAGGTATTCCGCCATCCGACTCCTCCAATGGATCAAGCCTGATCAGCACTGAATTTCGATCGTCCTTTGCGCCTACCGTCGCCCGGGCCTCCTTTCCCTTTGCCCTCACGCGGATTTCGATCTGTCCCGGGGCGGCGGGGATCGCTTCGATCTGGAAGTGGCCGTGGCCATCGGTCAGCGACCCGCGGTCGAGGTCGGGCACTTCGACGACCGCCCCCGCGATGGCGATGTCATCGGGCGTCCTGACCCAACCCGCGACGCTACCGAGCCCCGTGGTGTCGATCCGGAGCGGATGAAGCACGGGCTTCGTGTCTGGCTGCGGGCGCTCACGCCGGACCGGCATGGAAAGCCGGAAGGCCGGCCCGGGAACGACACCCAGCGCCTGCCAGATCTCCGGCCGCACCGGGTCCAGGTCGACGTCGAAGTCGGGCTCCTCCATCGCCGCGAAACACAGATCGAGCAACATCGAATGCGCGTCGGCGGGATCCGCCGCCCAGGTCCGGACGAGGTAGTTGAGCGCCAGCTGAAGCGGGTCGCGCGCCGTGCCGCGCAGGGCCGGGCGCGAGCCAAGCTCGAGCAGGTAGAGGTTCACACCACGGTCCGTGAGCCCCGTGCTGACCGGTGGCGCGAGCGATACCTCAACCCCCGGCAGGACTCGCTTTGCCCAAGCCGAGAGACCCGCTTCTGACGGGTCGGTCATTGCCCCTCGAGCGTCCGACTCCCTCCGGCGTCCACCCTCTACCCCCTGAGCCGCGGCGACTTGCCCGAGAATCTAGCGGCGGGTCGTGCAAATAGCAACAACCAGTCAACTCAAATTTGAGTGGGCCTCCATGGACGCCAGGAGGTGATCCGCGAAGCGGTCGGCGAGCGCCGTGATGGTGAGGCTCGGGTTCGGGCCGACCGGCCCCGGCATCACCGAACCGTCGGCAATGACGAGGCCCTCCTGCCCGAATACCTGCCCATACGAATCGACGACGCCCTCGGACGTGTCGGCGCCCATCGGGCAGCCGCCGAGCGGGTGGACCGTGATGACGCGGCGGCCGAGATGCCACAAAGGGTTGTCCGCGAAATGCGCCCCCATCGCCTCTGCGAAGGCCTGCATGGTGTCACGGACGCGTTTGAAATAGGGCGCAGAGCCGTCGATGCGCCAGTCGGCGTCGAGGCGCTCGCCGCGGAGTTTCAGTACACCGTCCGGAGTGTCGCGGCCCATCCCGGCGAGGGGCATGATCGACGACGACAGCTCCGTCGTGCCCAGCAGCTCGGCGATCTCCGCACCGATGTCCGTCTCCGGGTCGCGCCGCAGTGCCTCCAGGATGAGGCGCACCAGCGTGTGCCGGAAACGCCACAGCGCGCGCGGCGACTCGGCCGCCTCCAGCAGCCAATTGATGAACTCGGGGTAGCCGACGTCCTCCAGGTACCAGCCAGGCCCGGAGGCACCGTCACGGGCATCCGGAAAGCGCACCGCAGCCGTGATGCTGGGTCCCCGGCTCGCATCGATGAGCGTCGGAACATCCTGTCCTGCCACGCGCTTCTTCGCATCGACGGCCATCGTCAGCAGGTCGCCGTTGCCCGAAAAGCGGTGGCCGAGCAGCGGGTTGACGCCGGGCAGGTTGCGCAGCATCAGGAACGTGGTGCCCAGCGTGCCGGCGGAGAGCACCAGGCGATCGGCGGTGACGGTTTCGAGCGGCAGCTGGTGGGCCTTGCTTCCCTCGTTCTCGGGGTGGTGGCGCACGTAACGCACGGTCCAGCCGCCACCCGGCCGTGGCGCGAACGAGCGCACCTCGCAGAGCGTGCGGATGTCGGCGCCGGCCGCGTGTGCCACCGACAGCAGCGTCAGATCGAGCGTGTTCTTGGCGCCGACGTTGCAGCCGATGTCGCACTCGCCGACCAGCTGACAGGTTGTGCGGGGCCGGCCATGGAGGTTGGGCACGGTCTCCTTCAACGGCACGCCCGGGGCTGGGGCCTCGCCGGGGTTGGAGAACGTCACCGCGAGGTTGGGCGTGAAGGGGTCCCATCCCATCTCGCGCGCAGTCCGCATGAAGACGGCGGTGCGCGGCGTCTCGGAGTAGGGAGACTCGGCGATGGGGTACTGCTGCGCACCGAGCATGGCCTCGGCCCGGTCGTAGTGCGGATCGAGCTCCTCGCGGGTGATCGGCCAGGTCTCGACCCCCGGCTCGCGGACGAACCAGCTGGGATCCTTGCGCAGCAGGACGTTGGCGTAGATCAGGGAGCCGCCGCCGAGGCCGCTCGAGACAACCGCACCGAAATGGGGGAAGGACCACACGTTGTACATCCCGTACAGACCCTGGCTCGGATCCCAGAAGGCGCGCCGGAAGGCGTGCGGGCTGCGCGGGAACGATCCGGGTGGATAGGGCTTCCCGCGCTCGAGGAGGCAAACACTCTTGCCTGCGTCGCGCAGCCGATGCGTCATCACCGATCCGCCGAAGCCCGACCCCACGACGACCGCATCGAAATGTTCGACCGCCGGGCCGTTCACCGCGTCTTTCGTCGCCGCCGAGTCGAGCGTCCTGCCGCCGGCTCGAGCTCGGCAGACGGGTCGAGAGCTGCAGCGATCGGCTGCCTGACGGCATAGACGCCTGCCGGTACCCGGGGCCGGCCGTGGCCGTCGGCTGGCGTGGCCGCGGCACGGGCGGCCATCGAGGCTGCCTCCTTGTAGTAATCGCCCCACCAACGCGCCGACTGCCACATCGCCTCCGGGCAGCTGGCGGTGGACACCAGCCCGGGCGTCAGCTCGATGCCCGCGATGCCGTGGCACAGCTGCACGAACGCAGCGCTCGGGATGCCCTTGCCCTCGCGCAGCGGCGGGACGTCCGTGACGCCCCAGCACCAGGCGAGCCAGGCGATCATCAGCGCCGGCAGGTCCAGCAGGACGCGGCGCGAGCGAACGTCCTCGACGGCGGCGATCACCGGGTCGGGGGATTCGGCGAAGAGCAGCACGGCGACGTTCGGAAAGCGCGCCGGGTCATCGAACGCCGCGATGGGCAGGCGGCGAACGCCGTTGCGGGCCGGGACGCTCGAGAGGTCATCCGGTGGCTCGAGCGGGACCGACAGCACGTTGTCCGCATCTTCCATCAGCGCCGCGAATGACCAGTGGCTGGGCGTCAGATCTGCGCGAAGGGCCGACTGCGCCCAGCGCAGGCGGACGTCGACCAGCGAGGCGCCTCCTAACAGCAGCACGCCCCGTCCCACCCCGGCTCGGGCGAGCCACGCCACGTTCCCCTCCCTGCGCTCGGGCGCCAGGTCGACCAGACCTGCATTGGGCGCCGCCGCGCTGGATCGACGCATCGCAAACATCACTGCCCCCTCAACTGAGTTGTCCTGTGAAGCCGGCGACCGCCTGCGGCTGCGATCCATCCCCGATGATCCAGGAGCGGTGCGTGACCTGCACCTGCGCGCCGATCGCCAGCAGCTCGAGCGTTGCGAGGTGATTGTCGGTGAGGTTGAGGTCTCCGGTCACCACCGGCGAGCTGACCATCCCGGGCACCGGGATCGCTGGAAACACCGGCGGTGCCGCGTTCCACTTCCCCTTGACGACCGGATCAACCAGTGCCATGGGTGACGCGATGATCTCGACGATCCGGGCGCCGTTCGGCAGAGTCGCCACCGCCCAGCGTCCGAAGTGGACGTCGCCCGTGAGGACCAGGACATCGTGCCGGACCGATGCCAGCGCGCGCGCCAGATCGCCGTATTGCTGGAAGTCGACCAGCGACCAGTCGAACAGGTTGCCTTTCCAGCCGGCCGCGTCGGCGAGGATCGGCTGACCCACGACGAGCATGCCGGGACCCTCGAGGGCAGCCAGCCAGTCGGCGATCTCCGTCAGCCGCGCCGGGTCCATGAAGATCGTGCGGGCCATCGTGCGCGAAAGGCGCGTGTCGCAGATCCGGATCGAAAGCGGCGGGATCTCCAGCGAGGCTCCACGCTCCGGCGTCTGGAAAGCGTCGAAAAGCTGCGTGGCGAACCCCTTCCATTGCTCGCGGCCGCCCTCGGTCCACGTGTCGCTCACCAGCGCCCCCATGGTCGGGGCGTTGTTCCACAACTCGTGATCGTCGGGGGTGAGGAAGGAACCGCCCGTAGCGAGCAACCTAGCGAATCCTCCGTCGCATGCCGCCTGCGTGAAGGTCTGGGTGTAGTTGACCGTGAGCTCCGCTGCGAGCAGCTGCGGCGAGTGGATGTGCAGGACGAAGTGGCTGGTTGGCGTGTCCAGGTAGACCTGGTCGCCGCACAGCACGGTGAACGCAGGATGCATGCCGGGAGGAAGGTTCAGGAAGGCCCGTCCGCAGGCGCCCGCCGGGTCCTGCGCGACCGCGAAGCAGGATGCAAAGACCATCACGAACGGATCCTGGGGCGCCTCGGGCAGGCGCTCCGGAAGCGTCGTGACGACGGCGTCGGCGAGCCCCTGGCCAGCCTGTGCCAGGCGCAGCGTGTAGGCCGTCCCGGGCTGAAGGCCCGTGAGCTGGACACGCTGCTGCCAGCAGATCGTGGGGCTCTGCGTCGTCACCGGCGCCCAGGGCCCGGGCAGCGGAATGGGCGCAGGCCCACCCTCGATGCTGAGGCCGTCGACCGGCGAGCCGTCGCCCGCGACGATGACCACCAGCCACGCGTCGGTGGCCGAGACCTCGCGTGGCTGAAGCGTCGCGATCACGTCGGTCCCTGGCCTTCGAGCTGCGTCCGATGGCGTCGAACGTCGCGGAGTCCCGCGCGGAGCTTGCGCTCGAGCGCCATCAGGTACTCGATCTCCTGGGCGCGGATCGCGTCCTCCACCCGGGCCAGCTCGGCCGGGCCGAGCGTCTGTCGCAGGAGCTCCATCGGCACGGCCGCCTCGGTCCCGGGATCAGCCGTGCCCGCCCCTCCGGCCACGCCGGTCACTCCGCGCACTCCGGCCGCGATCGGCGATTGTCCGACGAGCTGGCAGACGAGCGGCACGACCTCGCAGATGCCGCGCACGTCGATGAGCGGATGGTCGACGGGGTCGATCGGATCGAGCGTGCCGTCCGAGTCGCTGTCGCGCCACCCGAGCTGCACGGGAGTCGCGTTGCACATCGACCACGCGTTGGACGCCATCAGGCAGTCAACGAAGGGAGTCGCGCAGTTCTGGCAGTTGCTGTTCGGCTCGCGCAGGTAGCCGAACTTCGTGTCGCAGTGGCACCCGCTCGACGCGTACTCGTCGGGGCAGCCGAAGATGTGACCGCTCTCGTGAGTGAACACCCGGTCGATGTTGTCTGGCCCCCAACCGTCGTTGTCGAACTGCATCACGATGCGTGGCCGTCCCGCGTAGGCAAAGTGCGCGAGCGGGTACTTGGTGAAGAACCCCACGTATCCGAACCGGGTGCCCTGGCCTTTTGCTGTTGCGAAGGCGAAATCGCGGAGGCCCAGGAGGTTTCCCATGAAGCCGAGCTTGGACAGCGCCGGATCGCGGAACTGCGACTCGAGCCCTTCGTAGCCGCTGCGACCGGGATCCACCGCCGTGTCGATCGTCACCGGCTTCACGTCGTAGCGGAACGAGACCTGGGCGCGTGGGTCGCGCGTGGCCAGCCAGCCCAGGCCTTCCTGCACCTCAGCGACCACCTTGGTGCGATCGTCGTCGCTGAAGGTGAGGTCGGGCGTCGGGCCGTCGACCATCACGAGGGCGAGCGCGATCGGGCCCATGAGGTAAGGGCTGAGGTTCTCGAGGCCGAACAGCCCAAGGGGCGTTTCCTCGACGTGCACCATGCCCGGACCGTCCGGTGGCAATGGGCCGGTCTGACCGTCCCATGCCACGCCGTCGTGGGGACGCTCCTGCTTGGCGGCAGCGAATGACGCCGAGCGGCGCAGGTTCCAGGCAGCGACGCCAAGCTCCTCCCCCGCCGTCAGGCCCGCGGGCGGGGTATCGACCGCGGCGGCATGCACGCTGCGGACCTCGTTCAGGCCGCCGATCGCTTCGGCCGCCCCGCGCCGCACGTCGGCGATCACGACACGCGGACCGTAGCGGTGCAGCACCCGCCCGCCGAGGCCGCCCATCGCGGCGGTTGCGCGACGAGCCACCGCGGGCTCGTCACTCGCCAGGACGATGAGCTGCTGCCCCGCCAGCTGCGGCCGATCCGCCATCGTGAGCTCTCCTTCTGCGTAGAGCCGCCCCGGCGCTGTCCAGCGTCATCCGGGGATGTCCGTAGAACTGGTAGGCGAGGTAGGTCGATGACGTCGGCCCGTCTGCCTTCTGGAACGCGGTGCGCTCCGAGCGCATGACCGAGGCCGGCGACTCGCCCTTCAGCGCCTTGGCATAGAACTTCAGGGCCAGCTCTCGCGCCAGGACATCGTCGATGGACCAGAGGGGCGCGATGACGCCCGACGCGCCCGCCTTCAGGAAGGCATCGGCCATGCCGGCATAGTCACCGAGTACCTCGTTGGCGGCACCTACCTGGCACGCGTTGAGGAAGACGAACGGCGTGCCGCCGAGCTCGGAGCCGGTTACCTGGTTCGGGCCTAGCGCCCCGTCGACCAACACCAGCCCATCGATCTGGCCACCCGGGTCGTACTGGCCGTGGACCGCGAAATGCAGCAGGTCGGCCCGGGGATCGCCCTCGAGGAGCCGCTGCACGTTCGCGCTCCTGGCGTCCACCGACGTGGTCTTGTAGGCCTTCGCCAGGTCGGCGGCCTCCTCCTCCGCATCGAACAGTCGAGGCCACTCGGGGCTGGTGTCGTAGACCCCCGAGACGACGGCGAACGAGTGCACCTCGACCTTCGCGGGCGGCGGCAGCTTCGGCCGCCGCTGTCCCAGCGCCCAGCGACCGACGTCGACCTGCGCGGAAAGAAAGGGTGGCGCCGATGGATCGAGGGGTTCGTCGAGGACCATCAGCTCCCAGGGCACATACGGCTCCTCGGAAAGGAAGAGCACGGTGATGTGGCGGTCCTTGACGAGAGACGCAACGTCGGCCAGGGCCTTGAAGAACTCATCGGGCACGTTGTCGGCGATGGTCACCCCGATGCCCCGCAGCTTCTGGTAAACGCCCACGCCGCCCTCGGCCATGCCCATCTCCTGGATGACCGACTTCAGGAACTCACGCGGCTCGTTGCCGATGAGGACCTCGACCGCCGCGTCCGGGACGCGAACAGCGGGGTCGGACGCGAGGAACTGCCACAGCACGCGTCCCGGAATCGGTTGGGCACCGAGCTCGATGCGCACCGTCAGGTCGGGCGGAGCCTCGCCGGTCGGGATGCGCATGTCGACGGCGGGCTGGGGCTCGGGGGTTGGCGCCTGTCCGAGCAGCGCGGCGCTCGCGACCACCGCCACCGGCCGCACGGCGAGCCCGATGGGCTGTCCATCGACGGAGAACATGCCGCGCACGGAGCGAGCCAACACCGGCTCCGCCTGCGCGTTCGGGGCGAGATGCAGGGTCGCGGATGGGTAGGGGGCTTCGGCAGTCACCGGCAGGTCGACGCGCCACGTCTCGTCCGGGCGAGTGAGTCGGAACCCGTCGGCCACGACCTGGATCGTGATCGTGTAGGGCCCGATGCTCGTCTCGGGGCGTCGCATCGGGCCGCCGGCGACGTGCTCGTCGGGCGTGGGCGACAGCCCGACCTGGAGCTCGAACTCGCGAGCGACGACCTGGGTGTCGTCGCACTCGAGACGGGCGTAGGACTCGCGCGGCGGATCCGGCGGCGGCTCCGCGGAAGTCGCCTCGTCTTCCCTGGCGACCGAGCCGGCACCCGGCCCGGCGCCCTCGCCGGCGGGCGCTTCGGGTGGAGCGGCGGCTGTTGGGGGAGCGGCGGCCTCGGGTGGGCCCGCGGCGGCTGTTGGTGGAGCCGCGGAAGTGGGTGGCGCGGCGGCTGTCGGGGGAGCGGCCGGCGCCGGAGGCAGCGCGCTCGAATACGCAGCTGCCGCAGGGGGTGCCACGGTAGGCAGCGCTGCCGCAGTCGGCACCGATGGCGGCGGCGGGGGCGCATATCCCGCCGGCGGACCAGCGGGGGGCGGGCCGGACGGGGTCGGCGTCCAGTAACCGGACGGCGGCGGACCAGACGGAGGTACCCCGCCCGGAGGCGCGCCGTAGGAGGGCAGAGTCGCCGAGGCCGTCGTGGCACCGGGTGCGGCCGTACCCGCACCAGCGCCACCGGCGGCCAGAACCAGCGATCCCCCGTGCAGCGCGGCGCCGAGCACGGCCGGTACCAGCACCCAGACCGCGACCTCACCGGGCTCGAACGTCACCAGCCCGAGCTGCCAGGCGATGATCAGGGCGGACAGTCCGATCACGGCCCCACCGATGATCGAGCGAAGCCACTTCCTGCTGCCCCGGAAGACGGCGATCAGACCGCTCGCCTCCACGATGATGCCGATGATCAGGAGGCCGATCCCGATCCCGCCGGCGACGGTGGCCAGCGGCGTGTCCGTGCCGACGCGCACGTACGACTGGAGCTGGCATGCGTCGATCTTGGCGCGGATCAGGTAGAGACCCGCTCCGAAGATCGCGTAGGGCCGGCCGTCGATGGTGTCGTGATACTCGGTCCCGGTGTTCGGGTTGTTGTTCTCGAAGATGGGGACGATGAAGGGACCGAAGACCAGGTCGACCTCGATGGAGTCGGCCGGACGGTCGAGCATCACGTCGATGGGCACCCGTCGGTCGAGGCGAATGGTGATGGGCGTCGCCGGCGTGGCGGCGGTCAGGACGTCGTGCCCGTCGATGCTGACCTGACATTGCGTGGTCGCGGCCGCGGCAGGCATCGCCAGGAGCCCGGCTGCGAGGATCGCCGCGCAGCAGGAGCGCACCCAGATGCCAACCGCCCGGCCTGCGGATGTCTCTCGCATGTTCGCCTAGTGAACGCTGCGGCAATCCCGGAGTCAAGTATTCGTCAGGGAGGCGCGAACCTCACGCGATCTTCTTCTGCCAGACCGTGCAAAGGCCCTCGAGGGTTTGGGGCGCGACCTTGCCGATGATGATCGCCGCGACAACCCCGGCAACGGCCGGGGTGATGCCCATCGTCGTGACAAGGACCGTCGTCATGACAGTGGCGAGCTTGACGGGATCGTTCCCGATCGTGCTCATCAGCTGCTGCATGTGGCCGCCGGCCGGAGTATCGGCTCCGCCGCACACGACCTCGTAGCCCATCTTCCCGACGCTGCCGAAGGCACGCCTGCCGAGGGCGACCAGGTCACTGACCGCAAAGCCCATGGGCGCCGCGAAGCTGGCAGGCGGGGTGAAGTACCCCGCCACCTCCGGGTTCTGCTCGATCATTGTCAGGCGTGTGCCGAGGAGCCGGTACAGCTCCTCCTCGTCCTGATCCTGAAGGCCCTGAACGGCTTCCTGCGCCTGTTCGGTGAAGTTCGGCACGTTTCTCCCCCTCATGCAAACGTGGTTGTCGATAGATGCTGCGCTGGCTCGTCAAGTGTGATCCGCACCGCGACCGGCTGCCGGCTCCCGGCGCTACACGCGCTTCGTCTTGCGACCCACGTAGTCGACGAGGATGTACTCGCCGAGATGCTCGGGGCTGGCGTAGAAGGCTCGGCCCTTGTTGAGTCGCGTCATCCGATCGACGAACTCGGTCAGGGCACGCGAGCGCTCGAGCATGAACGTGTTGATGGTGATCCCCTCCTTCGTGCAGCGACCGACTTCCTTGAGCGTCTCGGTGATGGTGCGACGCGTCGGCGGGTAGCTGAACTCGACCTGCCCGTCCTCGAAATGCGCGGTCGGCTCGCCGTCCGTGATGACCACGACCGTCTTGTTCGCCGTGTGCTCCCGCGTCAGCAGGCGGCGCGCGAGCATCAGGCCATGCTGGAGGTTCGTGCCGTACTCGTAGCCTTGCCAGGAGAGTCCGGCCAGCGCGCCAGGCCGGATCTCGCGGGCGTAGTAGGCGAAGCCCACCACGTGCAGCCGGTCGCGCGGGAACTGGGTCCGGATCAGCGTGTCGAGCGCCACGGCCACCTTCTTGGCGGCCAGGAAGCAGCCGCGCAGCAGCATCGAGCGGCTCATATCTACGAGCAGCACCGTGGCAGCGTCGGAGAGCTCCTCGGTCTCGAAGACCGCGAAGTCCTTCGGATCCAGCATCACGCGTGCATCGGTCCGGCCCGCCTGGGCACGTGCCATCACTCCGTTCTCCTCGCGCGTCATCGCATTCGACAACGTGCGTTGGAGGTCGAGGTGGAACGGTCGCCCGAATTCCCAGGCCGTCGACTCCTCCGCGCGCTCGCCGCCGTGTCCCGAGCGGCGGATGGCGTGACCCCCGAACGCGTCGCGGCGAAGCTTGGCGAAGAGCTCGTCCAGGACGCGCTGGCCCAGCCGCCGCGTGCCACGCGCCGTGAGCTTCAGCTCCTCCCCCTGCTGCTCCACGTACCCGGCGTCCTCCAGGATCTTCGCCAGCCGCTGGAGCGCCTGGAGGTCCTGCGCCGATTCGGCGTCAAGGAGCCGCCGCACCTCCTCCGCGTCGACGTCTGCCAGCGAGCCGGCATCACCGGCGTCGAGCAGATCCTGGGAGAGGCGGTCCATGCGCTGCAGCTGCGCCATCTGGGCGAGTGCCCGATCCAGGGAGAGTGGCTCGTCCCCTCGGAAGCGCATGCGCTCGCCGAGGCCGGCGGGAAGGAGCTGGTCGAGCGTCGAAGCGAGCTGCGCGAGGTCCCAGCGCAGGCGATCGTCGCGGAGCAGTGACTCCATCATCGACTGGAGCTCGTCGCGCTGCTGCGGGCTCATGGAGGCCAGCAGGGACTGCATGGCCGCCATGCGCTCCGTGAGCTGCTCGACGATGTCGTCCAACGTCCTCGCATTCGGAAAGAACTGTCCATGCTGGGCCAGGAAGGCGTCCACGCGTTCCTGTGGCGGCTCGTTGCCCGCGAGGCGTTCCTCGAGCAGGTGGTTGAGGTCGCGGACCATCTCCCGGTTCGCCGCCAGCTGTTCCGGCGTCACATCCTGGATCGCCTCGGAGAGGCCCTCGAAGAAGGAATCGAGCACCTGCTTGCGGAGCCGGTTCAGCAGCTCCTCGAAGCGGTCGCGTGCCGACGGCTCGAGGAAGTCGTACTCCTGGAGGCCACGGATGCGGCCCCCTGCGTCATCCGGCAGGGCATCGAGCTGCTCCTGGCGCCGCTCCGCCATTTCCGATGCCATCCGACGCAGCGACTCCTCACCGGAGCTCGACGATCCCGACTCGGCCAGCCGTCGCTCGATGCCGCGCCGCTCAGTGTCCACGATCGCTTCAAGCTCCTCGCGGATCTCGGAAAGCACGTCGCCGAGCTGGTAGCGGTCGAGCATCTCCTGGCGACGCTGGGCAAGCCGCTCGAGAAGGTCGCGGAGGCCCGGGATCGAGTCGCCCTGCTCTCCCCTCGGCGTCGCCATCCCGCGTTCGAAGAGGCGGCGCAGCGCCTCCGCCAGGTCCCCTTCGGCCATCAGGTCGTCAGAGAGCGCGTCGAGGACGTCGTCAGCGGACAGGTCGGGCAGGCGCTGGGTGCCGTCCCAGCGGCCGTAGCGGTACGGCCCGCGATACGGCGGAAGCTCGGGGTCGTCTGCTGGCTGCCGCTCGGGGAGTGCCATCCCGGCAGCATACCCATCTCGCGCCAGGTGACCCACTGAGGGTGCTGTGTCCTCGGCTGTGACCCGCCGCGACCCAGCAAGGTGCGATCGATGTTGATGGTTGGCGGCTGAGCCGAGCCCCGTTTCCATGGGATCCAGAATCCGAAAGAGGCGTGGGCGTCGAACGAGGCGACGGGGCGTGCCTTGCGCGGGAAGACGACTCCGCCCAAGATCGAGATGCCCAAACCCGCCGAGACTGCCACCCGATGCCCGAACGGACATTCCCGATCCTGGAGTTCGATCCGGCGCCTTTGGCCGTGATCGAGCCGGCCCACGCCGTCGCCCGGTTCGAGATGCCGGAGCGCGCAGTCATCTGCTTCTTTCGCGAGGTCGTCGAGAAGGCCGCTGCGGACCTCGGTGCGCGGGAGATTGGTCGCCTCGAATGCGAGATGATCTCGCTGCCCATCTTCGAGGCCGACTTCGCCGGCCAGCGCCTCGCGATCGTCCAGGGCGGCGTTGGCGCGCCGCTCGCCGCGGGCTGGCTCGACGAGATGATCGCGCTCGGGTGTCGGGCCTTCGTCGCCGCGGGCGGCGCGGGCGTACTGGTGCCGGAACTGGCTCTCGGGCACGTCGTCGTGCCGACCGCTGCCATCAGGGACGAGGGCACGAGTTACCACTACCTTCCTCCGTCGCGTGAGGTCACCCCGACCGACGATGCCCTCGCCGCCATCTTCGCTACGCTCAACCGTCACGGGATCCCCCACGTCGCGGGGAAGACCTGGACGACGGACGGGCTCTACCGCGAGACCCGCGGGAAGATCGAGCGGCGGGTTGCCGAGGGATGTCTGACTGTTGAGATGGAGGCTGCGGCCTTCTTCGCGGTCGCACGGTTCCGCGGCGTGTCGTTCGGGCAGATGCTCTACGC
>JBBRYO010000024.1:0-28684 GCA_038237595.1 Candidatus Limnocylindrales bacterium | reverse complement strand
GCCCTGGCGACGCATCCAGAAGAGCATCCACGTCACGACCGCGATGGCGATGATCGCGGCAAAGCCCTCGAGGTTCTCCTGGACCGTGACCGGAAGCTCGCCGATGGTCACGAAGACCGCAACGGCGGCGCCGATCGACAGGGCGATTGCCGCAGCCGTTCCCAGCCACACGCGCGTCAGGGCGTCGCGCCGACCGATCTTGGTCAGATAGGCGCTCAGGATACCGACGACAAGGGCCGCCTCGAGGCCTTCGCGAAGCATGATGAAGAACGCTGCGGTCATCGAAACTCCATGTGGGTTGCCACGGTCCGACCGGCTGGGGCGTAATCCCGAGCAGGATGCTAAGGATTACAGATCGTGGTGTCAAGCGTCCTTGAACGGAGCGATCAGGGTCCCTTGAGTCAGACACGCGACGCAAGCCGCGGATCTCGATTCAGTGCCCGAACAGGTCCCGGGCGGCCTCCCCGAAGACTTGCGTGTGCCGATCGACGTCGGCCTCCGTGGTCGCCGGCGACATGAGCGCCATGTTGTGGAACGGCGTGAGCAACACACCCCGGTTGAGGGCGTGGAGGTGCAGATACCGGGACAGCTCGTGGTCCTCGGCCGCCGCGGCCTCGCCGCCCGTCCGCGGGGGCGTCGCCCGGAATGCATATTCCGCGCGGCACCCCAGGCGCGACACATGCCACGGCGCACCGCTCTCGGCGATGACCCCGGCCACGCCGGCCTCCCAGCGTTCGCCGAGCGGGATCATTCGGGCAAACGCCTCGTCGGTCAGGACGCTGTCCAGCGTCGCCCGCGTGGCGGCGAGGGACAGTGCATTGCCCGCGAGGGTGCCGCCCACCCCGCCCACATCGGCGTCGTCGATTGTGGTCGTCGCAGCGATCCGCGCGGCGACCTCCTCGCTGAAGCCGTAGGCGCCGACCGGAATGCCTCCGGCGATCGTCTTGCCGATGACCAGCATGTCGGGGTCCAGGTTTTCCGCCCGCGTGTAACCGCCCGGCCCGGCGCAGATCGTGTGGGTCTCGTCGATGATCAGGAGCGTTCCGTGGCGGCGCGTCAGGTCCCTGAGCGCGGCGTGGTAGCCGGGTTCCGGATGGACGATGCCGATGTTGGTCATGACGGGCTCGGCCAGCACGCACGCGACGTCGCCGTGCGCCAGCGCCCGGTCGAGCGCATCGAGGTCGTTCCAGTCGACCACGCGGGTGGTGATGTTCGGGTCGACCGGCGGGCCGATCGAGCCGGGGCGCGGCCCGGCGCTGCCATCGCCACGTAGCGTGATGAAGCTCTCATCCACGGTGCCGTGGTAGCACCAGTCGTAGACCAGGATCTTCGGCCGGCCGGTGATGTGCCGCGCCAGGCGGATGGCAAAGCGGTTGGCGTCGGTCGCGGTCAGCGTGAATTGCCAGTACGGCAGCCCGAAGCGGCGAGTCATCTCCTCGCCCACGAAGGCGGCATCCTCGGTGGGCAGCATCGTGGTCAGGCCCCGGGGCAGTTGGTCGGCAATCGCCGCCAGCGTTGCCTGCGGAGCGTGACCGGCCATTGCGCCCGTGTCACCCAGGCACAGGTCGACGTAGTCGTTTCCGTCGACGTCCACAAAATGAGCACCGGAGGCTCCCTGGACGAAAACGGGCACCCGCCCGGCCCAGCGCACCATCCAGTTCATCGGCACGCCGCCGAGGAGCGACCTTCGCGCGCGTGCGTACAGCGCCACGGATCCCGGATGCGTGGCCAGAAATCTGGCCTCCTCCGCCTCGAGCAGCGCGCTCAGTCGCGAGCGATCGACCGCCGGCATACCCCTCCCCGACCTGGCAGCAGCTTCATTCAGGGTGCTGATGGTATTCGAGCTCACGCGGGCTGCTCCTCCCGCTCACGCGGGCTGCTCCTCCCGCAGGCGCGCCCAGGTGATCCCAGGGCCGCGGCCGTCGACCTTGAGGATATCGATGGGAAAGCGCTGGAAGTACCCGCGAGCGAACCCTCGTCACGCTCGCAGGCCCCGACCGGATGGCCGGAACCCTCAGATCGTCTTGAACTGCTCGAACGGCTGGAGGCAGTCCCCGCAATGGGCGATGGCGCGGCAGAGGGTCGTCCCGAAGGCGTTCTCCAGGCGAGTGTTCGACGACCCGCACCACGGGCACGCCGCGACGTCGATCGTGGGGATCAGCGGCAAGTCGCGTCCGAGGGGCAGGCCGGTCGGCGGTGCAAAGCCCCGTTCGCTGAGCTGGCGGCGTCCCTGCGGCGTGATGCGCTCGGTGGTCCACGGCTCCACGAACGTCACCTCTGCCTCGACGGTCGCGGCGAACGGCGCCAGCCGCTCCAGGACCGCGTCCCGGATCAGCTCCACCGCCGGGCAGCCGATGAACGTGGGGAGCAGCTCGACCCTGACGCGGCCGGGCCCCACCTGGACGTCGCGGACGATGCCCAGGTCCACGATCGAGAGGCCCGGGATCTCGGGATCGGAGACGTCGGCGAGGGCCGCACGGATGGCGCTCTCGAGGGGGACGGCGCTCATCAACAACCTGGCGAAGACCGGAGGCGCGGCGCGGCGCGGAGGCATGGCACGGCCGGGATGCACGGCGTGGCCAGGAGCCGCAGAGGTCACCACGTGGCACCCGCCTCGAGCCGGTGGACGGCGGTGAACTCGCCCCACAGCCATTGGAAGCCAGCGGACGGGGCGGTACGGGTGCGGCCGCCGCTGGACTCCGGCGTCGTGCCGGGAACCTGGATGCCGAGGCCGCCGAAGACGCCCTTGAGACGCTCCAGCTGGCGCGCCGCCAGCACCTCCATGGGCTCGGAGAGAATCCCCTCCCGGATGAGCGTCGCTTCCCCGTTGAGCGGCGCGAAGACGGACAGCGCATCGGGCCACAGGGCGGCAAGCGCGGCCTCGAGTCGGTCGCGTGCCTCGCCGCCTCGGTCGGCGAGGCGCCTCACCCAGGCATCGAGGTGCATCAGGTGGTAGGTCTCCTCGCGGCGCACCTTGCCGACGACCTCGGCAAGCGGCCGGAACGAGGAATCCGCGAGCGCAACGAGGCGCACTGCATCGGCGGTGTCGTAGAGGTAGCGCCGAGCGATGCTGAACGCCCAGTCGGTCCGCGGATGATCAAGCAGGCGGCAGTGGCGGTAGGCGTCCACCGGCCGTCCGAAGGCGATCTTGTCTGGATCCTCTCCGGTGAGCGCCGAGCGGAGCTCGTAGAAGGCGCGGGCGTGGCCGATCTCGTCCTGGGCGAGCGAGCTGAAGGCCACGTCCTCCTCCAGCATGGGCGCGATGCCCGTCCACTCGGAGTCCAGGAAGCCCTGCACGAACTCGTCGTCGGCCAGCGTCAGCAGCAGCTCGGAGAGGGCGTCGCGCGTCGCCGGAGCCAGGCCCGCCGCATCGAAGCTCGGGACGTCGTGCGCGACCGTGACGCGCGTCGTCCTCCGGGTGGGCTCGGCGGTCATTCCGTGCTCGCCTTGCGTCGCGCGGCGTCGAGCTTGTCGCGCATCACGTAGCCGCCCGGCTTCTTGAACGAGCGGTCGAGCGGCGGCTGGAGCAGGTCGAGGTCGGAGAGGTCGCGGATCGCCGTGCGCGGCACGATCCAGAGACGCACGCTCTCCTGTCGCCGCGAATAGAACTCGCGGGCGTAGTGCATCGCGAGGTCCGCGTCGGGAGCGCGGACATTGCCCGCGTGTCGCATCGCGTCGCCGTCCTTCTCCTGGCGAAACACCTCCCAGACATCGGCCTGGGCGTCCGGGCCGAGGACTGCCGTGGGGTCGCTGCGGCCGATCGGATCGCGTGGGTCGCTCACGCCGCGCCTCCCCGTCGCCACAGCGAGGACCGGTGGACCTCCTCGAAGCCGAGCGACTCGTACAGGCGGTTGGGTCCGGGCTCGTTGGCATGCGCCAGGACCAGGGCCCATTCGGCGCCGACGGCCGCCAGCCGGCGAAGGGCCTCCCGGCAGACAGCGGCCGCGAGACCGAGCCGGCGGTGGTCGGGGTGCGTGCCCACGGGCTCGAACAGGCCGACGCGGATGTGCGGGTCGTACCAGGTCAGGCAGAACGACGCGAACATTCCGTCTGGCGCCACCGCGACGACGTCGAGTTCTGGCCGGTAGAGGGGCATGGCCATCACGCTTGCGTATCGGTCCGTTGTCAGGCGGGACGGGTCGAATGCGGCGCGATGAACCTCCACCCGGCGCCCGAGATCGCCATCGAGGCTCACGCCGAAGAGGACATAGCCGTCGACCTGGTCCGGGTCGGTCGGCCGTCGCTTCAGGCGCAGGGCCCGGTGCACGATCTCCCCGTCGGGATCGGGCGCGAACCCTTCGCGCTCGAGGAGCGCCTCGAGAGGCCTGCCCGGCTCGGACCATGCACCGAGACGAGGCGGTACCTCGCCGTGCGCGCGCCGCAACCGCTCCTCGTCGAGGAACCACGCGAACGCCTCGTCAACGAGGGGCTCGGCGGTAGTGCCGGCGCCATCCTCGGGGTGCACGTACCAGTCGAAGATGGTCGTCTGGTCGACGGCCCACGCGCGCACCTCGCCGCCGGCGTCTTCCCACAAGGCGATCGAGTCCGACCGATCCTTCCCCGGATCGATCAGCCCGGACCATCCCCACTCGAGGTCGCCCGGATGCGACGGCACGCGCGGTCCGAAGGCGCGCCAGCCTGCGCGCTGCACGTCCTGCATCAGGGCGAGGTCGGCCGGGCCGGCGTAGCTCCGTCGCTTCAGGCGGGTTCGCGTGCGGGCGCCCACCTCAGGCGGCGGCAGCGGCCGGAGCCAGGATCGCGTCGCGGACCCAGGCCGTCTGCTCGTGGTTGAAGCGCCGGAAGTCGAGCCGCTCCTGTGACTTCGGCCCGTGCCCTGTGACCACGGAGCGCAGCTCGTCCCAGTCGGGCTCGGCATAGCGCCACTGCCCGGCCGCCTCGTCCAGGCGCAGGTCCGGGTCCGGGATCACGAGGCCGAGCTCGCGGATCCGCGGCACGTAGATCGACAGGAATTCCTGGCGCAGCTCCTCGCTGGTCTTTGCCTTGATCCGCCAGAAGAGGTCGCGGTCCTTCTCGCGCGGACTGCGCGGACCGTGCATCTGCATGAGCGGTCCCCACCAGCGATCGAGCGCCTCCTGGACCATGGCACGCTGTGAATCCGTGCCGCTCATCATGGTCACGACCACGTCCCGGCCGTGCATGATGTGGACCGACTCCTCCCAGCAGATCTTCTTCATCGTCCGGCTGTACGGGCCGTAGGAGGAGTCGCGCAGTGCCTGCTGGGCGACGATCGCCGCGGCGTCGACCAGCCACGCGATGATGCCGACGTCCGCCCACGACTTCGTGGGGTAGTGGAAGACGTTGTGGAACTTTGTCTTCCCGTCGAGCAGGTCCGCGTACATCTGCTCGCGGCTCTTGCCCAGGTCCTCGGCGACGCGATACAGCAGCTGGGCGTGCCCGCACTCGTCCTGCACCTTGGCCGTCAGGGCGAGCTTCCGCTTCAGCGTCGGCGCTCGCATGATCCATTCGCGCTCGGGCAGGACGCCCATGAGCTCGCTGTTGGCGTGCATCTCGACGAAGCGCAGCACGGCCATGCGGTACTCGTCCGGCATCCAGTCGGTGGCCTCGACCTTGAGTCCGGCCTGAACGTGTCCAACGAAGGCCTCATACCGCTCGTCGTCCGAAAGCGAAGGGTCAGCGAAGGCGGGCGCCGAGCGTTCCTCGGGGGACAGGATCGGTTCGAGCGCGAGCGGGTCGGTCATCTAGCGATCCTCCGGGGTCGGGCGTGGAGTCGTCGATTCCCTCGTTGGGGTGGGCTCGGAGAGCGCGGCGTGGATCATGTCGGCGTAGGCGTCGGCGATCTGGTCGGCCGTGAGCCGGCCGCCGGGGCGGTACCAGGCCGAGATGCCGTTCAGGGCCGAGAGCGCGAAGGCGGCCGCGAGCATTGGATCCGCCGCATGGAAGTCTCCGGTTGCCAAGCCGTCCGCGATCACTGCACGGAAGCGCGCCTCGTAGGCGTCGCGCCGCTCGGCAATGGACGCGCGTCGCTCGGGCGAGAGGTAACGCCACTCGTCGAGGAAGACGATCGCGCTGCCCTGGTCGGTGGTCACCACGCGGACGTGCGCGCGGACCATCTGGCGCAACCGGTCTCTGGGGGTGAGGCCTGCCTGGTCGGTGATGGGAGCGACCTCCGCGTCAAAGCGGTCCGCGGCACGATCGACGATCGACCAGAGCATTTCCTCCTTGGAGGCCACGTGCGCGTACAGGCTGGCGCCCTGGATGTCGAGCGCCCGGGCGATGTCGCGGACGCTCGTCGACGGATAGCCGCGCTCGCGGAACAGCTCGCTTGCCGCATTCTCGATCTGGCGCCGGCGGGTCTCGACCATCCGGTGAGTCTAACGAACGATTGTTAGGGAAGCAAGCAGGAACCGCGCGTTGCCCACGGCCGTCTGAGCGCCAAACTCCGACCCCGATGACGGAGTTGTCCTTCTGATGTCGCACGTGACCCGCCCGATCCTGATGCTTCTCGCCATCGTGGTGGCAGGCTGCGCGAGCTCGACTCCGGGCGTCACGCCCCGCCCATCGACGATCCCGATTCCCCCGATGTCGACTCCTGCACCCTCTCCGAGCTCCAACCCGAGCGCCACGGCGACTTCGGCGCCGCACCCGTCCCCTTCGCCCTCCGGGGTCGCCCCCTCCCCGACTGGCGCGGTGATCGTCACGTTCCGCGTCGCGGAAAAGGAGGTGTTCAAGGCGCTGCTGACCGATCCGGCGAACATCGCGACAGTGCGCGACCTGCTTGCCTGCAAGGAAGGTCCCACGATCCCCAACGGCAGGATCGTCTACGAGACGGGCGTGAACACCGGGTATCACTGGTCGATGGATCCGGCAGACATCCGTCCACACCTGAGGGCTCCCACGAGCGTCTGTCCTTGTCGCTCATCGAGCTCGATGACGATGCGTGCTTGGGCGGTGGCCGACGAAGCCACCTGCGCCGGCCGCCCTGACCCCACGTCACAGAGTGTAGGGACGAAATCCACGCCAACTCGCGGAGTTTCTTGCGAGATCGCCGGATGTGTCAGGGAGTACATCTCTCGCACGGTGGATTCGACGCAGAGATGGGGAGTTATGCGTACTCATGCACGGTTGCGCCGCGCGTGCAGGCGAGTGCTGCCACTTACCCCGTGTTCTGGACTCCCGCGGCCACGCCGCTGACCGTGAGATGCACGAGGCGCAGCAGCTCGGCGCGCACCGGGTCGTCGGCGGGGAGAGCGCGGAGCCGCGCAAGGAGCCGGACCTGGAGCTCGGACAGCGAGTCGACGTACGGGTTGCGCAGCTCGATCGAGCGCTGCAGGACGGGCATCGCGTCGAGCAGGCGCTCGCGGCCGGTGACGCTGAGGATGGCCCATGACGTGCGCTCGAACTCGGCCTTGATGCGGCGCCACACGCGACGCACGTCGGGGGTCGGCGCCAGCCCGGCGTAGCGGCGCGCGACCTGGAGGTCGGCCTTGGCCAGGCTCATCTCGGCGTTGTCAAGGACGCTGGCGAAGAAGGGCCACGCGGCGTAGAGCAGACGCAAGCGTTCCAGCCCCTCCGCGCCATGCTCTCGCTGGTAGTCGGCGAGCGCCGTCCCGATGCCGTACCAACCGGGCAGGTTGGCGCGCGACTGCGACCAGGCGAAGACCCACGGGATGGCGCGCAGGGCGTCGAGGGAGCGGCCCGGCGCCGCGGCTCCGTCGCCACGTCCCTTTGCCCGTCCCTGCCCGGCGGCGGCCCGGGCAGCGGGACGCGACCCGATGGCAAGGCCGGCCAGTTCCTCGATCGGCGTGGCCGCCCGGAAATAGCTCTCGAAGCGCGGGTCCTCCCAGACCAGGGATCGGTACGCACGCCGCGAGCTCTCCGCCAGCTCGATGAGGATCGGGGCGCCGGCCTTCTCCGCTGCGCGCGACCGCTCCTCGTGATCCGGCGACGATGCCACCAGCACCGCATTCGTGACCTGCTCGAGGTGCCGCAGTGCAATCACCGGGTTGGCATAGCGATCGGCGACGACCTCGCCCTGCTCGGTGAGCTTGAGGCGGCCCTCGATCGAGCCGGGCGCCTGGGCCAGGATCGCCCGGTTCATCGGGCCCCCGCCCCGGCCGATCGCCCCGCCGCGGCCGTGGAACAGTGTCAACTTGACGCCGTGACGGTGCGCCACTTCCGCCAGCTGCTCCTGGGCGCGGTAGAGCATCCATGCTGCGGCAAGCGCCCCGGATTCCTTGGTCGAATCGGAGTACCCCAGCATCACCTCCTGGATCGAGTCGCGAGAGTCCAGGTGGCGCCGGTAGGTGGGGTCCGAAAGCAGGCGATCGACGATTCGCTCGCAGTCGCCAAGGGCGTCGGCGGACTCGAAGAGCGGCACGACGTCGAGCACCGGAGCCCGGCCCGGTTCAACCGCCCGGCCGCCAGATCCAGGTTCAGTCGCCCTACCAGCTGAGCCTTGTCCGGTCGCGCCACCAGAAAGCCCCGAGCGTTCGCCGACCTCCTGCGCAAGCGCCGCCAGGTCCAGGACGTCCAGCACGTCGCGCTCGGATCGCGTGAAGCTGATGACGTAGCGACGGCAGGCCTCCGTGCCGAATGTGCCCTGGAGGTCGGCGATCGCGTGGAACGTCTCGAGCACCTCGCCGATCGGGACCCCCGGCGCCGCCTCGCGCCCCAGCACGGCATCGAGATTCTCCGCATCGCGCAACGCGCTCGGCGCCGCCGCGGCCTTCGCCTCCCGAAGCGCCTCGAGGGCCGTCGCATGGACTGCACTGTGCTGGCGAACCTCGAGAGAGAGGGCGTGGAACCCGAACGTCTCGACCTGCCAGCGCATGTCCTGGATCTCGCCGAAGGCGACGCGTGCCAGGCCGTCGGCGACCAGGGCGTCACGCAGCTCGTCAAGTTCGGCGATGAGGTCAGCCGGCGTGCCGTACGAGCCCCTGGTGACCACGGTCCTGCCCTTGTCGTCGGCACGCGCGCCACCGACCAGCCTCGTCCGAGTCTGGCGCAGCCGTGCCGCGATGAAGCCCAGGCGCTGCCGGTAGGGCTCGTTCGGGAAGCGCCACCCCACCGTGTTTGCGGCCTCCGGCAGCTCCGCCCGGTCTAGCTCGAGGCGAGCGAGCAGGGCGCGGTCCACCGCCTCCGGTGCAACCGTCGCGGCCGCCGTCTGCATCAGGCGCGTCGCCACCGCCTCGTAGCCGCGAAGGACGTGGTCGGTCTGGATGCGCATCGCGCCGCGCGTCGTTTCGGCGGTCACGTTGGGGTTGCCGTCCCGATCGCCGCCAATCCACGAACCCCAGTGCAGGAACGCGTGAGCGCGTGCCGGGCGCGTGCCAGTGCGGCCGCTATCGCGCGCCGCGGACTCGGGATCGGCCTCGGTCCCGCGGTCCAGCGCGCGATCGAGGGACCGGTACACGCGCGGTGTGACGACGAACAGCGACTCGTCAAAGAACGCCATCGCAGTCCGCACCTCGTCGAGCGGGGTCGGCGCCTCGAGCCGAAGCGCTGACGTGTGCCACAGGAGGCTGATCTCCTCGCGCAGTCGGCGGCGGATCTCGGCGTCTTCGCTTGGCGCCAGCCGCGGGTCGTCCAACTGATCGAGCAGCCGGTAGCAGCGCCGGAGGGCGATCAGCAGTGTGCGCCGTCGGGCCTCGGTCGGATGCGCGGTGAGGACGAGCCCGACCGAGAGCTCCATGAACAGCTCCCGCGCGGCTGCGGCGGACAGCTCGGAGGAGCGAAGGTGTTCGACGGCGGAGGAGATCGAATCGTCGGTGCCGCGCGCCGCCGACCGGCTGCGCTGCCGGAGTCGACGGACGCGCTGCTTCTCCTCGGCCAGGTTCGCCAGCTGGAAGTACAGGCTGAAGGCACGGATCAGGACCTCGGCCTGCGCTTGGTCCACCGCGTCGAGATCGCGGGCAAGTGCCCGCCGGTCTTCGGCGCCTCCCGTGCGACGCAGCTGGATGGTGCCGCGGCGGATGCGCTCGACGAGCAGAAGCAGGTCAGGTCCCGCCTGCTCAACGATGATCTGGCCGAGCAGCGCGCCCAGCAGCTTGACCTCGCGCGCCAGTGGATCTCGCGCTCGCGCGGTGCCGATGCCGCGCGGCTCGGCACGGACAGCCGGATTGGTACGGTGCGCGCTCGATCGCATGCGGTGAGGCTAACGCGCGCGCCGTGACGGCGGAGTGGCGGGCAGGTGGCGCCCCGGTGGCGCGAGGGCTGCGATCGCGGCAGCTCTGGGTTGAAGCGGACTCCCGGCAGCGTGCCCGGCCGCACCGCAATGACGCTCAGGGGGATGGCCCAAACGTCACGTCCGCACCATGCTCGGCCTCCCAGAAACGGACGCCCAACGCGCGACAAGCGAGGATCCGCTTCCATGACTCGACTGAACGGCCGCATGGGCGGCGCCGTGCTCGCGCTCGGCATGTTTCTCCTCACCGCGATGAGCCCGGCCGTCCAGGCAGGAACCGCCTGTGCCTTCTCCGTGACACCCGACTCGGGCCCTCCCGGCACCGCGTTCATGTTCACCGGCTCTGGCTGGACGCCAACGACCCTGACACTCACGCAGGATGGCAAGGCACCTCGCGTCGTGCCCCTCGACCTCGGCACGGACGATCCCTTCAGCTTCCCGCTCGTCGCGACGCAGAAGGACGTCGGCAAGTGGAAGGTCGTCGCATCGAATCCGACGAATCCTGCACCGGGATGGCCGTCATCAGGGTCACGCTCCGCCGACCGCAACGATCGATGCGGCCGCGCCGGTGGTGCTGAACCAGGCGCCGGCGATCGCGGCGTTCGCCGGCCTGGCCGTGCTCTTCCTGGTCTCGACGCAGCTGTTGTTCCGCGGGTCACGAATCCGCCGCAGCCGCTAGCTTTAGCAACCGTCGGCTCAGCGTGGGCCGATCGGACGCGGTAGCCTGACGTCGTGCAGCCGCAGCAGCCGGTCATCCGGACGTACAAGGGCCGGGATCGGCGCTCCGCTGAGGAGGCGTATCGGGTCGACGCCGATGCCGCGGCGCACGCCGGCTGGTTCCCCGTGGCACATCGCTGGACCGGCGCCTGGGATGGACACGAGCTGGCAGTCGTGTTCGAGCTCCGCGGGGGGAGTCCGGGTCAGGGGTCGACTCAGGCCATGGGGTCGGCATTGCCGGCCATGGCGGCCGCGGCGGTTGCTCCGGGGTACGGCGAGCCGCCCGGTGCGGCTCGAGATTACGGAGCCCCGCCGGCAGCTGCTCCCGGGTATGGCGCGCCGTCAGCGTCCGCTGCGCCGCAGGCCTGGCAGGCTGAAGTCTCGCGGCCCGTCTCGGCGGCGCGTGCGCATGCGCGTGCGACGCTCGAAACGATCGACCTGCACTGTGCGGGCGAACCGCTCCGCTTGATCCGCACGGGCTTCCCGCAGGTGCCGATGGCCCCGATTCTGGAGCGCCGCCGCTGGGTCCGCGAGCACGCCGACCACGCTCGGCGAGCAGTGATGCACGAGCCGCGCGGCCACCGCGACATGTACGGCGCGATTCTCATGGCGCCGCATCGGCCGGACGCAGACATCGCGGTGCTGTTCATGCACAACGAGGGCTGGTCCACGATGTGCGGGCACGGCACAATCGCGATCGTGACGGCGTTGATCGAGGAGGGCCTCTACCCGGCGACGGAGCCACAGACGACGATCCGCCTCGAGGCGCCGGCGGGCCTCGTGACGGCTGTTGCGAACGTCACGCGCGGCATGCACGGCGGGCCCCAGGTCAGCTCGGTCCGCTTCACGAATGTGCCGGCGTATGTCGCCGCAACGGACCTGACGCTGCGGCCGGAGGGCGTGGCACTTGCGGGCCCGGCGGCGCAGTCAGGGTCGCTGAACGTCGCGCTGGCCTTCGGTGGCGCCTACTACGGGATCGTGGATGCGGCCAGCCTCGGGCTGCGAGTCGTGCCGGACCAGATCGAGTCGCTGACCAGGGTGGGCAGGGCGATCACCGATGTTCTGCGCCGCGACCACACACCCACCCATCCCACCGATCCCGAGCTCGGTTTCGTATACGGCACGATCATCGTCGACTACGACCCGGCGAGCTCCCCGGACGGCAAGGCCACCGACGCCTACATGCGCAACGTCACGATCTTTGCGAACGCCGAGGTCGATCGATCACCGTGTGGCTCCGGCACGAGCGCCCTGCTTGCGTATCTCTTCTCTCGCGGCGGAATCCACCAGGGCCAGGATGTCGTCAACGCCGGCATCACAGGTGTTGCCTTCCGCGGCCGCGTCGACGAACGGATCGTCCTCGGCGACCGTGAAGCCGTCATCACCAGCGTGGAGGGCAGCGCGTACGTGACCGGCTACAGCACGTTCGTGATCGATGGCCGCGATCCCCTCGGCGGGGGATTCCTCCTGGGTTGAGGGGCTGCTTGGGCCTCTCCGGCTTCCTCGCCGGCGCCTGTGCCTCCCCGGCGCTCATCCCCGTTGGGGCATAGCCGAGTCGCTATTGCGTCCAATGCTCTGATGGGCTAATCTGCTACTGATGAGTAGCAAAGTCGTGGCAAGGGGCGCATGAAAGTGCTGGTCGCCGGAGGGTCCGGCCTGATCGGTCGGTCGCTGTGCACGGCGCTCGTGGCCGCGCGGCACGAACCGGTCGTGCTTTCGCGCAACCCAGGGCGTGCCAGGTTGGCAGACGGTGTCCGCTGCGTGGAATGGAATCCGCCGGAGATCGGCGACTGGGCGACCGAACTCGATGGGGTAGGCGCGGTGATCAACCTCAGTGGCGAGAGCATCGGCCGGTGGCCGTGGACGGCCGCCAGGAAGCGCGTTCTGCGCGAAAGCCGCCTCGTTCCCACGGCGACCCTGATCACGGCCATGGCTGCCCTACCGCCCGAGCGCCGGCCGCGCGTCCTGCTCAACGCCTGCGGCACCGACAGCTACGAAGGCAGGGACGAGCAACCGGCCGACGAATCCACCCCGCCCTCGGACACCTTCCTCGCGCGGCTCTGCGTCGACTGGGAGCAGCAGGCGCTGAAGGCCGAGGAACTCGGCGCTCGCGTCGTCGTCATGCGCACCTGCTCGATCGTGGCTCCCGGGGCGGCCTCCCTGCGCCTCCTGAGCCTGCCATTCCGGCTGTTCGTGGGCGGGCGGATCGGTTCGGGTCAGCAATGGATGAGCTGGATCGACATGTCCGACGCCGTGGCCCTCTACCTCCGCGCCCTCGAGTCGGACGAGCTCCGCGGCCCGATCAACCTCGCCGCACCCGATCCACGGCGCCAGGTCGACTTCGCCCGCGCACTCGGGACGGTCCTCCACCGACCCAGCTGGTTCCCGACGCCCGCCTGGGCGGTGCGCCTCCTGTTCAGGGAGCAGGCAACCCTGGCACTGGGTAGCCGCCGAGTCTGGCCGGCGAAAGCGCTCGCGCTCGGCTATGAGTTCCGACGGGGCAAGCTTGAGGAGTCGCTCGAAGCGGCATTGACGCACCACCAATAGGGCGTACGTGCCAACGTGGATGGCATCCGAGAACCAAAGCCTGACGTTGTCGCGTCGAAACGGCTCAAGGCACGAACGGCTTGAGGCTGACTGACTTGCCACTGTTCTCGTCCACTACCGTCGGTGCGTGGGCGGGATCGATCGGCGGGTCGATGGTGATTCTCGTCGCGAAGTAGATGCCTTCAGCGGTACACGGCAGGGGTACCGGTGATGTCAGCAGGCGCAGGCTTACCCGTACCTCGCCCTGCGACCGGCTCATCGCCACAGATGCGAGGGTGTCGCAATGGCCGCGAACTCCGACTACGTATGGCTCCCGTCCGTCTGAAGAGAACTGGGCACCGTCTACGGGTGTCGGATCGCCCGGGCACGACCCAGCCCAGGTAAGTCGGCCGTTCCAGCGAGACGTCAAAGACAGGCTCCGTACAGCGACTTGCGACCTGGACGACGGACTCTCACAGCGCGTGCATCCTAGCGGCCCCGCGCGACCGGGCCGAACCCGGCATGCTGCAACCGATGGCCTCGCATCCGGGTTTCTCTCTACGTGTGCACTGACTGCCCGACAGAGCTGGCAAAAGACCTTGACGGCGCCTTCGCGACGCTCGTGGCTCACCACCAGGACCTCGTGTTCGGCGTGGCCAGGCGCATGACGAAGAACCCGCAGGATGCCGAGGACCTCGCGCAGGAAGCCTTCCTGCGGGCCTATCGCGCGCTCGGCGGATACGAGAAATCGCGGATCCGGGAGCTCCGCCTCCGCGGCTGGCTGGCGCGCATCACCCTCAACCTGGGCCGCAACCGCGCCCGCGACGCGGCGCCGTCCACGGCCGAGCTCGAAGCCGCGCTCGAGCCGGTTGGCCCGGCTCACGACCGCCCGGAATCCGTGGCGGAGCGACGGGAGGCGGCTCGCTACTGGAAGGCGCTGCTCTCCGAACTGCCGCCACGCTTCCGCCGTGCGGTGGAGCTGCGCCACGTGGACGGGCTCTCATACGGGGAGCTGGCAGAAGCACTGGAGCGACCGGTCGGAACCGTCAAATCGGACGTGCACCGCGGCACGCGGCTCCTGCGAGCCGCCCACCAACGCGAACGAGACCGAGAAACACAGCTGATGGAGGTGGCTCGGTGAACGCGCTACGAAGGAACGCACGAACGAACGCGCCACGAACAATGACGGAGGCACGCACCATGGTCGAGGCACTGCGCGAGCTGGAGGCAACTGCGCCGCCGACGCTCGCCCCACGAGTCCTGTCAGCCGCCGGGCTGGTCGACGCGTATACCCAGATCCGGGGCCCGATCGGACCGCTGCTGGTGGCCTGGGGGCCGGATGGGATCACCGCCATCGAGCGGGCCGGCGACGAGAGCGGCTTCATTTTCGAATACGAGACCCAGCATGGACGGCCGCTTCGCAGAGTCGAGCGGATGCCGGAACGCTTGATGCGGGCCGTCGACCGGCAGCTCGAGGGTGAGCACGTGCGCGATCTGCCAGTCGACCTCCGGGCGCTGACCGAGTTCGAGCGGGCCGTGCTGCGCAAGACGATGGAGATCCCGCGCGGCGAGGTGCGCCCCTACGCCTGGGTGGCGCGTGAGATCGGCCGGCCACGGGCCGTCCGTGCGGTTGGCTCTGCGCTCGCTCACAACCCGATTCCGTTCGTGATCCCCTGCCACCGGGTGGTCCGGGCGGACGGTCACATCGGCGAATACGGCGCCGGGGGCCCCGAGGCCAAGCGAGAGGTGTTGGCGGTCGAGGGCGTCGATGCCTCGGAGCTCGAGCGTCTCGCCGACCATGGCGTTCGTTACTTCGGCAGCAACACGACCAGGATCTTCTGCTACCCGTCGTGCCGCCATGCTCGACGCACGACCGAACGCCACCTGATGCAGTTCCGTTCCGCAGAGGACGCGACCTCCGCCGGTTATCGAGCCTGCCTGGTCTGCCGACCACTGGTGGCGTCGCCCTTCGCCGCCTGAGCCGCCTGAGACGATCACGCGTCGGTCTCCCCGTCCGTCTCAGCAGGCGAGGGAGGTGGACGATTGCTTCGAGGACGACTCCGACCCATGGCGGCGACAGGGGTCTTGCTTGCGCTTGGAGCGCTCGGCTTGGCGGGTCCCGACGCGGCCTCTGCGGCAGCTGCCGCTGACTGTCACGCGACCAATGCCGAGGAGCTGAGCTTCCGCAAGATCTACGGCTTCTCGACCGACCCGGATGTGATCCACGCCGTCCTCGCCGACCCGTACCCCAACTGCGACTGGGGGATACCCCTGACCGATGCCGAAAGCGCTGAGATCAACCGTCGCTCGGGCGTCGCGCAGGAGATCAACGGCCTGAACGAGTACATCCTCCATCACTCCGACGTTTTTGGCGGCCTCTACATCGACAATCCGGCCGGCGGCATCGTCGTACTGCTGACGATCGCCACGACCCCTGACGCGAACCTGGCCGAAGCGGAGGGGTTGATTCCCGGCGACGTGGACTACCGGGTCAGAACTGTCAAGTACAGCCGCCGTGAGCTCGTCGACCTGATGCCGAAGATCTTGAAAGCCGGCAACGGCGCCGTCAACGGAACGGGTCTCGATGAGATGAACAATCGAGTCGACGTATCGATCGATCCCGCCCGCTTTGACGAAACACGGGCAGCGTTGCTGGCCAAATTTCCGGACGACATGCTGAGTTTCGAGAGCAGCGACGGAGGCCACGACACCATCGGCCAGCCGCCCACCGATGCCGCTCCGTCACCAGCCTTGCGCAACACTTTCGAGCTCGCGCCATGGCTCTCGGCCGCGATCCTGGGAAGTGCCCTTGCCTACGCCCTGAGACGCCGCCTCCGAACACGGTAGCGTCACGCGGGTCCGCTATCGCCGCTCCGCCAGCGCCGAGACGAGCTCCGTTCGCCACGTGAACGCGTCATCCGGCAGCGCCGCGTAGCGCTCCCGTACCCGCTGCAGCAGACGCTCCGCGGTCGTACGGTCCAGCCAGGAGAACAGCGCCCGCTCGTCGTAGTGCTGCTTGAAGGCCAGGTACCCCTCGCGGGTCCAGCCGTACTCCAGGGGCTCGAGGCGGGCCGAGACGTTCGCGAAGCCGGCGCCGCGAAGCTCGTTGGCGGCCGAGCGCGCACTCCGGAAGTCGCCTGCCCGGGTCTCCTCGGGCTCCTCCTCGGGCTCCTCGATCTCCAGGTCGTAGACCGCCTCGTCGAACTCGAGTGCCGGTTCGAAGTCGCCGTCGCGATCGAGCCAGCTGACGAGCGCGATCACGCCGCCGGGTCGAAGGACCCGGTGCGCCTCGCGGAATGCGGCGTTCCGGTCCGCCACGAGCTGGTAGACGAATGACGAAACGACGGCGTCCACCGAGCCGTCGTCGAGGGGCAGCCCTTCCGCCGGCGAGTGGACCCACCGCAGGTACGGATCGTCGGGTGGACGGCCCGCCCGAGCCGCACGGACGCGCGCCATGGCCAGCATCCCCGAGCTCGCATCCGCACCGATGATCCGGACAGAGGGCCAGCGGACGAGTGCCTCGAGCGCGAGCACGCCGCTGCCCGTGCCGACGTCCAGGATGCGCGTCCCATTCCCGCTGCGTGCCACGAACGGCTCCAGTCGGTCGAGCAGCCGTCGCGCGCTCGCATCCAGGACGGGTGCCCAGTACCGCTCGTAGTCCTTGGCGTTTCGGTCGTAGCGGGATGCGATCGTGCTCATTCCCCGGATCGTGCCACGAACGCGGGTCGACGCCCTGCGCTGAAGGCCGGCCGCACCCTTTCGGGTCTCAAGAGACCGGGATCGCCACCACCTTCAGAATGCGGCCGTTGAGATCCACCACGTACAGCTCGCCGGCATCATCCTGGCCGAACGAGGAGACCGAGAATCCGGCCGATCCCACGGTCACGGGCACCGCCGCCCCTTTGGCGAGTGCCACGACCGCGGGGAATGCCCAGAAGGTTCCGCTGCAGTAGTCGCTGAAGAGGTAGCCGCCCACCAGCAGCGGAAACGTCGAGCCGCGGTAGACGTATCCACCGGTCACCGAGCAGCCGTCCTGGTGGCTGTACTCCGCGACCGGCGGCGTCAGGCCGCTCGCGTTGCAGCTCCCCTGGAAGCAATGCCGGGCCTCCATCAGGTTCCAGCCGTAGTTCAGGCCGCCCGTGCCGGCAAGTTCGGCGTCGATCTCCTCCCACGAGTCCTGGCCGACGTCGCCGACGAAGAGGTCACCGGTCTGCCGATCGAAGGAGAAGCGCCACGGGTTGCGCATGCCGAGGTCCCAGATCGCGGGCTGCGTGTTCGCTGCGTGCTGGAACGGGTTGTCCGTTGGCAGGCCGTAGGGCTTGCGACCGTTCACGTCGATGCGCAGCAGCTTTCCGAGGAGCGCCTCGCGGTTCTGGCCGTTGCCGTGCGGGTCGCCGCCGCTGCCGCCGTCCCCCATCCCCATCACGAGCATGCCGGTCGAGTCGAAGGCCAGCATGCCACCGTTGTGGTTGGCGAAGGGCTGCGCGATCGTCAGGAGGACCTGCTCCGACGCTGGGTCGGCGGCGTCGCCATTGGCTTGGAACTCGCTGATGACGGTGGCACCGTCCGGGGACCGCGTGTAGTCGACGAAGAGCCGACCGTTCGTCGCGAAATCCGGATGCAGTGCAAGGCCCAGGAGCCCGCGCTCGCCCCCGGAAATAGTCCGGTCGCTGATGTCGAGGAACGGAGTGCTCGCCACGGTTCCGTCGGTGCCGATGATGCGGATGCGGCCTGGTTGCTCGACGGCAAACAGGCGTCCCGATCCGTCACCGGTCCCCGTGGCGAAGACCGGGCTTTCCAGGCCCTGGGCGAAGGGATTGAGGTCGATACGGATGGCGTGGGGGTCGAACAGAGCGGGAACCGTGGCGCTTGGTCCGGGCGAAGACAACGGGTCGGGCGATGTCGACGGAGTGGCCGCGGCGGGCGTCGGCGTCGCCAGCGAGGGTGCCGGCTGCGTGCGGCCGGCAGAGGGACTGGGCAGCGTCGGATGCGTCGCCGTCGGCACCGGCGAGACCCGCAAATTGCTCGCGCATCCGGAGAGGACGAGCGCAAGCAGCAGGACCGAGGCACGGTTCATCGGTCTGGAGCCTCCCCCAGGTGCGGTCAGGGCGCCAGCGACTCGGCGATCCGGATCGCCACCTGCTGCGAGACGGGAGCCTCCAGGCGATACGTCACGCTGCCCTCATTCCACAGGAGGGTATCCCCGGCCAACCGAACGCGCTGCTCATCCCAGTTGCCGCCGGTCGCGGTCGGACTGACGAAGAAGTGGTCGGCACCGTGCAGCCAGTAGCCCGCGGCGCCGTGAATCAGCACGGGTGTCACGCTGGTCCCCGGCCCGATCACCTTCTGGAACTGGTCTGGGTTGAGCGACCCCTCGAACTCGGTCAGGAGCGCCGCCACCCCGCTCGTGCTGGCCGACAGCCCCGGTCTTGCCACCCACACGAGGGTGACCGCGTGGCCGATCCTCGTCTGCTGGAGGTACGCCTGGTCCGGCGGGCCGAGCAGCGGATCGCTCGGCAGCTGGAGCGGGAAGAGGACTGCATGGCGGGCCTCGTCGAGGGAGACCGGCGCGCCAAGGAACAGGTCGATGCCGACAGCGGATGGGCCGGGTGACGGCACGAACGACGACGGAGGGCTCGGCGAAACGCCCGGCGGGGCGCTCGGCGAGACACCTGGCAGCGGCGTTCCGGACGACGGCGCGGGCGTTGCCGCGGCGGGGGTTGGCGGCAGGCTCGGAAGCGCCGGTACGAAGGTGAAGCGGATGCCCGGTACCCCGAAGATGACCGCGGCCGCGATGGCCGCGAGCAGCACGATCGCCAGGATGGCCAGCGCCGTTGCCCGCCTGACGCGCAGCCAGGGGAACCAGATTCGAGCCGCACGGGCTCGCCGGGGATGCAGCTCCGGGTACGCCAGGGAGTCGCGCTCGAGTCGTGCCTGGACGATGGACGCGATGTCCGGCGTACGCGGGAACGACGCATCTGCCGCGCGGGCCACGGCGCGGCCGAGCTCGTCGTCCGGGAGTTGGCGCAGCCGCTGCATCGATCGCTCGTCCATCGTCAGCCTGCCACCGGGAAGCGCTCGCGCAGGCGCGTCATGGCCCGCGACAGCCGCGACTTGACCGTGCCCCGCGGCACGTCAAGCGCCTCTGCCATCTCTGCCTCGGACAGGTCGAAGAAGTAGCGGTAGGCGATCACGAGGCGGTCGTCCTCGTCCAGGCGTCCGAGGGCGGTCAGCAGGACTTCGCGCCGCTCCCCGGCGAGTGCCCGCTCCTCCGGAGTGGCATCGGGGTCGGCTGGCTCCCGGGCAGCCGCCAGACCTCCGTCCAGCTCGACCGGCGCATCGGCCGAGACCTCGAGGCGCCGGCCGATGGCGCGCCGCCGGTTGCGTGCCTCGTTGGCGGCAATCCGCAGGATCCAGGGCCGGAACGGCGCTCCCTCGCGGAACCGCGACAGGGCACGATACGCCTTGATGAAGGCTTCCTGCGTCACGTCCTCGGCGTCGGCCGCGGAGCGCGTGATGAGGTAGGCCGTGCGGAACACCACGTCCTGATGAGACCGCACGAGCGCCGCGTAAGCCTCGTGGTCGCCATGTCGCGCGCGCTCAATCAGCGCGCCATCCTCCGGTTGCGGCCCCGAGTGGGGCATCAGCCCCTCCTACACCGACCGACCCGCGTCGGTTCGTGCACGGTCGTACAGAATCTCAGTCGTGGTAGTAATGGACACCGAGCGTAGCGAGTTGATGCGCGGACCTGCGCCCGCCGGAGTTGCTGATGAACACCCTCACCCTCAGGTTGTTGGCTTCCGCGACGGTATCAAGCTCGGGCAGCGAGATGACGTCGGTGACGTATGAGTTCGTGGCGTTGCACGAGACCGGCGAGCCCGCGCTGCCGTGGGTCGCGATCAGCGTCGCTCCGTTGTAGACCTCGAAGTAGTAGCAGGTTGTGTCACCGCCCGTGGCCGAACGATAGGCCTGGCGGAAGGTGGCGCCCGTGACCACCGAGCCGGTGGGAACGTAGGCAGGGAACGTAAGGTCCAGGTAGCGGCTGCCGCTGAACGAGGTCGACCAACCCGTCGATGAGATGTACGCGCCATCGCTGCGAGCGGGCGGTTGGCGGCACCGTGGCCCGCGCCGGGCCTCGTCGCGCGAACGCCTAGGAAACGAGCGAGAAGGGTGCCTCCGCGTCGATCCCGAGTTGTTCCATTGCCTTGGCCACAGCGGGCGCCGCAAGCTGGCCGCATCGCCCGAGCTCCGTGAGCACCGCGAACGCGACGTGGTCCGCATCGACCTCGAAGAAACGCCGCAACGCCTCGCGCGTGTCGCTCCGTCCGAAGCCATCGGTGCCAAGCGAGCGCCACGATCCCCCCGGGATCCAGCGCGAGACCTGGTCAGGGACCGCCTTTACGAAGTCCGTGGCGGCGATGATCGGCCCCACACCGGCAGCCTCCGCCAGTGCCTCGGTCACGACAGGCACCCGCGGCAGCTCCGCCGGGTGGTGGCGGTTCCAGTGCTCCACCTCGAGCGCGTCATTGCGCAGCAGCTGGTACGAGGGCACACTCCAGACGTCGGCCGCGACACCAAATCGCTCGGCCAGGATCGTCTGCGCCTTCAGCACCTGCTGCATGATCGACCCGCTGCCGAGGAGCGTGGCCCGCAGCGGCCCGCGCCGGTCGGCGCCCTTGACCTCGGGCGCCCTGCGGAAGAGATACAGCCCGCGCAGCACGCCCGCAACCACGTCCGCGCCTTCGGGCAGCGGCGGCATCACGTGGTTCTCGTTGTAGAGGGTCAGATAGAACAGATCGTCCTTGCCCTGGTGCAGCATCCGGTCGAGGCCCTCGCGGATGATGATCGCGGTCTCGTAGGCGAACGCCGGGTCGTAGACGCGCGCCGACGGAAAGACCGACGCGTTCAGCAGGCTGTGGCCGTCCTCGTGCTGGAGCCCTTCCCCGTTGAGCGTCGTCCGTCCGGCAGTGGCTCCCAGCAGGAAGCCGCGGCCGCGCGCGTCGCCGAACGCCCAGAACTCGTCGCCAGTGCGCTGGAAGCCGAACATGGAATAGAAGATGTAGAAGGGAATCATGGGTTCGCCGTGCGTCGCGTACGCGGTCCCTGCGGCCTGGAACGAGGCGGAGGAACCTGCCTCCGTGATCCCCTCCTCCAGCACCTGTCCGTCCGTCGCTTCTCGATACGACAGCACCAGGTTCGAGTCGACCGGGTCGTACAGCTGGCCGAGCGCGGAGTAGATACCGACTTCCTTGAAGAGCGGGTCCATGCCGAAGGTGCGAGCCTCGTCGGGGATGATCGGAACGACGCGCTTGCCGATCCCGGGATCGCGCAGCAGGTTCCGCAGGAGCTTGGCGAAGGCCATCGTGGTCGAGGCTTCCTGCGTGCCGGACCCCTGCATGAACTCGGCGTAGACCGGGTCACCGGGCAGCTCCACGGTCTTGGGGATCACCACGCGCCGCGGCAACGCGCCGCCCAGCAGCCGGCGGCGCTCCATGAGGTACTGGATCTCCGGCGCCTCCGGCCCGGGGTGGTAGTAGGGAGCGTCCTTGATCTTCGCGTCGGAGATCGGCAGCTGGAGCCGGTCGCGGAAGATCTTGAGCTCGGCCTCGTTGAGCTTCTTGGCCTGGTGCGTGATGTTGCGCGCCTCGACGCCGGGTCCCAGCGTCCAGCCCTTGACGGTCTGGGCCAGGATCACCGTCGGTCCACCCTTGTGCTCGACGGCGGCGCGGTACGCGGCGTAGAGCTTCCGGTAATCGTGGCCGCCGCGTCGAAGCGCCTTGACCTCGTCGTCGCTCTTGTCTGCGACCAGGGCGAGCAGTCGCTCGTCGACACCGAAGAAGTGCTCGCGGATGTACGCGCCGGACTCGACCGAGAACTTCTGGGACTCGCCGTCGAGCACTTCGCCCATGCGATGCACCAGCACGCCGTCGATGTCCCTGGCGAGGAGCTCGTCCCACTCGCGGCCCCAGATCACCTTGATGACGTTCCAGCCCGCACCCCGGAAGACCGCCTCGAGCTCCTGGATGATCTTGCCGTTCCCGCGCACCGGCCCGTCGAGTCGCTGAAGGTTGCAGTTGACGACGAAGATCAGGTTGTCGAGGCCCTCTCGGGAGGCGATCGAGAGCGACCCCAGCGTCTCGGGCTCGTCGGTCTCTCCGTCGCCGAGGAAGGCCCACACGCGGTTGTCGCTGGTGTCCTTGATGCCACGGTGATGCAGGTAGCGGTTGAATCGGGCCTGGTAGAGCGCCGCCAGCGGCGAGAGTCCCATCGACACCGTGGGGAACTCCCAGAAGTCGGGCATCAGCCTCGGGTGCGGGTAGGAGCTGAGGCCTTCGCCCGGTACCACCTCCTGGCGGAAATGATCGAGCTGGGACTCGGTCAGCCGGCCTTCCAGGAAGGCCCGGGCGTAGGCGCCGGGGGCCGCGTGGCCCTGGAAGTAGACCTGGTCGCCCATGCCCGGCGCGTCCTTGCCCCGGAAGAAGTGGTTGAACCCGACTTCGTAGAGGCTGGCCGCCGAGGCATACGTGGCGAGGTGGCCGCCGATGCCCGCGGAGACCGAATTCGCGCGCAGGACCATGGCCACGGCGTTCCAGCGCACCATGCGCCGGATGTGGAGCTCCATCTCCTCGTCGCCGGGGAAGGCCGGTTCCTGCTCCGGGGAGATGGTGTTGATGTAGCGCGTCTGGGTCAGCGGCGGGAGCCCGATATTGAGCTGGCGGGCGCGCTTCAGCAGCCGGTAGAGGATGAACTGGGCGCGATCCGCTCCGTCGTTCTGGGCGAGGTTGTCGAGTGAATCGACCCAGTCCTCGGTCTCGGCCGAGTCGCGGTCAGGGAGCTGGCGCTTGAACTCGCCGTACTGATCGAACATGTCGGCGCCCATCTTAGGGGCGTCTCGGCGTCGGTGCGGTCGCAGCGAGGAGGCGACTCGGTGACGGACGACGCAGCGGCTACGGCAGGGTCACGGCCACGTGCACGATGCAGTGGTCACTGCCGCGCGGCATGCAGTCGGGGGAGATGTGCTGCGGCACGACCCCGTTCCCAACGAGGACCATGTCGATGCGCAGCAGTCCGAAGGGCAGCCACTTGAGGGCGTCCGGGCGCCAGGTGAAGCCGGGGCCCCAATCCACGGCATGTTGAACATCCACCAGGCCCGACGAGAGATCGCCATAGACCGGCTCCCGATCGCTGGTGTTGAAGTCGCCCATCATGAGCAGTGGTCGGCCGCCCAGGTCGAGTGGGTCGACCGTGGAACGGATGGTCCTGATCTCGCCGTCCCGCAGCGACGTGTCGAAGTCGGGCAGCGGACCGGTCGCTCGCAGCTGGGCGGGCTGCGGGTGAGTCACTACGACGTCGAGCGTCCGGCCGTTGCCCATGTCCAGGAGCGCGTGGATCAGCGGCGGGTCGAGAGCGACGCTCGGCGTCCCGACGAACGGATAGCTGCTCAACAGCCCGATTCCCACGGAACCGTCGTTTGGTGAAAGCACGCGGTACGGAAACCGTTGCAGCAGGGCAGGATCCGCGGCGATCGCGGCCGAGCTGTGCTTCGCCAGCTCCTCGAGCCCGACGATCCCGGCCCCTGCATCCTCGAGAGCAGCCACGGCCGCCGCGGGGTCCAGCGCCTCCCCTTCCATGTTCCAGGTGGTCGCGTCAAGCTCGAGGCCGCCGGCCGGCAGGGGCGAGGATCCGGCCGGGATCCAGGCGGGCACGAAACGAAAGGCCGCCACGACCGCGCAGACGACCAGCCCGATTCGCAGCCACCGACCTGGAGCTCTGGCGCCCGGAGTCACGCTGGAGAAGGCCAGCGGCACGAACAGGAGGAGTGGCACGAAGAGGTATGGAGCCACGATCTGGGTGAGCGCGAGGAGCCCCTCGCGTTGCGGGCTGAGTGCGTTGACGGCGGACAGCAGGATGAGCGCGACCGCGTAGACAACCCCGATCACGGTCACTCGCGCGCGCCATGCCAATTGGCCTACCTGCCTTCCTTGTCGAGCCGCCGAACCGGGCGGCCGCCGCGCTTCGACGCTGCCTGCCCGGGGTTCAGGCGACCCTCGATCCCGCCATTCCGCCCCGGCCGCGGACGTATGCTAGCCGCGATGCCCGACCCCCCCGCTCACCTGCACGACGATCCGCCCGTGCCGCCGCCGGGTACCCGCCTGTCCGGCATCGCCCTCGGAATCGACGTCGGCGGTACGGGCGTCAAGGCCGGCCTCGTTGATCTCGCGACAGCCGAGCTGGTGACGGCCCGGATCCGCGAGAAGACGCCCCAACCGTCGAAGCCGGAGACGGTTGCCGCGACGATCGGCTCCGTGGTCTCGAGGGTGCTGGCAGAGCACGACGCTCCTGCCGACCTGCCGGTGGGTTGCGGTCTGCCGGGTGTCGTCAAGGACGGACGGCTGACGACCGCCGCCAACATCGATGCCGAATGGGTTGGCTGGCCGGCCGAAGATGGCATCGGCGCCGCCATCGGTCGTCCGGTCATGATCATCAACGATGCGGATGCGGCGGGGCTCGCCGAGGTGGCCTACGGCGCCGGCGAGGGGGTGTCGGGCACGCTCCTGCTGCTGACGCTCGGGACGGGAATCGGCAGTGCTCTTTTCATCGAGGGCATCCTCGTGCCCAACACCGAACTCGGCCACATCGAGCTCAAGGGCAGGGACGCCGAGAGCCGCGTCAGCGGCGCCTCCCGGGAACGGCGCGGAATCGGCTGGAAGGCGTGGGCACGCGAATTCAATTTCTATCTCAGCCACCTGGAGCTCTACTTTCAGCCGGACCTGATCATCCTCGGAGGCGGCGTCTCCAAGGAGATGGCGAAGTTCGCGAAGTACCTCGAATCAAGCGCACCCGTCGTGACTGCCAGGTACATGAACACCTCCGGGATCATCGGCGCGGCCTACGCGGCAGCATTTGCGCAGCGCGTCGCGAAGGCCGGCCCATCGGCAAGCGCGACCGGGCGGCGGCGGATGGCCAAGGGCGACCCCGGGACCGTCGGCGAGCTGCCCGGCAAGGGTGTGACCGCGCCACGGCGGAAGCCGGCCGCGGCCAAGGTCGCGGCGGCGGCCGCTGCCGGAGTCGCGGCGGCGTCGATAGCCGGAGTTCCGGCCGCGGCGGACGTCGCAGAGCCGGCCGCGGCCAACGGCCGGGAGCCGGCAACCGCCCGGGTCGCGGAGCCACCGGCGGTCTGACGGCGGCCACGCGCCACCGCGGTCCCCCTCAAGCGAGATGCAGCTTCACCTCCTCGACGCGACCTACGAACTGTTCCGCGCCCATTTCGGGCGGCCGCCGCATGCCGATGCCGAGGGCAGCGCGGTAGGCGCCACGCTCGGGGTGGTCGAGAGCGTCCTGTCGCTTCTCCGCGAGGACGGGGTGACGCACATCGGGTGCGCCACGGACCACGTCATCCGCTCCTGGCGCAACGAGCGCTACGCCGGCTACAAGACCGAAGCCGGGATGCCTCCCGAATTGCTCGCGCAGTTTCCGCTCGTGGAGGACGCGCTGCGAGCCATCGGCTGCGTCGTCTGGCCGATGGTCGAATTCGAGGCCGATGACGCCCTGGCCGCCGCCGCTGCGCGCTGGGCCGACGACCCGCGCGTCGAGCGGGTGGTGATCCTCTCGCCGGACAAGGACATGTCCCAGTGCGTCCGCGAGGACGGCCGCATCGTGACCTACGACCGGCGCAAGCGGCAGTTCATGGATGCGGACGCCGTGGAGGCCAAGTTCGGCGTGCGGCCCGAAAGCATCCCCGACTTCCTGGCGCTCGTAGGCGACTCGGCAGACGGCTATCCGGGGTTGCCGGGGTGGGGCTCGGTCTCCACCGCGGCCGTGCTGCGGCGCTATCCGCACCTCGAGGAGATCCCGGAGTCCGTGCGAGGCTGGGACGTGGGCGTGCGGGGTGCGGCGGCGCTCGCGGTGTCGCTGAAGGAGCACCGGCAGGACGCGCTGCTGTATCGCGAGCTGGCGCTGCTGCGGACCGATGCTCCGATTCCACAGACGTCACCCGACGAGCTCGAATGGCGCGGCGTCCCCCGAAAGCCCTTCGAGGCGCTGATGGCGCGACTGAACGAGCCGCGACTCCGTTTCCGGGTGCCGCGCTGGCAGGACGGCGCCCCGCGCGAGCGAGAGGAGTAGCGGGGAGCCCCGTGAGTGTGTCGCCTGCAGCGTCGTCGACCACCGCCGCGACTGCCCCGCCCGCATTCGCCGGGCATCGGGCCGAATCCGACTCGGTGGTGCGCTGGACCCTTGGCTATTGGCTCAAGTACCCGACGGCGTTCGGAGACACGCATCTCGGCCCGATCGGCCGCCGGAAGCCGCCTCGCTAGCGCAGCAACTCGCGCATTGCCGCGTGGTGCGACGCAGCCGCGGCGAGGATCCCGATCGATCGGCTCTTGCGCGACAGATCGAACCAGGGGTTACCGGCGATGTCAGTCACCGTGGCACCGCCCTCCTCGGCAATCAGCCCTGCGGCAGCCACGTCCCACAGTGACAGCCCGCCATATTGCACGTAGGCATCGAATCGGCCGTTCGCGACGTAGGTCAGGGCGAGGGAGGCGCTGCCCATGTTGCGCGCGATGCGAATGGCCCGGTGGATCCTCGCCTCGCGTCGTGCGAACCCGTGGTGTGGCAGCGACAGCGAGACCACCGCGTCCGAGAGCTTCGCCTTCGCCGGGTGGCGGATTTCGACGCCGTCGAGCTGGGCGCCGCGTCCGGCGATCGCGGTGAACATCTCGTCGCGCGTTGGATCGTAGATCGCGCCGAGAGCCGGCTTTCCGCCGATCGCCAGGCCGATGCTCACGCAGAAGACGGGAATGCCGTTGGCGTAGTTCACCGTCCCGTCGAGCGGGTCGATGATCCAGATGCGGTGGTCGGGCGAGATCGGGAGCGGAAGGGTTGCCTGGGCCGGAGGTGCGCCAGCGGATCCGTCCGTGGGCGTTGCCGCGGCTCCCTGGGCCGTGTCCCTTCCCTGGCCACCGGAATGGCCGGATTCCTCGGCGAGGAAGGCGTCATCCGGAAACACCCGAGTCAGGGCCTCGATGATCAGGGCCTCGGACAGGTGGTCGACCTCGGTCACCACGTCGTGTTCGCTCTTGTGCACGATGCGCTCCAGGCGCTCGTAACGCTCCATCTGGATGCGCCCGGCACGCCGCGCCGCGTCAACGGCGACGTCGAGCTGTATGTCCAGGTCGGGCAGGGCCATGCCACGAAGCGTAGCGGAGGCGAAGGGCGAGGAGACTCAATTGGCCGTAACTTGTGCGCGCGGCGGCAAGGCCCGAAGATGAGAGATCGAAGCACCGCTCGGAGAACCGCGTGACCCGATCGCCCACATCGACCAGCGCGCGCTGGATCCTGTCCGCCGTCGTTCTTGGGTCGGGCATCGTTTTTCTGGACGGGACGATCGTCAATGTCGCCCTGAAGAAGATCGGCCAGGAGCTCCCGGCCACGTTCGTGGGCGCGTTCGAGGGCCAGGCCTACATCACCAGCGGCTACCTGGCGGTGCTCGCTGCGCTGCTGATCCTGGCCGGTGCCCTCGCCGATCGATACGGTCGCCGCCGGATCTTCGCCATCGGGCTGGCTGGCTTCGGCGTGACTTCCGCCCTCTGCGGGCTGGCGCCGAACATGGAGCTGATGATCCTGTTCCGGCTGCTCCAGGGTGGGGCCGGAGCCCTCCTCGTGCCGGGGTCGCTTTCCCTGATCACGGCCAATTTCGAGGGCGAGGCGCGTGGCCGCGCTTTCGGAATCTGGGCGGCCTCGACGTCCGCGCTGACAGTGCTCGGCCCTCTGGTAGGCGGAGTGCTTGTGGATTCGCTGTCTTGGCGGATCGCCTTCCTTGTGAACGTGCCGCTGGTGCTTCTCGCGCTCTACGCCACGATCCGCCACGTCCCCGAGTCCCGCGATGAGGAGGCGCCCGCGAGCCTCGACTGGCTGGGCTCGTTCGTCATTGCGCTGGCCATCGGCGGGATCTCGTTCGGGCTTATCCGGGGCCAGGAGCGCCAGTGGAGCGACGGTCTCGCGTTCGGCGCTCTGGGAGTCGGGCTGGTGGCGGCCGCGATCTTCCCGGTCATGATGCTGCGCCGCAAGAACCCGCTGATCCCGCCCGACCTGTTCCGGCGCCGGAACTTCACGGTGATCAACATCTCGACGTTCCTGATCTACGGCGCTTTGTACGTCACGCTCGTCATGCAGAGCCTCTTCATGCAGGGCGTGCTGGGGTACACCGCGCTGGGCGCGTCGGCCATCGGGCTGCCGGTCGGGATCATGCTGAGCCTCGGCTCGACCCGCGTC
>JBBRYO010000023.1:0-30484 GCA_038237595.1 Candidatus Limnocylindrales bacterium | reverse complement strand
CGCGGGCAACGTTGCCCAGGCTCGTGAAGCTGACGATGAAAACGACCGCGAGAAGCGCGGCCAGGAGGACAAGGGTCCGGGAAGCGCTCCCTCGCGCCGCCCGTGCGGTGCTTGTGACGAACATGTTTCGGACTCTCCGGTTTCGGTTGGGGCACGCACGGAGGACGTACCGGAACTACGTCGCAAGAGTCCGTTTTCACGCTCGTTCGGGCTATGCCGAAAAGGTCCCTGTCGCTCTGGGCCGATCGGACCGGGCCCGTGGCGCGTCGGTGAACCACGCTGCGAGGGGGGCCTGGTGGAGTCCGGATGGGGCGGGTGAGGTCCGCTGTAACGCGGGTCGCGAGCCGGGTGGGAAGCAAGTACCCGACCCCGAATGACCGCCCCGGTCAGGTCAGGGAGTCTTGCCTGGCCTGGGGTCGTGACTGGGGCCCGGGCTGGCCCCAGGGTCGGGCACGTCGGGGCGCTGGAAGTCGGTCATGACGAGCACGAGCTCCAGCTTGTCGAGGTTGACCGCAGGCTGGATCAGCGCGATCTGGACGATGGCGCTCGGGTCCCGCTGCACGTCGACGACGCGGCCGATCAGCAATCCCGGTGGAAAGGCCGAGCGCACGGCGCCGCCGAGGTGCAGCCCGGCGGTCACCACCGTATCGTCCACGGCGACCTTGTCGGTCGAGGGGATCTGCGTCATGCCCAACGGCCCGGAGAGTCGGCCTTCGACCGTGCCGGTGGCACGGCTCGACGCAACCAGCCCGATGACGACGGAGCGCGTGTCGCTGAGCAGCATCACCGAGCTGTAGTTGCTGCCCGCGTCCACGACCACGCCCGCCAGGGCGCCGCCTTCGGCGAGCACCGGGTCGCCCGCCACGATCCCGGAGTCCGTTCCCTTGTTGAGGGTCACGACGCGTTCGTACTGGGTTGCCTGGCGTGCGATCACGGCAGCCGGCGTGGTCCTGAAGTCGAGCGTGCCGCGCAGACCGAGCAGCCTGGAGAGCTGGTCGTTCTCGGTGCGCAGGGCCTCCAGCTGCTGGGTCTGGACCTGGAGCTGCTGGACCTGCGCCGCCAGCTGCTGGTTGTCGCGGCGCAGCTGGTCGATCTCGGCCACCGCGTTGAAGATGGATGTCACCGAGCGGGTCGATCGGGAGAGCGTCTCCTGGACCGGCGACAGCGCGAAATTGATGCCGTGGCGCAGGTCCTGGAGCGGGCCAGTCTTCGAGGCGGCCAGCATCAGCAGGCTGACCGCGACCAGCGTCGCGTAGGTGATGATGCGGCGACGGGTGGCCCGGGTCTGGAGCATCGGGTCGCGGCTGCCTCTATCGGACGGCCGGCGTGCGGCCGGTCATGCCCTCGATCAGCGCGGCGGTCGCGAGTACGTCTCCGCGACAAGCGTGCGCTCCATGATCGGCGAGTCGAGCTCCTCGAGCACCCGCCCGGTGCCGCGTGCCACGCAGGTCAACGGATCGTCGGCGATGTGGACGGGCATCTGCGTCGCCTCCTGGATCCGCCGGTCAAGTCCCTGGAGGAGCGCGCCACCACCTGCCAGCACGATGCCCTGGTCCATGATGTCTGCCACCAGCTCGGGCGGCGTCTCCTCGATCGTGTCCTTGATGGTGTCGACGATCTGCTGCACCGAGAGCTCCAGGGCCTCGCGGATCTGGTCGGCCGTGATCTCGACGGAGCGCGGCAGGCCGGTGAGGAGGTCGCGCCCGCGAAGCGTCACGCGCTGCTCGTCGTGGGGTCCGGGGTAGGCGGAGCCGATGGCGATCTTGATGTCCTCGGCGGTGCGCTCGCCGACGAGCAGGTTGTACTCGCGCCGGCCGTAACTGATGATGTCCTGGTCGAGCTCGTCCCCGCCGATGCGGATGCTACGCGAGACCACGATGCCGCCCAGGCTGATGACGGCGACCTCGGTGGTGCCGCCACCGATGTCCACGATGAGGCTGCCGGTCGGTTCGCCGACCGGCAGGCCCGCTCCGATGGCGGCGGCCATGGGTTCCTCGATGAGTCGCGCCCAGCGAGCACCGGCGTTGAGTGCCGCGTCCCGGACGGCGCGCTTTTCCACCTCGGTGACGCCCGACGGGATGCCGAGCAGCATGCGCGGACGGGGGATGAGGCCGACGCGATCGTGCACCTTCTGCACGAAGTACTTGATCATCTGCTCGGTCACGTCGAAGTCGCTGATGACCCCGTCCCGCAGCGGGCGGACGGCGATGATGTTGCTCGGCGTCCGTCCGATCATGCGCTTCGCCTCGGCCCCGACCTCCAGCACGCGCTTGGTCTTGGCGTCGATGGCGACGACACTCGGCTCGCTGATGACGATGCCGCGGCCGCGGACGTGGACGAGGGTGTTGGCGGTCCCGAGATCGATTCCGATGTCGCGGGAGAACAGGCCTAGGAAGGCGTCGAGCATCGGGCGGACGAACCCCTCCGGGAGAGCTGGTGTCAGGGAAGGCCGAGACTGCGGACTGACGATTTCCCGGCAATGGATTCGTGGTCCCATCGACCACGATGGACGGCCAGCAGTATACCCGCAGGGTCCTGGTCGGCTCCTGACGCGGTGAGCGAAAGCGACGGCTCCGGTGTGCGAATGCACCACCGCAGCCACGCGGTCGTTCGATCTAGGAGGCGTACTCGTCCGGGTGGTCGCCGCGATCCTTGTCAGCCGTGCGAGCGATGGTCTCGAGCGACTCCTCGACGGTCATGCCGTTGGCGTCGGCGGCGGCCTTGAAGGTCTCGTAGGTGATGTTCACGCCGGGCTTGCCCATGTCGTCGTGGGCACGCATGCAACCGCAGTTGAGACACATGGGAGAGGCTCCTTCTGATGAGCGGCTCGCTCGCTTTACTCTATAACTAACGGGTACTATCTCTACCACGGTGCGAACGAGGCCGTCAAGTCTTTCGCCAGTAGAACCGCGCAGTAGAGTCATGACCATGTCCCTCCAACCCGAGGCCGATCCGATCGCGGCGATCGGAGCCCTGAGCGAGCCCGTCCGGCGACGGCTCTACGACTACGTCGCGCGGCAACACGAGGCGGTCGGGCGGGGCGACGCGGCGGCCGCCCTGCGTATCGGACGCCCGCTTGCCGCGTTCCACCTGGACCGGCTTGCGCGGGACGGCCTCCTCGAGGTGGAATACCGCCGGCTCAGCGGCCGCAGCGGACCTGGTGCCGGCCGGCCGGCCAAGCTCTATCGCCGCTCGCGGCGGGAGTGGGCCTTGTCGCTGCCGGAGCGCCGCTACGGGGTGACAGCCGAGCTGTTCGCGCGCGCACTCGAATCCGAGGGCGAAGCGTCGGTCGACGCTGTCGCGGCCGTTGCCCACGACTACGGCCTGATGCTCGCCCGCGACGCGCGTGAAGCGTCGCTGGCGGCGGACACCGCCTGGGAGTCACTCGACGAACGCGACCAGGTTCTCGCGGTGCTGGACGATGCGGGCTTCGAGCCCGACTTTGATGACACCGGCGCCATCAGGCTGCGGAACTGCCCATTCGATGCCCTCGTGCCCGCACATCGCGAGCTCACGTGCGGCATGAACCTCGCGGCCCTCGTCGGTGTCCGCGACGGCCTCGGCATCGAGAGCCTCGCTCCGGTGCGGCGAACCGAGCCCGGCTATTGCTGCGTGGCGTTCAAGCCCGTCGCGGCCGAGGCCGGCTGACTCAGAGAGCGCCGGCGCCGCGATCGAAGGCGATGCCTCGGTCGCGCAGGCTGACCCAGGCGTCGTGGCCGATGATCAGGTGGTCGAGCACGGGGACATCGAGCAGGCGGCCGGCCGCGACCGTCTCGGCGGTGAGGTGCAGGTCGTCAGGGCTGGGTGTCGGGTCGCCGGAGGGGTGGTTGTGCACCACGATGATGCCTGCCGCGTGCTGCCGGACCGCGTCCCGGAACAGCTCCCCGACGCGCACCAGAGCCGTCGAGACGTTCCCCTGGTAGACGGTCGGCGCGGCGAGCACGGCGTTCTTGGCGTTGAGGAGCACGACCCGCAGCTCTTCCCGTTCCAGCCGGCCCATCTGGAGCAGCAGCCGATCCGCGAGATCGCGCGGAGCGCGGATGGTCCAGCGCGGCGAGGGCCAGTCGGCGAACACGCGGCCTCCGAGCTCGAACGCCGCTGCCAGCTGGGCGGCCCGCACCGGACCGATGCCCGGAACCTGCTCGAGCTCTGCAAGGCTGGCCCGCGCCACCCCGCCGAGGCCGTCGAGGCGGATGAGCGCCTCCTCCGCCATCTGCGTGGCGCTCACCGCGCGGGTGCCGCTGCCCCAGACCAGTCCCATGAGCTCTGCCGCCGAGAGGCCCTGCGGGCCGCGCGATGCCAGCCGCTCCCTTGGGCGCTCACCCTGTGGAAGCTCGCGGACCGAATGCCGGAAGGTGTCGTGCTGCATCGCCGGTCACGAACCTCCAGGCAAGGGCGGCGAGCGGACGCTCCCGGATCCGAACGACGGAGCCCGCCGATTCCCCCGCCGTCCGGATCCGAAAGCCAGGTCATCGTACGCAGCGCCTCTTCACCGGGAATCGCCGGCGGATCGACCCTGACTTAGCCGCTCACCCGACTGCCGGACTCGAGCACGATCGGTAGCAGCAGCAGGATCGAGTTGTACGTCACGTGCCCGGCGATCGAGGCCAGGATTCCGCGCTGGAGGAACAGCCAGCCGAGGACGAAGCCGAGCGGCACGATCTCGGCGAGCACCAGGATCGCCTGCTTGGCGCCGATCTCGAAGGTCGTGCTCTGGATGTTGAGCACGTGCACCGCCGCAAAGAAGATCGCGCTCCGGACCAATGCCCGCCGCTGGCCAAGGTCGCGCAGCCATGCCGTGAGCGCGAAACCGCGAAAGAACAGCTCCTCCCCGATGGGAGCCACCACGGCCGCCGCGATCGCGACCGCGGCCGCATCGAGCTGGCTGCGAGCCGCCGGCAGCACGTCCGGCGCATGCACTCCGCCGAGCAGCGTGGCCACGAGCCCGCCGAAGATGAGCACGGCAAACGTCGCCGGCAGCATGGTCGCAACCGCGAGGCCGATCGCATTCAGGGACTGCGGCAACGCCAACCGCCTCGGCCAGCCCATCTCCGACCACGACAGCGCGCCGGTCCGCACGACGAAGATCCAGACGACGCTCGCGTAGCCGGCCCCGACGGCCAGGAGCCCGAGCAGGAAGCCAACGGCATTGCCGGAGCTGACGTCGATCCCGGCGATGCTGAGGAGCACCGACAAGAGCGTGCTCACCGGCAGCACCAGGAAGAAGCACAGGATCGGCGAGGGGCCGCGATACCAGCCGGGGTCGCGCCTGGAGCGCGCCACGACCTGGTAACCGGCCCCGGCCGCGAGGCCGATCGTCAAGGCCGCGATGCCCGCCAGGCCGAGCACGAACCGGTACCCGCCGGGCCCAGCCGGATCGGTCAGGCTCCGGATGAAGAGGAGCGCCACGCCTCCGAGCGAGAGCAGCCAGGCCACGAGGTAGAGGCCGGCCGCCGGTCGTCCTTCGAGCGAAAAGATGCGCCCTCCCGGAGGGCCGCCCGGCCCGCGGGTGGGGGGACCGGCGACCCAACCAGACTGCGGCGGTTCGTCCTCCTCGGTCGGGATCTCGGAGGGCGGCGGCGAATCGAGCGGGACGCTCAGGATCTTCCAGTCGCCGGGCTCGGACCCGGGCGCGTCCTCGGGGGGTGGTTGCACCGGCTGCGGCTGGTCAGCGCTCCGTGGTGAGTGGACTCACCGGCGCCAGCTCCGGCGGCGGCGCCGCAACGCTCTGCGAGAGCGCCGGCATTCCGCTCGGCTCTGGCATCGATGACGGCAGCGTGGCCGGGGCCACCTTGCCCTTGGGCTGCGGCATGTAGGCCGCGCCCATCAGCTCGGGGCGCTCGAAGTCCTTGCCGCACCACGCGCACAGCGACCAGTCGAGCTCGACCAGGCGGCTGCAGTTGGGACAGACCCGCCGCAGGCGGTTGCGGCAGGTCGGGCAGATGATCCAGTCCTCGTGCACCGGCCGGGAGCAGTTGGCGCAGTGCGGCTGGGACTCGATCTCGACCAGCATCGCCTCTTCGGCGAGTGCCCGCTCGTTTGTCTCGGCCACGGTTTCCTTGGGCCGCACGATCTTGTACAGGATGTAGCCGAACAGGAAGAAGATCGGGGTGAAGACGATGATCAGCGTCGCGGCGAGATAGGGCGCGACCGGGTTGGCAGTGCGGTGCTGGAGGTCGCGATATGCCCAGAAGGCGGTCGCCAGCCACAGCAAAATGATGTAGATCGCGACCGCCCGAAGCGCGAGCTGCACGGCCGGATTGCTGAAGATCTGGCCGATCGCATCCCCGATGTTGGCCAGAATCTGATTTGGATCCATTGATTAGCCTCAGCTTGGTGCGGGCCCGACGCGTTTCCGCGGGCCGCCCGCCGGCCGAGCGGCGAGTGTAGCAGCGATCCCCCGCGACGCCGTCATTGCCGGCGGCCCCGACTCACACAGACGTACTGCTGCCCGCGCGCGCGACGCTCGCATCGCAGCTGCAACGTTTGTGAATCAGCGGAGGGAGCTCGTGGTCCAGAAGGCGGCCCGGAGGGCCGACGACAGGCCGGCCAGCGCCAGCCCACCAACCCAGGCGGTCACGAACGCGATGAGCGTCAGCATCTCCCGGATCGTGTCCTCCGGAGTCGGCGTGCCGGGCGCCAGGAACTGGTCCCGCACGGCGGCCCAGGCAACGCCGCTCACCCACAGGACGGGAAGGAGCACGGCCGCGGTGACGGCCCAGCACCCCACGGCCGTCAGCACCAGCCGCGGGAGCCGACGAAGGACTGCTCCCGGGTTGAAGCGCCTGCCGCCCGCGAGGCCAACGCGGCGAGCCATCAGGCTCCGCGACGCGATCGCCACCGCGACGTCCGCGAGGACGAGCACCACGGCCAGCACCACGAGCTGCCCGCGAAGGTCACCCATGACACGCGTGATCACCGAGTCGGTGGCATTGCTCGGGTTCTGCAGCTCCGCGATCACGACATCCTCGACGCGCCGCGCTGCCAGTCCCGCCACGGCCAGGATCGCGAGGAGACCGAGCGCCTGCACACCGGCCACACGGGCCACCAGGCGACGGCGTTGGCCTCCGCGCAGGTCGCCTGGCTCCTGGCCCGAGCGGAGCTCGATCGTCTCAGGGCGATGAACGGTGCGGTCGTAGGCGGACACGTCGGCAAAGGCGGCCAGGAAGATGGCCGCTCCCGCCAGGAGGAGCGCGGCCAGGCCGGCGATTGCGAGCAGGACGGCGAGCCCGGCGGACGGGCCGGACGTGGTAAGCACGGGCACGAAGATGGTGCTCAGCTGCCCGTCCCCGGGGAAGGAGATGATTCCCGCGGCCAGCAGCAGGCAACCGCCGCGCACTGCAAAGGAAAGGGTCCCGAGGGCCCACAGCACCGGCTCTCGAGCGACCACCGCCACCGCTACGCGTACTCGACCGAGGCCGCCCACGGGAGCTGCCAGCCTGGCCGACTGCCCCGAACGCCGAATCGCCAGAGCCCGGAAGCGGGGCATCATGCCGGCGACCCGGCCGACTCGACCGCCCGGCCGAACGCACGCAGCAGCTCGCGCGCCAGCTCGTTGGGGCGCATCGTCGTGGCGCGGACCGGGTCCCAGGTGACGGCCACCCACATCAGCAGCGGCCGTGCCCATGGACGGCCTTCGTCTGCGGCCGGGGGCATTCTCAGCCGGATCAGCTGCCTCCCGTCCGCCTGCGCCAGCAGGCCGGCAAGCGCCCCCGCGAGGATCGGACCCATCGCCTGGAGCGGGGGGCCGGGCGGCGGACCGGCAGCAGGCGCTGCGGACAGGACGTCGATGACGCCGTCGTCATCAGCGGCCCAGAGCGTCGCAAGCCACCAGCCGTCGTCCGTGACGCTGGGCGCGCTCATGCCCAGCTGGACGACGCGCTCATCGCCGCCGGCATTCGGACGCAGGCGGAGGCGCTCCTCGCGGACGAAGGAGGGTCCCGGGGCCGGCAGGCGGACCGTGGTCACCGCGAAAGTGTAGGTCCCATCCTCGCTACGTCTCCTCCGCCGGGCCGCCTGCGGCGCCGGCTGCGCGCGAAGCGCCCGGGTCACGGCGTACCGCCGGGCTCCGGTCGCCGCTTGCTACTCCCACTCGATGGTGGCAGGCGGCTTGGAGCTGATGTCGTAGACGACGCGGTTGACGCCCGGGACCTCGTTGACGATACGGCTCGAGATCTTGCCGAGCACGTCATAGGGCAACTTGGCCCAATCGGCTGTCATGCCGTCCTCGCTGGTCACGGCGCGCACCGCCACCACGTTGGCGTACGTGCGGCCGTCTCCCATCACCCCCACGCTGCGCACCGGCGTCAGGATTGCGAAGCTCTGCCACAGGGCGCGGTAGAGACCGGCCGCCTTGATCTCGTCGATCACGATCCAGTCGGCTTCGCGCAGCGTATTCAGCCGCTCCGCGGTGACCTCCCCGATGATGCGGATGGCGAGGCCCGGGCCCGGGAAGGGCTGACGCATGACCATCGCCTCCGGGAGGCCGAGCTCGAGGCCAACCTGGCGCACCTCGTCCTTGAAGAGGTAGCGCAGCGGCTCGATCAGCTTGAAGCGCAGGTCGGCCGGCAGGCCACCCACGTTGTGGTGCGTCTTGATCTTCTGGGCGGCCTTGGTCTCCGGTGCCGTCGATTCGATGACGTCCGGGTAGAGCGTGCCCTGGGTCAGGAAGTCGATGCGCCCGAGGCGGGTCGATTCCTCCTCGAAGACACGAATGAACTCGTCGCCGATGATGCGGCGCTTCTCCTCGGGCTCCTCGACGCCGGCCAGCCGCGCGAGGAAACGCTCACGCGCGTGGACCATGACCAGGTCCATGCCGAGGTTGGCCTCGAAGACCTGCCGGAGCAGCTCCGACTCGCGCTTGCGCATGAGGCCGTGATCGACATAGATGCAGGTCAGTCGATCGCCGACGGCCCGGAACACGAGGGCCGCGGCCACCGCGGAGTCGACGCCGCCAGACAGCGCGCAGATGACCTTCCCGTTCGAGCCCGTGGCCGCAGCATGGGCGTCGACGCGCTCGCGGATGGCGGCCACCGTGGAGTCGATGAAGTTGACTGCCGTCCAGGTGGGCTTTGCGCCGCTGATGCCGAGCACGAAGTTGCGCAGCACATCGCGACCGCGCGGCGTGTGCACCACCTCGGGGTGGAACTGGATGCCGTAGAGGCGACGCGCCGGGTCCATCAGCCCCGCAAACTCGGTCGAGTCGGTCCTGGCCGTGGCGTGGAAGCCGTCGGGCAGCCGCGTGATCGAGTCGCCGTGGCTCATCCACACGGGTTGCTCGCGCTCGAGTCCGCTGAAGAGGCCATCCTCGGATGTGATCGTGATGGTGGCCGGTCCGTATTCGCGGTGGCTGACCGGCACCACGTCTCCACCGAGCTCGCGCGCCATCAGGTGCGCCCCGTAGCAGATGCCGAGGACCGGAATGTCGCCGGTCCACAGCGCGCTGTCCGGCTTGGGTGCGCCCTCGTCGTAGACCGAGTTCGGGCCACCCGAGAGGATCACGGCCTTCGTGCCGCGGCGGACGAGTTCCTCGTACGGCGTGTCGTGGGGCAGCAGCTCCGAGTAGACGTTGAGCTCGCGCACGCGCCGCGCAATCAGTTGGGCAAACTGGCTGCCGAAGTCGAGGACCGCCACGGTGTCGGGGAGCATCCCGACCGACGCGACCGGTCGATCGCTCGCGAGGCGATCAGGGGGTGGCGCGTGAAGGGCGGTCTCGAGGTAGGCCTCGACCTCGGCGTCGTCCGGAGCGAGGACGCGATGCCCCGCGTTGGCGGCCTCGCCGTGGACGGTCTTGCCGCGCTTGGCGCGCGGGGGCGCTTCATCGACGGGCGGCCCCTCTCCGCCCACGGCGTGCGCGTCGACCTGGTCCACCTCGCTCAATCGATCCCCGCCTGCCTCGTGCCCGTGGCCCGGCTTCCAGTCTAGCCGTTCCGAGCCCGCCGGACGGGTCGATGGGCTTGATGGCAGAGAGTATCGTCCGCCCATGCCAAAGACACGAAAGGAACAGGCGCAGGAGAGCACGGAGCTGGCGGCCGTCTGGCCGGACCCGCCGGTCCAGGAGCTCGGATCCGAGACCCTGACCCTGTCGAACAAGGCGTATCTGCGCGAGCTTGCCCGGCTCCAGATCGAGCTGGTCAAGCAGCAGGAGTGGATCAAGCACGAAGGCTTGCGCGTCGTCGTGGTCTTCGAAGGCCGGGACGCGGCGGGCAAGGGCGGGGCCATCAAGACCATCAGCCTCGCCCTGAACCCGCGCAATTGCCGCGTGGTTGCGCTCCCCGCGCCGAGCGAGCGAGAACGCACGCAGTGGTATTTCCAGCGCTACATCGCCCACCTTCCGTCGGCCGGCGAGATGGTCCTGCTCGACCGCAGCTGGTACAACAGGGCCGGCGTCGAGCGAGTCATGGGCTTCTGCACCGACGAGGAGTACAACGAGTTCATGCGCTCCTGCCCGGAGTTCGAGCGGATGCTTGTGCGCTCCGGGATCATCCTCGTGAAGTACTGGTTCTCGGTCAGCGACGCGGAGCAGGAGCGCCGCTTCCAGAGCCGCCTCGAGGATCCGGCAAAGCGCTGGAAACTGAGCCCGATGGACCTCGAATCCCGCTCTCGTTGGGTCGAGTACTCGAAGGCCAAGGACGAGATGTTCGCCCATACGGACATCAAGCAGGCACCCTGGTACGTGGTCAACGCAGACGACAAGAAGCGCGCGCGCCTGAACCTCATCAGCCACCTGTTGAAGCTGATTCCCTATCGCGATCTCACGCCCGACCCCATCAGGTTGCCACCTCGCCAGGCGGACCCGGGCTACGTCAGGCCGCCGATCACCGACCAGACCTTCGTGCCCGAGGTCTACTGAGCGGCCGTCAGGGGTGCTGGCGGTCTCCGGTTCCCGTCGTCGCGAAGATGTCGGCCGTGAATTCGGGGCTCGTGAAACGCTCGAAGGCAATCACCGGGGTCTGCCCGATGAAGGCCAGGTTCGGCGAGAAGATCGCTTGGGACGCCGCTTGGGCGAGACGCGGCTTCGACCAGCTGGCGCCCCCGTCGGAACTGGAAAGGGTGACCAGCCGACTCGACGCCACCTCACCGGTCTCGGAGAGCGCAATCTCCGGGAATGTCACCAGTGCGGAGCCGTCGGGCTCGAAAGCGATGTCGCCCGAGGACGTGGTCGGGCCGGCGTCGAGGAGCCGGTGGTGGAAGGTCCGACCGCGGTCGGTGGATCGGAGGAGGAGCTGCCCTGACGTCAGGGGGTCAAGAAGCATGAGCACGGTGTTCCCACGGACCGCCATCTCCGGCCACCCGTTGGTGCCCCCCGCGACCGTCGGCACCAGCTGACGCGGTTTCCATGTCAGGCCGCCGTCCACGGATCGGCGCAGGTACAGCTTGTCTGCTCCACAGGAGGTGTTGCGCTCGTCGCTCCACGCGAGATCGACCGACATCCCGTCCGATCCGATGGCAACGAGTCCGTCCCGGTAGTCCGGGTTGCCGCAGGCGAAGTCGAAGCTCGTGGTCGCCATGATCTGCGGCTGGCTGAAGGTCACTCCGCCATCGGCACTTCGACTGGTGAAGATGTGGCCCGTCGAGCGCACCGTCCAGGCGACCACGATCCCGGCCGGCGTGATGGTCACTCCCGAAACGCCGAGCTTCAGCGTCGTGGTCGCCCGATCGATCCTCACCCGCGAACCCCAGGTGGAACCGCCGTCGCGACTGGTGCGCGTGAAGAGAAGCGCATGCGTCGCATCGTGGGACCGGAAAAGAGCGACGACCGTGTCACCTCGCGCCGCGACCGAGACGTTCGAGGCCACCTCGGTGAGTCTCGGGCCGGCCGTGAAGAGGATGCGTTCTGGCTCCCAGGTGCGTCCAGCGTCCAGCGAGCGTCGATGGATCAGCGATGCCTCACCAGTCTCGGGGTCCGATCGGCCGAGGACGATGTGCAGGCGCGTGCCGTCCGAGGCGAGGACGTGCAACGACAGCAGTGACGTGATGGAGTCGTGGGTCAGCGCCGTCGGGCCGGTCCAGCCACGCGCGGCGAGCGCCCCGCTCGAGAGGCAGATGGACAAGCCGATCGCCATCGCAGCGGCGATCGAGCCTCGTGCCCTGAAGCGCATGTTTTTGGGTCCCCCTTTTCGCCAATCCGGTCGTACGGCAGAGAGGACGTGCCGATCGGTCAGACCGTGACGGCACCGATCGCCGGCTGGCGGGAGCTCATCGGAGTGCGGCCGCCCGTTGCACGACCAGGGTCGCGAGCGCGACCAGCTGCGCCTCGGCCTGGGGGTTGGCCGGGAGTCCGATGTCGAACCAGATCCTGCCCTTCAGCACGCGGATCTCGGCGAAGGTGATTGCCGAGGTGTTCCCGGGCTCGCTCAGGCTGATCGACGCCTTGTCCGCACCGATGGCCTGGACCTCCGCGGGCTTCAGCGGCGAAAGGCCCGCATCGCCGAAGTCCGAGCTCGCGACCCGCGCGGTGTCGAACGCGAAGACGTCCAACTCGATGCCGCCGTCCGCGGCCGACAGACCCTCGTAGACGACGTAGGCCGTGCCTGGGCCGGCGTTCAGGTTGACGGTCGGGGACGATAGCGGGCCATCACCTCGCGGAGGCGCTCACGGGGGATTGCCGGTGCGATGTGGCCGTCCCTCCCGGTCATCGTCTCGGCGGCCACGAGCGCGTTGACGATCGCCTCCTCGGTTGCCTCGATGGCAGCCCAGAAGAGGTCGCTGATCCAGCCGTCGGTGAGCATCCGGAGGTCGTGCGTGAAAGGGTCGGTCTCCGAGTCGAGCGTCCTGAGGCCGCGATTGCCGGTCGCGAAGGCAAGGAACAGGTCGCCGCTGCTGTTCTCGCCTGCGCCGCCCACGCGAGTCACGCCGAGGCCAGCCCGCTGCGCGAGCCGGGTGCACTGGTGGGGCAGCAGCGGCGCATCGGTCGCCAGCACGACGATGATCGATCCCGAGCCCGCCGACGCCGGTGCTTCGTCCCAGGCCGAGCGAACTTCGTCGAAGCCGATCTCGCGTCCTACCGGGACGCCGTCGATGGCGAGACGCTCGCGCCGCCCGTGGTTCGCCTGCACGAGCGCACCCACCGTGAACCCGCCGCCGGCCGCGTCCAGGACCCGCGACGCCGTCCCGATGCCGCCCTTGAACTCGTGGCAGATCATGCCCGTCCCGCCACCGACGTTTCCTTCCGCCACCGGCCCCGAAGCCGCCGACTCCAGCGCGGCATCAACATGCTCCGGTCGGACGTGCTGGCCCTCGGTGTCGTTGAGGTGCCCGTCCCAGGTCTCGCCAACCACCGGCAGCGCCCAGTACAGCCCGCCGGGAACCATGGCCCGCGCCTCGAACGAGATGATTGCGTCGCGGACGGTGCCAACGCTGCTCGTGTTGGTGATGGCGATCGGCGTGGTGAGCATCCCCGACTCGCGGATCCATTGCCAGCCGGTGAACTCGCCATTGCCGTTGAGCTGGTGGGTGCCCGCGAACACGGCCTCGCGGTGGGGATCTCCGTCGTGCGGGAGAATCACGGTCACGCCCGTCCGCACCGGGCCCTTGCCAACGACCAGGGGCCCGTCTCCTTCGATCAGCGTGGTATGGCCGACGCGGACGCCGGGGACGTCGGTAATCGCGTTCAGTGGCCCCGGCTGGAGAAGGCCAATTGTGATCCCGAGGTCCCGCGCACGCACCGCGCCATGGTACGTGCCGGCAACCGGTCGCCATACCGCTGTCACACGACTCGCGCCGCCGATAGGGCCCTGTTCACGGGCTCTGAATCGGGTTGCCTCAAGATCGAGGCTGGTCAGCGGCCTCGCTGCCAGGACTTGCCTTCGGAGGCGGCAGCCGGGGCGTAGACAATCTCGACCCGCTGCATTTCCCGCAGCGTGCGCGCGCCCAGCGCGGCCATCGACTGGCGCAGCGCACCGATCAGGTTCTCCGAGCCGTCGGTGACGTTGGCGGGGCCGAACAGGATCCGTTCGAGGGACCCGATCGTTCCGACCTTGATCCGGGTTCCGCGTGGCAGCGTCGGGGAGGGAGCTGCCATTCCCCAGTTCATCCCGCGACCGGGCGCCTCCTCGGCGCGTGCCAGCGGAGAACCGAGCATCAGTGCATCCGCGCCCGCCGCGATCGCCTTGGCCAGCTCGCCCCCGCGCCGCATGCCGCCGTCGCCGACCACGGGCACATACCGTCCCGTGTCATCAAAGAACGCGTCGCGAGCGGCGGCGACGTCCGAGATCGCGGTCACCTGCGGCACCCCGATGCCGAGCACCTCGCGAGTGGTGCACGCCGCACCCGGGCCGACGCCCACGAAGATCGCGGCGATCCCCTGGCCCATCAGCTGGTACGCCGCGTCGTAGCTGGTCGTGTTGCCAACGGCGACCGGGATCGACATCAGGCGCGTGAACTCCGAGAGCTCGAGCGGGTCGTAGCCGGACGCTAGGTGACGAGCCGACGAAACCTGCGATTGCACCAGGAACATGTCCGCGCCGTGCTGGGCACAGATAGGACCCAACCGTCGCGCGGCGCCCGGAGTTGCCGCCACCACCGCAGGCGACCCGAGCGCTCGCAGCTCGGCGATCCGCCTCTCGATGAGCTCTTCGCGAATCGGCGCGGCGTAGGCCTCTGCCAACAGCTGGTGGACTTCCTTGTCGGGTGCTGCCGCAATTCTCGCGAGCACCGCATCCGGGTCGTCGTAGCGCGCCTGCACGCCCTCCAAGTTGAGCACGGCCACGCCGCCGAACCCGGCGAGGGCACCGGCGAGCCGCACGTCCGCAACCGCATCCATGGCCGCCGCGAGGATCGGGATCCGCAACTGGAGGCCTGCCAGCTCGACCGAGACGTCGACCTCGGAAGGCTCGATGGTTTCCAGGCCTGGGGCAAGCGAGACGTCGTCGAAGCCGTAGGTCGGGCGGATGGAGTCGACCTTGGAGGCGCGGCGCGGTGACCGGGACGCAGGTGTGCCGAGCTTCTGCTCGAGCTCGTGAGTGCTGGTCCCCAGGGTCACGTCGATGTGGCTCCTCCGCGCTTGGCTGCTGCCGCAGAGCGGCCGCGCCACCTGCGGGGCAGTATACCGGCGTGAAAGAGCCGCTCGTCAGCCTCGACGAGATCCGGGCTGCCGCCGAACGCGTGCGCGGCGTGGTGGTGCGCACGTCCCTGCTGCCATTCGGTCCACCGATCGAAGGCGATCCCCATGGCCATCCGCGCGCCTGGCTGAAGCCGGAGAGCCTCCAGCCGATCGGCGCGTTCAAGCTGCGCGGCGCCTACAACGCGCTCGCGTCGCTGACCCCGGAGGAACGGGCGCGGGGAGTGGTGTCGCACTCCAGCGGCAACCACGCACAGGGCGTGGCAAGGGCTGGTCGGCTGCTGGGGATCCGCGTCGTGGTGGTCATGCCGCGGGACGCGCCGCGAACCAAGATGGATCGGGTGATCGCGGACGGTGCCGAGGTCGACCTGGTCGGGCCGTCGGGGGACGAGCGGGCCGCAAGGGCCGCGCAGCTAGCGGAGGAGAGCGGCCTCATTCTCATCCCTTCCTATGACGACCGCCGGATCATCGCCGGACAGGGCACGGCCGGCTTGGAGATCGCCGAGCAGATGACGGAGATGGCCCCACCGCCGTCGCCCTTCACGGTGCTCGTGCCGGTCGGCGGCGGCGGCCTGTCCGGCGGCGTTGCGACCGCCGTGAAGGCATTGCGCCCGGACGCGCGGGTCCTCGGTGTGGAGCCCGAGCTGGCCGCCGACGCCCGCGAGTCGCTGGAAGCCGGCCGGCTGGTGACCTGGGACCCGGAACGGGTTGGCCGAACCGCGGCGGACGGGATGCGCTCGACGCTCAGCCAGCTGACCTTCCGCCACCTCGTCGCGCTCCTCGACGGCATCATCACGGTGTCCGAAGGGGAGATCGCCCGGGCGATGCTGCGAGCGGCACGGGAGGCGCGGCTCGTGCTGGAGCCGTCGGGCGCCACGTCCCTCGCGGCATGGCTCTTCCACGCCGCCGAGTTGCCGGACGAGGGTCCGGTCGTCTGCCTGTTGAGCGGCGGGAACGTGGACCCGGAGCGCTACGCCGAGCTTCTCGCCGCGGGAGAGGCCGCAGGCGGCTGACCTGCGGCGGGTATCATCGCCGCAGCCGCGCGCCACCCGCGCACGGTCCCCACATGGAGCTGCCGGTGGCAACCGATCGCACCGAGTCGCAGGTCACGCTGCTCGACGCCGCCAGGGTGCTGGCGCGCGGACGTGATCTGGACGCAAAGCTCCGAGCCTTGGCAGGCCACGCCCATTCGATGGCCGGCGGCACCTCGGCGGTGGTCCTCCTCTACGACGTCGACACCGCACAGCTGCTCTCGGCCGACGGCTCGCACTGGTTCGATGTGGGCAATCCCGAGGACGCGCTGGCGGGGGTGATCCGCGAGCGGCGCGTGGTCAGCGACGGAGCGGCCCCGCGGCCGGAGCTCGTCGAGCTGGCGCCCGGTGCCAGCCGCACGCTGGTTCCCCTGATCGTCGAGGACGAGGACGGGACGGAGGTCGAGGGCATCCTGGTCGTCGGCTTCAGCACGGCCGCAGCTCCCGATGCGGCCACGGTCGAGAGCCTCTCGGCCCTGGCGGACCTCGCCGCGGTGGCCATCCGGCAGGCACGCATCCACAACGCGCTGATGGAGCACGCCGAATACCAGGAGCGGCTCGCGCACACGGATCCGCTGACAGGTCTCGCGAATCGCCGCACCTTCGAGCGCATGCTGGAGCTCGAGCTGGCCCGCGCATCGCGCCAGGCGTCGCCGCTCAGCGTCCTCGTCTTCGACGTCGACGACCTCGAGAAGATCAACACAGAACAGGGAGCCGGCGCCGGGGACGACGTGCTGCGGCGCGTGGCGGCCACGCTCGCAGGCCAGGTCCGGCTGATCGACACCGTCGCGCGGATCGGTGACGACGTGTTCGGCGTGATCGCCCCGGGCGACAACGGCATGGTGGTGGCCAGGCGGGTACGGGACGCCGTGGCCGCGCTGGAGCCCGCCGGCGCGCGGTCGATCAGCGTCACGGGCGGGGTTGCGCAGCATCCCCAGGACGGAACCACTTCGGAGGATCTGCTGGGAGCCGCCGAACGGGCAGTCTCCGCGGCGCGCAACGGCGGCCCTGGGTCGCTGAACTCGACCGCCGAGGAGGCAGGCGCCGCCCCCGGCTGATTCGAGGCGCGTTCAGGTCTTCAGCTATCCCGCCACCGCGCTGGCCGTCGGGTGGCCAACCTGTCCGGCAACGATGGGCTTGCCGGTGGGCGATTGCGCGCCACCGGCGGACTCATCGGTGAGCGCGATCGTGTCCGTTCCCGAGGCGGGGGACAGCCCGCTGAGAACGGCCAAGCCGTCCGATCCAACCGACATGAGGCCGGCGGAGACAGGCGTGCCGTTCGCGAGGAACCACGCCTGGTAGGTGCGGCCACTGGCAGCCGGCGGCAGTCCTTCGACGACGATGGTGCCCGGGCGTCCGCTGGGGAAGACGGCGAGGCCGCTGGCGCCCGCGGCCGTGCCCGTGCCACGCAGCAGCGCGACCTGGCTTGACGGGTCCGTGCTGGCGGCGATGGCGTCACGGAGGATGGAGACCCGATTCTCGGCTGAGCCGGCGCGATCCTGGAGGATGAGGTTCCAGCCGCCGAGCACGACGATGAGCAGAACGGCGGCCGCGGCAAGGGCGGTCTGCCAGGGGCTGCGGCCCATGTAGCGCTTGCGCGCAGCGCTGATGGAGATCGGCGCCCCCAGCTCGGCGGCACGGCCCGAGGTCGGGGCACGATTCGCGGGCGCGGCACTCACGCCGGCCACGGCCCCCACACCGGGCGCGCCACGCATCATGACAGGCGCGGCCTTCGAGTCGAGCGCGGGCAGCTGCTCCACGCCGGCCACGGCGCCGAGCACTCGCGCGCGCAGGTCGGCGGGCGCGTCCACAGGCTCGATCGTCTCGAAGAGCGCAGGCACGACCCCGCCGAGCTCGGCGAAGGCGGGATGCGGCCCTCCACAGGTCGCGAGGTGCTCGCGAACCGCGTCCATCTCGTCGACCTCGAGCGCGTCGAGCACGAAGAGGCCAGCCAGCTCGTCGGCTTCGGCATGAGTGAGACGCATGCGATCGCTCATGCGCCACCTCGCGCAGAGCCGAGACCGCCGAAGCCCTCGCCGCCGTTGCCGCTTCCGCCCCCGTCGCGATCGACGCCGGGCTCAAGCGAGCGACGCAGCTGGAGGAGTCCGAGACGCACCCGGCTCTTGACCGTGCCGAGGGGCGTGGTCGTCTTCTCGGCGATCTCCTGCTGTGTCAGGCCGGAGAAGTAGGCGAGCTCGATCGCCTCGCGCTGCACCGCCGAGAGCTCGTCCAGTGCCGTACGGACGGCCGCAGCGTCCAGGCGTCCGACGACCTCCGGCCAGATGTCGGGCAGCGTGAGGCCGGCGGGAGCGAGCTCCGGATCGGGGATCTCCGAGGTCGGGCGTCGCCGTCGCACCGCATCCACCGCGCGGTGGTGCGTGATCGAGAGGATCCACGTTCGCGCCGTCGCGCGGCTGCTCGAATAGCGGGCAGCGTTGCGCCAGATGCCTACGAAGGCGTCCTGGACGACATCCTGGGCGAGCGCAGGATCACGCGTGATGCGATTGGCGAGTCCGTACATGAGTCCCTGGTAGCGGTCATACAGCGTCCCGATGGCCGTGCTTTCTCCGCGAGCCGCCTGATCGAGGAGTGCCTCGTCGGTCGGCTCGAGGGTGGCTGGCTGGCGCGGACCTGCGCCGGTCTGTGCCTCGCTCATGGGTGTATGCGCGTCAGGTCGTTGTTTGGTTCACTCGCAACGAGAAAGGCCAGGGCGGCTTCGGCCACGTCGTTCGCCACCTCGTCGCGCGGCCCGTCCGCGTTCATCACCCGCCAGCGCCCCGGATCCGCCGCCGCCAGCTCGAGATAGCCGCGCCGGACGCGATCGTGGAAGGCCGCATCGTGGCGTGCCTCGTCCTCGAAGCGAGTCAGGGAACCCGGGTCCCCGCGACCCCGCCGTGCCAGGCCCACGGCCACCGGCACGTCCAGCAGGATCACCAGGTCGGGCCGCAGCCCTCCGGTGGCCCATGACTCCACGTCCCGCAGCATCCCGAGATCCACGCCGCTGCCGTAGCCCTGGTAGGCAAGCGTCGAATCGGCAAAGCGGTCGCACACGACCAGTTCTCCGCGCGCAAGGGCCGGCCGGATGACTTCACGCACGAGCTGGCTGCGTGCCGCGTTGAAGAGCAACGCGTCGGTTTCCGGGGCTCGGGCGACGTTCGCGGTGTCGAGGAGGATGCCGCGGACCTGCTCGCCGAGACGCGTCCCGCCCGGTTCGCGGGTCAGCGTTGCGGCATGACCCGCGGCGAGGAGCCGGGTCACCAGGAGCTCCGCGACGCTGGATTTGCCCGCGCCGTCCGGTCCCTCGAGAGCGATGAACCAGGCTCCTCCCCTCGCTGCTTCCACGCGACGAAGTCTAAACGCCGGGCGTGGGCGGCCGGCATTGCAGTGGCAGCCGGTGCTATCACAATCGCTCGCATCAGTCGAGGCCACTCATCCGCGGAGGTCCCTCGCCCGTAAGCGACTACGTGGACGGAAGCCGATGACCCGTGAGCGGGTCGGCTGCAAGAGGAAGGTTCCGGCCCAGGACAGGAAGGAGTGATGCCAGGGGAGTTTCCATGCCCAGGGACGTTTCACCCACTCAGAGAGGTTCATCCACTCATGTCATTGAAGCGCTCGATCGCAACGGCTGGCGCAGTCGGCCTGTTCGCGATCACCTCGCTGGGGGCATCGGCGTTCGCGTCGAGCCACCGCGAAGCACCGCTCATCGCCAAGGACCCGGCTGCCGACAACACGGACCTGTACGCGTTCGTGCCGTTCGACAAGCCGAACACCGTGACGATCATTGCCAACTACACCGGCTTCCAGGAGCCTGCCGGCGGGCCCAACTTCTACCCGTTCGATCCCAACGTCCTGTACTGGATCAAGATCGACAACAACGGCGACGGCATCGCCGACGTCGAGTACGACTTCACGTTCAAAACGAACGTTGCCAACCCGGGCAGCTTTCTCTACAGCGGATACGGCCCGATCCCGGCGGTCCCGGCCAATGTGACTCAGAAGTACACAGTCACCCGTAACACCGTCAACATCGGCAGCAATCTGAAGGTCCCGGCCCCGAACATCGGCCCCCGCACCACGCCGAACTACTCGAACATCGCCAGGCACGGCGTGCATTCCCTGTCCGACACCAACGGCCAGGTCTTCGCGGGCCAGCGCGACGATCCGTTCTTCGCCGACCTCGGCTCGATCTTCGACCTGGGCGGCTTGCGACCGTTCAACCAGGCTCATCTCATCCCGCTGCCGACGGCCAAGGGCCAGGACGACCTGTCCGCCTTCAACGTCAACAGCATCGCCATCCAGGTTCCCAAGTCCAGGCTGACCAAGGATGGCCTGGCGGTCTCCGGACCCAAGGCGTCCAACGCGGTTGTCGGCATCTGGGCCGGTGCAAGTCGCCATGCCACGACCGTGCTGGCGAACGGTACCGCCACTGCCACCGGACCGTGGGTCCAGGTCTCCCGGCTGGGCAACCCGCTCATCAACGAGGTCCTCATCGGCCTCGGCCAGAAGGACTACTGGAACTCCCAGGAGCCCGTCAATGACAACCAGTTCAAGAGTCGCTACACCGATCCGGAGCTGGCGGCCATCATCAACGTGATCTATCCCTCGCTTCCGAATACCCGGGAGCACAACCGTTCGGACCTCGTCCTCATTCTTGGGCAAGGAGTTCCGGGCCTCAACGCCACCAACGGTGGCAGCACCCTCTACGACGAGCTGCGCCTGAACATGGGCGTCCCGCCCTCGGCGCATCCCGCCCGCATGGCCGTGATGGCCGGTGACGTGGCCGGCTTCCCGAATGGGCGTCGCCTCGGCGATGACGTGGTGGACATCGAGCTGCGCGCCGTCGCTGACGGCTATGGCAAGTTCCTCCACGACAACTTCGGTCTGCCGAACCACACCCCCAACAACCTGATCGGCGATGGCTGCAATCACAACGATCGCCCCTGGCTGGACACCTTCCCGTACGAGGGCAAGGCGTGGCAGGGCTACACGGGTGGTCACTACCGCTCGTCCCCCTGCACCGTGCAGGTCCATCCGGAGCGCACCGCGACTTCGCATGCATCGTCCGCCGCCATGAGCTCGCTCAGCCGGCTGGCCATCCAGCAGTCGTACCGCTTCATCGGCTTCGACCGCATGAACGCGGCATAGCGACCAGCACTCGCTGATCGCATGAACCGGGGGCAGGGCATCCATCCGAGCGGCCGATGCGGCGGCCGGATGGCCTGCCCTGCCCCCGACACCTCCTCAGACAGGGACGCCAGATGAACCGCTCCGCTCCTCGACCCCGAGCCATCAACCGCAGCCAGATGCTCGTCCTTGGCATCGTCGCCCTGGTGGTGACCGTGCTTGTTGTCACGCTGCTGTCTGCCGGGACGGCACGCCCGGGAAGCGCACAGGCAGCGGCCTCAGGCCCCCTCGCGATCGGCGTGAACTCGACGCCCTCCGCGGCCTCCCATACCGGCGCATCGCCACTCCGGAGTCCGGAGCCTACTGCCGTGGCGATGGCCTCTCCCGGGGGACCGAGCGGCTCTCCCGCGCCGATCCCCGGCGATGCGACCGCGGCGCTCATCAAGGGCTACACGGCGGTCCTCAAGACGAACCCGAACGACCACGACACGCTGCTCCTGCTGGGCCTGGCCTACTACCAGCATGCCCGAGAAACCGCCGATCCGACGGACTACGGGCGGGCAAGGCTGGCCTTCGACCAGCTCATCGCGATGGACCCGAATGACGTCGAGGCCCTCATTGGCGAAGCCATCATTTCGCTCGCACGGCACGACTTTGCGGGTGCCCTGGCACTGGGCCAGAAGGCACTCGCCCTGGGTAGCCCCGTCGCGCGGATCTATGGTGTGATCAGCGATGCGCAGACCGAGCTGGGTCAATACGCCGAGGCGGTCCAGAGCGTCCAGAGCATGGTCAACACGCGTCCTGACCTCAGCTCCTACAGCCGCGTGTCCTACCAGCGCGAGCTGCACGGCCAGCTCGATGGCGCCATCAGCGCGATGGAGAGCGCCGTGGAGTCCGGGGGCCCGGCGACCGAAAACACCGAGTACGTCCGCGTGATCCTCGGCAACCTCTGGTTCCTGAAGGGCGACCTCGACAAGGCGGAGGCCTCCTACGAGGCGTCGCTCGCGCATTCCCCCGGCTACGTCTACGCCCTCGCTGGAATGGCCCGAGTGAAATCAGCGAAGGGCGACCTGGCAGGTACCATAGACCTGTACCGCCAAGCAGCCGATCGCGTGCCGTTCCCCGAGTTCCTGATCGCACTGGGCGAGGCGCAGGAGGCCGCCGGCTTGACGGACGACGCGGCGCACACGTACCGGCTGGTGCGTCAGATCGAAGCGCTCTTCAAGGCCAACGGCGTCAACACGGACCTGGACCTGGCGTTGTTCGAAGCCGACCACGGGGACTCGGCAACCGCCCTCGACCTGGCGCGCACCGCCTACGCCGCGACGCCGAACGTCAAGGCAGCCGATGCGCTGGCCTGGGCGCTCTACAAGAATGGCCAGCTGCCGGAGGCGCGCCAGCGTGCCGAGGAAGCGCTGCGGCTCGGATCGCTCGATCCCTCGTACCTGTACCACGCCGGGATGATCGCCAAGGCGCAGGGCGACGATGCCTGGGCGAGGCGCTGGCTCGGCCAGAGCCTCGCCGCGAACCCCGCGTGGTCGCCGCTCCACGCCCCGCGCGCGGCTGCCGCGCTTGCGGAGCTCGGGCCGGGTCCGGTGGCGAGTGCCGCGCCGTCGGGGAGCGTCGCGCCGTGAAGGCGCCCAACCCAATCGCGGGCCGCCGCCGAGCGCTGTCCATCGCCGCGCTCGGGCTGATGGGGGTGCTCCTCCTGCCGGCCGTGGCAAGCGCACATCCGCTCGGCAACTTCACGATCAACCACTACGACGGCATCCGCGTGGCGCCGTCCCAGGTGGTCATCGACCACGTGTTGGACATGGCCGAGATCCCGACCTTCTCCGAGCGCTCCGACATGGACACCAATGGGGATCTCGCGGTTTCCGACCCGGAGGCCGCGGCCTACGAAGCCGCTCATTGCGACTCGACACGTGACTCGCTGAGCCTCGAGATCGGCGGGCGGCGGCTTGACCTCCAGGTACTCGAGACGGGCCTGAGCTTCCCGCCCGGCCAGGGCGCGGTCACGCTCCGCCTCGTCTGCGTCTACTCGGCGGCGCTGCCTGATGGCCTGCCCGCTGCGGGCGCGGCCCTGACGTTCTCTGACACGTCCTTTGCCGAGCGGCGCGGTTGGCGGGAGATCGTCGTGGCCGGCGACGGGACAACGATCTCCAGCTCGAACGCATTGGCATCCGGGCTGACGGAGCGTCTGACCCACTACCCGACTGACCTGCTTTCGACGCCGAGCGACCAGCGGAGCGCAAGCTGGACAGCGACCCCGCGCGGCCCGGCGTTGCCCGCGCTCGATGTCCCCGATGCGAGACCGGTTGGCTCGGCCACGGTGGGTGCCGCCCCGACGCCCGTCCCCGATCCCGCGGCATCACCAGCCGCGGGCCCGGTGGTGGCAGGTCCGGTGGCGACCGCGGCGCCCGCACAGGCGGCCACTCCCGGCGGCGTCACCGACCTCGGCGGCGACGTCATGGCGGTCTTCGGCGCCCGCGATCTCACGCTCCCCGTGATCGCGCTGTCTCTGCTCATCGCTGCGGGTCTCGGGGCCCTACACGCGGTCTCTCCGGGCCACGGCAAGACCGTCATGGCCGCGTACCTCGTCGGATCGCGCGGAAATGCTCGCCACGCGCTGGGACTCGGGTTGACGGTCACGGTGTCGCACACGATCGGCGTCCTCGCTCTCGGCGTGGTAAGCCTCTCATTCGCCTCGTTCCTGCCGCCCGAGCGTCTCTATCCGATCCTCGGCGTGGTCTCCGGCGTCATCGTCGTCGGGATAGGCCTGTGGCTCATCTTCGGGCGGGTCCGCATAATCCGGCGCGAACGGGCCGAGGCCCGGATCGTTGCCCAAGCTAACAATGGGGAGAACGTGCCCACGCACGATCACGATCTCCTGCACGGGCTCGACCACATGCACGAGCACGATCTCGGGCACGGGCTCGACCAGATGCACGAGCACGATCTCGGGAACGAGCACCCGCATCCGCACGAGCACCAGCAAAACCTGTCGATCGACCAGCTTTCAGCGACTGCCGACACGACCGACGACCATGGCGCTCACGGCCACGACCACGACGCCGCGGGCGACGCCGGGTGGCATAGCCACGGTGGACAGCGACATACCCATCTCCCGCCGCGAGGCGCGTCCCTGAGCTGGCGCGGGCTCTTCGCCCTGGGCCTGGCCGGCGGCATGGTGCCGTCGGTCTCGGCCCTGATCCTGTTGCTCGGCTCGATCTCGCTCGGGCGCCCGGCCTACGGGATCGCGCTGACCGTCGCGTTCGGCGTCGGCATGGCGGTCGTGCTCGTCGGCGTCGGCATGGCGCTCGTCTATGCTCGTGGTCTGCTCGAGCGCTTCCCTGCCGGGGGCCGCGGCCGACGGCTCGGCCGAATCCTGCCGACGGCAACCGCCTTCGTGGTCCTGGCTGCCGGACTCCTCATCACGACCCAGGCAGTGATGACACTGCGCTGAGCGGCGGGGCGGGCCCGGAAAGCACCCAACCCACTGGCTGAGGTGAGGCGCGACGAAGCCGTCAGGGCGAGGACATCACCTCGCCGAGGTACGCGGAGGTGGGACGGCCAGGACCGCCGCCCAGCCGCCGATAGGGCGCGCGGACGGCGACGAATACGAGCAGGCCGACCGCGATGCCCAGGAAGTTGAGCATCACGTCGTTGATGTCGACGACGCGGAAGGCAAACCCGTAGGCAAGTTTGAGGGCAAATTGCGTTCCCTCGATCGCGAGCGCGAAGAGCAGGGCCCAGAAGAGTACCTTCCGCACAGAGCGAACCCCGATGAAGGCAGGCCGAACCCGAACGGGAGCCCGAGCACGAAGTTGCCGGCCACCTGGCTCGAGCTGTATGAGCTGGGCGGCAGGGACGTGTCGCCGCCGGATCAGCAGCACGACCCCGAGGACCAGGAGGGCAACCAAGGGCGAGATCGACCAGAAGTCGATCGTTCGGATGGGCATCAATGTCCAGTAGACACCAGGGTGAGAGCGGCGGCCCAGGACGCGGCGGCGAGTCCGGCCGGGGAGCTCGGCCGTGGAGCGTGGCTCGCCGCACACGGCACTGACCTATGCCCCTGCCGGACTGGTCAGCGCCAGGCGCGGACGCGTTCCGGATAGACGCGCACCCTCCGGTAGGGCTCGCGGCCGCGCGAGCGCGACACCAGGTTGGCCTGCTCGGCGAGCTGATGCTGGAGGCGGCGGATGTAGGCGTTCTGCGGTGACAGCTCGACGGGCTTCGACTCCTGCATGACCAGCCCGATCGCCTCTTCGACTTCGCGGAGAGCGGCCTCGCTGGGGTCGGCGTCGAGCGCGAAGAGCGAGGTCAGGCAGGCCTCCATCTGGACCATCGTGTTGGACTTCAGCACGTAGATCGGCAGCCCCCGGTCCTCCGCCTCGCGCAATACCGGCGCCTTCTGCTTGTAGAAGTTGCGCAGCGTGATGACGAGATCGGCCTCGTCAGGCTCGCGCACCACCACGACGGGCAGCTGGAGCTCGCGGATCGCCTGCTCGAGGCGCTTGCGGCTGATGCCGAAGGCGAGCACATGGAGCGTCTCGAGCGGCACCCGTGCCTCGCCCTGGCTGTCCGAGAGCCGGATCAGATCCGAGCCTTCCTCCTCGTCGTCCTCGTTCGAGGCTGGCCGCTCGAGCGATTCGCCATCCGGTGGCCATGCCCGTTCGCCAGCTCTCGCCTCGGCATGGAGCTCGTCGTCGGCGTCAGCCTCGTCCTGGTCCTCATCGCCGTCGGCGGGGCCTGTCCCGGTGCGCAGCTCCTCGATCGCGCGGACAGCCGACTCGCGCCAAGCTCGCTGGCGGTCGAACTCTCTCGCGTCCCGGGCACGGGGCTCTGGAGGTGGTGGCGTACCGCGCTCGAGCGGCCCACGGTCGGCAATGTCACCGGCCTGGAACGGAAGGGGTGGGATCAGCAGCTCCCGACCGGGGAGCGGAGGACCGCCTCGTGCGCCTGGGTCGGGCTCCCAGGACGGTGCCGGGCCTTCGGCTCCGCCGGACGCACGAGCGCCACGGCTGCGTGCGCCCCGCCAGCCACCGCTGGTCCCGGCGCGATACCCGGGTCGAGAGCCACGTTCCGATTCGCGATGGCCGACTTCACCGCGCCTGACGTCCGGCCGCCAGCCGGGCTCGACCCGCCACCCGACGGTCCCCGCGCCGATCAGGCCGCTGAAGCGCTCGCCGGGAATCTGCGAGGCGGGCCCCGGCCGCGGACGCGCCTGGGAGCGATGGACGCCGCCATCGTCGCGCCAGCGGAGCTCCGGGGCGAGCGCGTCGCCTCGCAGCAGCGCGTCCACCGTCTCCGCCACGTCGCTGTGAACCGTCACGCGGTCGCGATCCTGGATCTCCACCACCACGTCGAAGGTCGGGGGCGCCTTGCGCTCCAGCACGCTCTTCTGGGTGCGCCTCCGGCGTGCCTCTTCGTCGCCGAGCGTCACGGTCTGGATGCCGCCGATCAGATCCGACAGGGTCGGGTTGAGCATCAGGTTGTCGAGGTTGTTGCCGTGGGCCGTGCCGATCAACTGCACGCCACGCTCGGCGATGGTGCGCGCCGCGGACGCCTCGAGCTCCGTGCCGATCTCGTCGATGACGATGACCTCGGGCATGTGGTTCTCGACGGCCTCGATCATCACCGCGTGCTGCTGCGCAGGAGTGCGGACCTGCATGCGGCGGGCGCGCCCGATGCCCGGGTGCGGGATGTCGCCGTCGCCGGCGATCTCATTCGAGGTATCGACGATGACGACGCGCTTGTCCAGGTCGTCGGCGAGGACGCGTGCCGCTTCGCGCAGCATCGTCGTCTTGCCGATCCCCGGCCGGCCCATGATCAGGATCGATTTCCCGGACTCGACCAGGTCGTCGATGATCTCGATCGTGCCGAAGACCGCGCGGCCGATGCGTGAGGTCAGCCCCACGATCTTGCCGCTCCTGTTGCGGATGGCGCTGATGCGGTGGAGGGTCCGCTCGATCCCCGCCCGGTTGTCGTCACCGAACGATCCGATGTGGTCGACCACGTACTGGATGTCCGCCTCATCGATCTCGCGGTCGAGCAGCACCACCTCGCCGCCGCCGCCGTAGCGCGCCTCGGGCCGCCGGCCGAGGTCCATCACGACCTCGATGACAGTCTCGGCATCAGGCAGGGCGCGGAGGCGCTCCTGGATCTCGGGCGGAAGCGCTTCGAGGAGCGCGTCCATGTCGTCGGTGATCTCGCGTCGGTTGGTGGCCACGGGTCCTCCTGCCTTTGATCGGGCTGGACGGATGGGTGGTTGCTGCGGGTCGTTGATTGTCATCGCGTGGTTGCAGGCACGAGCGCCGGTTCGGCGACACGCACCAGTGTCTCCTTCATCAATAGCGAGACCCCGGCAATCGAGGTGAAGCCTGCCCCCTCAAGGCGCCGGTCGATCGGGGACTCATAGGTTCGGACCGCGGTCAGGACGCCGCGGCCCCTCGATTGGTCCGATGCCGACCGTTTGCGATTTGCCTCGCCGCTCCGGTCGCCGATGGCGGCAAGGCCGTAGCGGATGAGGTCCGTCGGGTCGTGCTCGGCATGGCTCACGACGCGCAGGTAGTGCGGCTGGTCTTCCTTGGCGACGCCGATCTGCACGAACGCAGCCAATTCCGGCGCCGACTCCGGCGGGCACTCCTGGACGAATGCCTCAACGTCGGCAAAGCCGAGGATGGGCGTCAGCGCGGAGCGCGGGATGCGCCACTGGTTGCCCTGTCGCTCCCAGTCGGGGATGCGGTAGCCTTCGAGTCGCGTCACGGGACGCGGCGTCACGGCCTCGTAAAGGCGGTGGAGCTGGAGCGCGTCCATCGGCACGCTCGGCCGGATTCGGGCCGCGGCGGCTTCCGCTTCGGCGAGGAGCGCCGGCCACGGCCGTTCCGGCGCCCGGTACAGGATGTTCTCCTCGCCGTACCGCACGAAGCCTGCCTGCATGAAGATCTCCACGTTGCCGCCCGTGTCCGCACAGGCCACGTGGAAGCGCTCGGCGCCACGCTTCGCCCCGTCGCGCAACAGGTGCTGGACCAGGCGGAAGCGGATGTCGCCCGCGTCGCCATGGTCGACCGCGTCGAGCTCCACGATCGTCCAGTCGTCGCGGTGGGCGTCGCGATCCACGCGGGCAAGGCCGGAGAGGCGGCCATCCTCCTCGAAGATGTAGAGCGGGTCGTGCGGCTGAAACGCACCGAGCGGCATGCGGAAGAGGCTGAACACGCTGATCTGGCTGGCGTTGACGGGCAGCCCCAGCGAGCGCACCGGCCGCACGTCCGGGTCGGTGCCGTTGCCCGCCGCGTCCTGGGAGAGGCGCGAGAGCTCGCCGATGGCGGCGAGGTCGGTGAGGCGCGCGGATCGAACGCGGCCGGAGCGGACGCTCATGAGCCGTCCTCCAGGGTGCGGCCCGGTGCTGCGGGGCCGTTCTCCGGGGCGTTTGCCGCGGCCGCGACGCCGTTCTCGGGGGTGCTTGCCGGGGCCCCGGCGCCGTTCTCCGGGGAGCTTGCCGGGGCCGAGGCGCCGCTCTCCGGGGAGCCTGTCGCCGTTGTCCGTGCCGCCGCGGTGGCTCGGCGCGTCGGATGCCGTCGACGCCCGGATCCCTCGTCCGGTTCGTCGAAGGCGCCGGCCATCGTCGTCAGCAGCCGATGGAAGCGGGTTTCGCCGGCAAGCTCGGGATGGAAGGCCGTGGCCAGGACGTTGCGCTGCCGTACGGCCACCACGCGGCCGTCGTCCAGGGTGGCGAGGACGTCCACATCCGGACCGACGCGCTCGATGATCGGGGCGCGGATGAAGACGCCATGGACCGGCAGGCCACCGAGCACCGGCACCTGGATGTCTGCCTCGAAGCTGTCCAGCTGGCGCCCGAAGGCGTTGCGCTTGACGGACACGTCCAGCAGCGGGAAGACCGGCTCGTCGCCGTCTGTGATCTCGCGGGCGACGAGGATCATGCCGGCGCACGTCCCGAAGATGGGCGCGCCCTGGCGGGCGAGGTCGAGGATCGGTTCCCGCAGCCCCCAGCGATCGATGAGCTTGCGCATGGTCGTGCTCTCGCCGCCAGGCAGGATCAGGCCGCTGATCCCTTCGAGGTCGTGCGGCAGGCGCACCGGTACGGCCTCCGCGCCGAGCTGGCGCAGCATGCTGATGTGCTCCGCGAAGGCGCCCTGGAGCGCGAGGACACCGATCTTCATGGCCAGTTCTCGCGGCGCTGCCAACGTCCCGTCATCGGACGTCCGTCCCGACCGCCCTGGACCGCTGCCTACCAGCCCCGGACCGCCAGCCGCTCCTCGGTGGGGATCGCTTCGAGGGCGATGCCCCGCATCGGCGCTCCGAGGCCCTTGGAAACCTCCGCGATGATCTTGGGGTCATCGAAGTGCGTCGTAGCCTGCACGATCGCTCGAGCGGTTCGCTCGGGGTCCTCTGACTTGAAGATGCCGGACCCGACGAAGACGCCTTCGGCGCCCAGCTGCATCGCGAGCGCGGCGTCGGAAGGAGTGGCGATGCCTCCGGCCACGAAGTTGACGACAGGCAGCTTGCCGCTCCTGGCGACCTCGTTGACGAGCTCGATCGGTGCCTGGAGCTCCTTTGCGGCGACGAACAGCTCGTCGGGACGTTTGCCCTGGAGCTCGCGAATGCCCGACTGGAGAGCACGGATGTGGCGCACGGCCTCGACGATGTTGCCCGTGCCCGCCTCGCCCTTCGTCCGGATCATGGCCGCGCCCTCGGCGATACGGCGGAGCGCCTCGCCGAGATCCCGGCAGCCGCACACGAAGGGCACCTTGAACCTGTGCTTGTCGATGTGGTTGACCTCGTCGGCGGGGGTCAGCACCTCGGACTCGTCGATATAGTCGACGCCGAGCGCCTCGAGGACCTGCGCCTCCACGAAATGCCCAATTCGCGCCTTGGCCATGACCGGGATGGTGACTGCATTCATGATCCCCTCGATCATCGAGGGATCGCTCATGCGGGCGACGCCGCCCGCGGCACGGATGTCGGCGGGCACACGCTCGAGGGCCATCACGGCGACGGCTCCCGCGTCTTCCGCGGTCTTCGCCTGGTCAGGTGTGACGACGTCCATGATGACGCCGCCCTTGAGCATCTGGGCCAGGCCCTTCTTGGTAATCCATGTGGATGTCTCGACGCTCACGTCGGTGGGACCTCTGGTCAAATCTGCGTGGCACCCGCCGATTCACTCGGCAGCGGGGTCCTCGCCCGCACGGAGGAATCGGTCACCACGCCAGCGGCGATTATCGCACGGGCGGGTGGAGCGGCCGCG
>JBBRYO010000022.1:0-30619 GCA_038237595.1 Candidatus Limnocylindrales bacterium | reverse complement strand
CGCCGCCCCGCCAGCTAACTGAGCCGCCCCGCCTGCTCCGCTCCGCCCTACGGGCTCCGCTACGCAGACGGGCCTACCTCACCTGAGGTGGGGCACTTTTCAACCGTTGAAAGTGGTCCACTTTTCGACCGTGCTTGACAGTGGCCGAGTCGCAGCCTCGCGCTCATAACCCGAAGGTCGCAAGTTCGAATCCTGCCCCCCGCTGCTACAAGGAAAGCCCTGCACAGCAGGGCTTTTCACGCTAGACGACCATCACGTGTCGAGCCTAGTTCCTGTCGAGATTGAGGCGGGCTGGGTTTCGCGGAGACCTGGTTTGGTGGGTTTCCTCGATCTTTAAGAAGATGATCAGGAGATCGAGAGATCTAGCGTACTGCTCGGGCTCAGAGTCTCGAACTCGGCTGGTGGGAGGTCGCTGAGGGATGCGTGGAGGCGGTCGTTGTTAAACCAGGCGACCCACTCGACGATCGCCAGCTCGAGTTGTGTTCGGGTGCGCCAGACGCGGTCTGAGATGAGCTCGGTCTTGAAGGTGTCGACGAAGCTTTCGGCGAGCGCGTTGTCGTAGGCGTCGCCGACCGTGCCGATCGACGCGAGCACCCCGTGGTCGTCGAGGACCTGCTGGAAGGCGAAACTCGTATATTGCGAGCCGGCGTCTGAGTGATGTACGAGTTCGACGTTCGCGCCGGGGCGGCGGCGTGTGAGCGCCATCCGCAGTGCGTCCAGGACGAGGTCGGTGCGCATGTGGCTGGCGAACTGCCAGCCGACGACGCGGCGGCTGTAGACGTCGATGACGAAGCTGAAGAACACGATGCCTTCCCAGCAGCGCAGGTACGTGAAGTCGGCGACCCACAGCTCGTCAGGGCGCGTCGCGGTGAAGTCACGGTTGACCAGATCAGGCGCCCGTGTCGCCGACGCGTCGGCGATCGTGGTGCGCCACGGCTTGCCGCGCCGCTTGGCGCCCTGGATGGCATGAGCGCGCATCAGGCGCTTGACGCGGTCACGACCGACGCCGTGGCCGGCGCGCTTGAGCGCCAGCCATATCTTGCGGTAGCCGTAGGCGCAGTAGTTGGCCTCGTGCGTCGTCTTGATCACGCCGAGCAGCTGCTCGTCGTCGACGACGCGCTCAGAGCGCTTGCCGGTCGCCCGGTGGTAGTAGGCGGACGCCGACGCGTCCAGGACCCTGCAGATCGGCTCGACGCCGAAGCGGCCGCGGTGCTCATCGATGTAGCGGCTCACCTCGTTCGGTCCTCGTCGAGTTCCTTGGCAAAAAACACCGAGGCGGACTTCAAGATCTCGTTCGCGCGACGCAGCTCGAAGTTCTCCGCGCGCAGCTTGCGGATCTCCTCACGCTCCGCGCTGGTCGGCAGATCGGGCCGCAGACCGCTGTCGGCCTGCGCCTGCCGCACCTTCTTGCGCAGCGTCTCAGGATGCATGCCGAGATCGGCCGCGACATGCGCGATCGGGCGGCCACTCTCCAACGCCAACCTCACGCCGCGCGCCACCAGCTCATCGGGGTACTTCTTCGGTCGGGCCATAACGAGTGCTTCCTCCCTTGAGGACCGAAATCCTCGTTTGGAAGTCTCCGTCAGACCCAGCCTGCCTCAGATTGCCTGTCAAGACGGGCCGCCGGTGACGTCGAGCGCGGAGGTGTCTAGGGGCGGACGGCCTCGGGGGTCGCGGCGAGCACGCGGCGACGCTTGAACACCTCCCGGCGCGGAATCCAGATCAGGACGAATGTCCTGTACGAGTTGGACATCGCTTCGACGTTCAAGGCCGAGGCCTGGTTGTTGAGGTTGATGTATTGCCAGGTTCCTCGCGGCGACCCGAGCCCAGCGCAGGCTCGGGCTTGCTCGACGAACGCGAACGGCTCCGTCGTGAGCCTCGTCGGCCACAGCATCGGGTGCTCGAACTGCTCGGTCCACTGGGGCGAGCACATCGCTTCGTAGCGGCGGAACGTCAGAGGGTTCTTCGATGTCGGACGCGGACCGAGGACGGCCCCCGCAACGCCTCCGCGGTGGGTCTCCACGTAGCGGCGGAACGTGGCGTGCTTGGACGCGCCGAACAGGTCGGCGAGCTCGATGACGGGTGCGCAACCGGTCTTGTAGTCCGCTGCTAGCTCGGCGAACCGTGTCCGCTGGAAGAGCAGTTCCGCAGCACCCTGGTTTGCCTCGCGCTCGAAGAGGTTCGTGGTCTTGGGGGAGAGGCTAACCGCGTCGTCGGCGAAGCCGTCGGCGCCGTCATCGATGTGCTGCCACGGGAAGATCTGGTGCGAGGTTTCGTGGAGGCGCTTGAACGCTTGCTGGGCGCCGTAGTCGGTCTCGCTGGTGATGTGGACTTCGCGTTCGTGCCGGTCGAGCAGCGCATGGACCTTGCCGCGAGCGCGGCGCAGGACGCCGCGGAGGTGCGCCGGCGCTTCGGCGAGCGCCGAGTCGTTCAGGAAGCTCTGCGGCGCCTCGGTCAGGGTGGCGGCGGCGATGAGTCGCGGCACCGGCGTGGGGAACTGGCCGTAGGCACCGGCCTCGTTCAGGAGGCGGTCGGTGAGGCGGGCGATGTCCGCGTGGCTGTCGAGGTCCTCAAGCATCGTTCGGCGGACCGCCCTTCTTCCGTCGCAGGAACCCGAGGTACTCCGTGAGCGCCGCTTCCTCCTCGCGCGTCAGCGGCTCGGATGAGAGGGCGTGCGAGAGGGCGTCTGTTCCGCGCCGCCCAGCGCCGCGACCGTGGGCGGTGCCCACGGGCACGACGTACCCGGCGTGGCGCATCAGCTCGCCGTAGTCCAGGCCGAGCTGCTCACTGAGGCGGTAGAGGATGTTCGGCGACGGGTCGCCGACTTCGCCGCGTTCGAGCTTCTGCAGGTAGGTAGGCGAGATGCCCGCGGGGTCGGCGACCGCGCGCAGCGAGAGCCCCTTCATGGTCCGCTGGTTGTAGAGGGCTCGTCCCAACTCGGTGCTGTCGCCTGGCGCCATCGCTGCTCTCTGTCCCGGCCCTACGGACCGCGCTCTTTGGTGGATAGCGTACACCAAAGTTGACAGATCGACCTCGAGTGTGTTCACTCTAGATGACAACGTCCACCGCAGTGAATGACCGAGGAGGTCATCGCCGTGACTCAGTCCCCGCAGGTCCCCCAGCCGAACGCCACCGCGACCCGCCCGCCGAAGCCGGTCCCGACCGTCGAGATCGTCGTGAACGGCAAGAAGGTGTCGGTGCCCAAGCACGTCACCGGCGCCCAGATCAAGTCCGCGGCGGGCGTGCCCGCCGACTTCGACCTGTTCCGCGTCCACAACCGGAAGGAGATCCCCGTCGCCAACGACGAGCAGCTCACCGTCACCAAGGGTGAGAAGTTCATCGCCTCCCCGACCCTCGACCCCTCGTTCCTCGAGCACCCGATGCAGGCCGCCGCGGCCGACAGCGTCCGCGACACTTTCCCCGACCACACCATCGACGTCGAGCAGTCCGGCGACGGCACGGCGATCATCACGGTCCGCGACGTCAGCATCGGCGAGGGGTGGGACCGGCCCGCCATCGACCTGGAGGTCAAGCTCCAGGTCACCTTCCCGTCGACCCCCCCGTACCCGTTCTACGGCCCGGCTGGCATGACGCGCACGAGCGGTCCCGCGCTCGTGCAGATCCAGCCGTTCGTGCCCCTCGACGGCCAGCAGCGGACGCAGATCTCGCTCAACAAGCCGTTCGACCCCGCCGCCGAGACGCTCGGCGCGCGGTTCGCGGCGGTCGTCCGCTGGCTGCGGAGCCCCCGATGACCTGGTCCGCGCGCATCACGCAGAGCGACTACGAGCACTTGCAGCAGCACCTGCATCAGCCCGACCGCGACGAGCACGCCGCATTCTTGTACGCCGGCGAGATGGCCACGCCGGACGGCACGCGTCTGCTCGTCCGCCGGGTCGTCCCGATCGCGGCCGCTGACTTCGGCCCGAGCGACCGCGGCGCCTACCGGCAGGTGTCGGCGCGCGCGATCACGCGCGCCGCGATCGAGTGCGAGGCCGAAGGCCTGCGGCTGATGTGGGCCCATAGCCACCCCGGCGCCCAGCAGTGCGTCGGGTTCAGCCCAGACGACCTGGCGACGCACGCGCGCGCGCATCCACATCTGATCGACATGACGGGTGGCCGGCCGGTGGCGTCGATGGTGATGGGGCAGCAGTCGATGGCCGGCGAGGTCTGGACCCCTGACGGCAAGGTCAGCACGCTGGCCCATCTCGACGTCGTCGGCGCCCGCATGGAGCGTCTGACCGCTGCGCCCGTGTTCGGACACTGGAAGTCGCCGGAGCGGTTCGCCCGCCAGGTGCTCATGTTCGGGGAGGACGGGCAGCGGAAGCTGCGGTCGATGACCGTCGCGGTCGTCGGCGCCGGCGGTGGCGGTTCGCTGCTCGTGCAGTGCCTCGCGCACCTCGGCGTCGGAACGATCATCATCATCGACTTCGACCGCGTCGAGACGACGAACCTGTCGCGCATCGTCGGCGCCACCCCGCGCGACGCCCGCCGGCGCCGCCTGAAGATCGACGTCGCCAGGCGGCTGATCAAGTCGATCGACCCGACCATCAAGGTCATCACGAGCTCGGGCGACATCACCTACGCCGCCGACGCCCGCATCCTGCTGTCGGCCGACTTCATCTTCTCCGCGACCGACACGCAGTTCGCCCGCTACGCCGTCAACGCGATCTGCCACCAGTACCTCATCCCCGGTGCGCAGGTCGGGGCGAAGGTCGTCGCCGGCGCTGACGGCACGCTCAACCTGGCGTACGCCATGTACCGGCCGATCGACCTCTCCGGTGCCTGCCTGGAATGCGGCGGAGCGATCAACCCCGACGCCCTCCGGCGCGAGCAGCTCGGAGAACAGGAGCGGCGCGCACAGAACTACGTCGGTGCCCAGCACGGCGGCAAAGACGACGACATCGTCGACCCGTCGGTGATTACGCTCAACAGCGCGTCCGTGGCGATGGCAATGCTCGACTTCCAGTTCGCCGCCACGCGCGCGTTCGACCCGGGAACCCGCCTGCAGCAGCGGATCTACCACGCCACCGAACGAGAGCTCCGCGATCGCGAGGCGCGGCCGCGGCCTGGCTGCCGCTGGTGCGACCGCCAACTCGAGCTCGGAGCGTTCGCCCGCGGCGACGATCACCCGCCACCGGTTCTCCCCGGTGCCAGCCCCCTCCGTACCAGCTGGCGGCAGAGGTTGCGGAACCTGCTCCGCGTCGGAGAGGAGCGATAGGTGCCCGCCAGACAGCCACCGGCCCGCAGGCCCAGCGTGGACCTCACGCGCTGCGTCGGGTCCGGGCGAAACGCCGTCCATCCGGAAACACGGCTACTGTCGGTCGCTGACCGTGCTCGCCGACGGTGTGTAGGGTGCCTGAATCTGCAGGAATATCGGTCTGGAGCCGATAACCACAGCAAGGCAAGCCGAGCCTCGCGCGGACTGAACCCTTTGAGCGACCCCCAAGCCGACAACGAGCCCCTGTCGTCCGCGACGGCCGAGTTCACCGCGCTCAGCGCCGTGCTCAGCGACGTGAAAAGCGCATGCGAGGCACTGCCCGAGGCCGAGCAGCAGCGCTATCGCAGCGCCCAGGAGAGCGTGGTCCAAGCGCGCCGAAGCGCCGAGACGCACGAAGGCCTCCTCCAGGTCTGCTGACGTTGTCGGCGCACCGCGTCGAGCCGTGGGTGAATCCGACCTCGCACGGTGACGTACTGCACCCAAAGTCGACCGCCGACTGGGATGACCTCGTCAACGCGTACGCAGGCCCGGACACCCCCTTCGCGCACGTGCTCGCCGTCGTTCGCGAGTCAGGCTGCCAGACGGTCGTGGTCGAGCACCGGTACATCGATCTCGACTTCCGCAGCGAGCACGCCGCATTCTGGTCCATGCGCTTCGAGGTGCCGGCGCCGTTCACCAGGCGCCTGCACTTCTTCAAGGACGTCGTGCTCGACAAGGACCTGCACGCTCTCCCGCAGAACACCGGCTACCTCGGATACAGCGTGCTGCGGCCAGTCGAGATGGGACGAGTCGGACGCACCGTCGTCGCGCCGCCGCCGCGCCTCGAAGGCGCGACCCTGACGCTCATCGACGAGAAGGTCTCGCTGTTCGGCAACGACCTGGCCGTCAGCGGCGTTCCGTTCTGCGAGCAAGACGGCGAATACCTGCGATGTGCGCACGCCGCCGCGTGGATCTGCCACTACGTCGCCGTACGGCGCGAACTTGTCGGGCGCACCTCGACGTCCGACCTCGTCAATCTGACCCCGAACGCGCTATCGGCCGAGCGCGCGCTTCCGTCGAAGGGCATGCAACTTACGCAGCTTCAAGCGGTGTTCGGCGCCCTCGGCCAGCCGGCGTTGCTCTACGGCTTCTCGTCCCTCCCCGACGTCAACGGCGTCGTTCCCGCGACCCCGAGGGTCGATTCCACGGACGGAACTGTGCTGCCGCCCGGTCTGTGGGATACACGATGCGTCAGCATCATCTGCCGTTACCTCAACTCGCACTTCCCCGTGCTCGTAGCCGGACGGAACCACGCCTGGGTGCTCGTTGGTTGGAGGCGAACGGCTGAAGGGGGCGTGACGTTCATCGCATGCGACGACCAAGTCGGTCCCTACGAGGAGATCGAGTCCCCGTTTGGGCACTACCGAGCTCCATGGCACAGCATCATGGTTCCGCTGCCTCCCAAGGTGTTCCTGACCGGCGAGACGGCGGAGAACGATACGTTCCGGACGCTACGAGGCGTGTGGAGCGCGAGCGACGTCGCCACGCCGCTGGCCGACGCGCTCCAGGCCGGTCACATCCAACTGCGGACGCGGCTGAAAAACGTGCGCGCGCTCAAGCGCGAGATCGGCGAGCAGACCACGTCGGACGAAGCGCTGCGGGCCGTGCGCCTCGCCAGGCTCCCACACTTCGTCTGGGTCGTGGAGGCGCACCTGCGCAGCGCCTGCGGAAACGCGAACTGCGTCGTCGCGATGGTCTTGTACGACGCGACCTCAAGCGACCACGAGCCGAGACGATCGGCGATGGCCGTCCCCGGCGCCGTCGCCATTTACAACCCCGACGGTCAGCCGGCCCAGATCGTTCGTGGCTCGGCCACTCCGTGGCGCTCGATGCTCTCCGCGCACTGAGACCCGGTCCCTACGGAACCGAAGGTCAGAGGTTCGAATCCTCTCGGGCGCGTCAAGAATCCGCTGGTAACGGCGGGTTTTTGCGTTTTGACAAGAGATAAGTCTAAAGCTTTCTCTCCGATTTTTCTCTCGGGATACGACTAACGGACGATCCGCTTTGGCGCTCTCCACGTGCCACGTCCGCTCGGCGGTGCGGTCCTGGCTTCAGGTCTTCGAGTGGGCCTCGAGCGGCCAGGGACGTCGCCACGGCCCTCGACCTCAAGCTCGATCTGTCTTTCAGCACGTGACCAAGCTGCTCCGCTGCTGCGAATCGTGGTCTGCGGTAGAGCAACTTCGCGTTGCACTCACGGGCGGACTCGGTGACGACCTGAGCAGTAGCCCTGATTGCCCGTGGGGGTCGCCGAGCAGCAGCTGAACGGCTCGGAAACGTCGCTGCGGCAGCGGCCGCAGACGACGCTGGGGAGACCTACCAGTAGTCGTCCGGATCCGGGCCCGGCGCTGCGGGATCGAATCCGTGTCTGCGAAGGTCGTCTGCGCCGACAACATGGTTGGCAGCGTCCGGGTAGAGCGCGGCGAGCAGCTCGAGCAGCATGTCGGTGATCGCGTGCTGGGTCGCAGACAGGGGCTTGGTGATCGACGGCGAGGAGCGGTCGCGCACGGCGAGCATCTCTGGCGGGATCTCCAGATAGCCGGAGAACGGACCCGACAGATGCCGATAGCGCTCGTCGGTCTGAAGAGTGAACCGGTGGACCTCTCGGTGCCACTGCTCGTCTCGCGGCATGCCGAGGTTGGCTTCGGCCACGCGATCCGCCATCCAGTCGGGTATCGGCGGGGCGGATCTTGGGCACTCGTCCAACTCGGCGGCGAAGGCGGCAGCCAGCGCGCGATACCGCGCGCTGTAGTGGCCGGCGAGGTCAGGGTGAGCGTTGGCCCACCGACGCGCGTCGCGCCACGCGCCGACGAGCACGGCGAAGTCGTAGCGGTCGAGCGTCACTTGGTGCCCGACCGACGGCTCGTCAGCAACTCGCGAATCCGAGCGATCACGGCCCGCCGGTACTGCTGAGTCGGCGAGCTCTCGAAGTCGGGGTTGTTGACGATGTGGCGGACGCCCTCGCCGTCCGGCTCGCTGAGAGTGACGTCGTCGCCCCACGCGAAGCGGTCCATGCGGAACTCGCAGAAAAGGCAGGCGCGCAACTCGTCGATGTCGTTGGGGAGCGCGCCGGTCTGGAAATAGCGGTCACGGACTGCGCTGAAGCGCTCGCCCCAATCCTCGCCGAAGTGCGCATAGCCGTTGAAGGTGTGGGCGAACTCGGAGATGCCCTCCCACGGAGCGTCCGGCGTCGTAACGTCCTCGAGCCGTAGCGCGCCCTGCGCCTCGACCCCCCACGCCTGATTGGCTACCTCGAGCATGAGCTCGGCCGACCGTCGTAGGGCGGTGATGCCGTCGTCATCTTGCTCGACTCGGACCCACGCGCTCGGCTCGCGCGCAAAGCCCAGCTGCTCGATCGTGCGCTGCTGCTCGGGTGGCAGGGCGGGTCCGCTCTCCCAGTGCTCGGGATCGAGGACCTCGACTTGGACACTAAGCCCGTCGTCTTGAGCGACGGCCTGGACGCACCATCCGGGCTCCGGGCCCTCGATGACGACTGGGGCGCCGTTGCCGAGCGTGGCGACGATCTCGCCGAGGGTCGGGACCGGTGATGGATAGCTGGGCACGGCGGTGATGGCCATGCGGTCGATCGCCTGTTGGTCGAGGACGAGCGTGTCTTGCGCGCTCCAGTGCTCGATGAACGTCCGCTGTTCGTGTGTCTCGGGCGAGGTGCGGTGTGCCCGCTGGGTATCGCGCCGCAACCGCGCGAGCAGGTCGAGAACGTCGCCCACCGGGATTCCGTCTTCGACGAGCAGGCAGCCAACCACGGTGCCCGTGCGGCCAACGCCGCCCCAGCAGTGGACGTAGACCGTCTCGCCCTCGGCAAGTGCGAGCCGGATGGCGCTGAGGATCGCGCGCATCTGCCACGAGGTGGGGATGTCGACGTCGCGGACCGGCAGTCGCAGATGGGTCACACGCGTCTTGCGCTTGCGGGCGAGCTGGCGCAGAAGTGCGGAGTACGAATGCAGCGGCGGCCCCTCGCCCTCCTCGGTCAGGTCGATGAAGCAGGTGACCCCCGCGTCGAGGAACGCTTCGAGCTTGGCCGCCGCCTCGGCCTTCTTTGGCGCTCCGGGGTAAGGACCGGCGAGGAGCTGGCCATCGAGCACCCAGTAGCTGTCGCCGGGAGGACTCGGCACCGGTGGCGAGGGCGCAGTGCCGGGAGAGCGCGGACGGCTCGCAGGAGCGATTCGCTCCGCAAGCGCGAATAGCTCGCGGCGAGCTCTTCGATCCGGTCCAGCATCACGACCTGTGCTCGCCATCGCGCGGGGATCGCGTCGACGCCGTACAGCGCCCCTGCGAGCTGGCCGTAGATGGCAGCCGTGGTGTCGGCGTCGTCGCCGAGGTTGACCGCAAGCAGGACTCCGTCCTCGAAGGTTCGGGTCTTCATCAGCGCCCACAGCGCTGCCTCGAGCGCCTTGACGATGTAGCCCGCGCCCTGGATGGCCGGCGGCTCCTTGGCCAGGAATGAGCCTGCCGCAACCGCGGCGACCTCGGCGTGGAGCGGCTGCTGGTCCCAGATGCCGGGCGAGGGTTCGAAGGCACCCTGATGCAGGAGCTGGCTGACGTTGGCTCCGCCGAGTGCCCCGACGAGCAAGCCGGCGAAGTAGCGCGTGGCATCTGTCGCCTGAGGCGCCCCGTGGGTCGTGCGTGCGCTCTCCGCGGCGCGCAGGACGGCCTCCGCGGGATGTTTGGCGAAGGCGAGCGCCACGGGGGCGAGCTTCATCAGCGGACCATTGCCGGCTGCGTTGCGGTCGGCATCTCCAGGGAAGGGCTCACCCGTCTTCTCGAATCGGTGCAGCGCCTTGCGGGTCGCGTTGCCGATGTCGAAGCACGTTCCCGTGCTCGAGAGGTGCCCATCGCGGTACCAGCGAACGTAGCGCTGGAGCTGATCGACCGGGTCGAAGCCGGCACGCTCCACGAGGCTCTCGGCGAGGCAGAGCGCCATCGACGTGTCGTCGGTCCAGGCGCCGGCCGGAAGGCCAAACGGCCCGCCTCCGACCATGTCGGTCACTCCCGTGAACGTCCCCGGGGGCTTGAACTCAACGGTGGTACCGATGGCGTCGCCGACGGCGAGGCCCAGCAGCGCACCGCGGAAACGGCCACGATCGAGTGTCGGGGTCATGCCGTGCCGTCCGCGACGAAGCCGGCGGCTCGAAGCAGCTCCTCCGCCCACGCGCACGCGACTGCGATCTGGTCTGTCAGCGTCGCTTCGACCTCGATCTCGTCGAGCGGCAACGCGGCACGCACCAAGCGATAGCCGATCTTGTCCTTGGTCTCGGTGAAGCCCGCGGAGATGAGCCGAGCCTTCGCGGCCGGCGTGAGCGGGTCTTCGTACACGGTCGCCATCTGGATGCTGGCAGGAGCGCCCGGCACGTTGTAGTCGCCGCCGGCTGGGGTCACGACGAACCAGAGCTTTTCGCGCGTCTGCTCGGGGCTCGTGAACTGGAGGTAGCCGCCGGCGTAGTGGAAGCGCTCGTTCGCCGCGAAGTTCCCGCTGACCTTGCCCTCTAACACGTGCGAGCGGAGACGCTCGCAGACTCCGCGGGTCAGCTTGCCGCCCCGCTCGAGGAACCCCGGGGTGAGAACAGGCGGCAGGACTCGCGAGGCCAGGTGGTCGCTCAGATCCCGGGCGACGAGCTCGACGTCGGGCGACAACTCGCCCGTGACGTGGTCGACCAGCTTGTGGATATCCGCCCACGTAACGTCGCGCGCCCGCCATGGATCCTCCGCGCGAGGGGCCTTGCCGTCGAGCGTGAGCGTCCCCAGTCGCCGGATCTTTGCTTCCTGGGCGTCGTCGCAGGAACGCCAGGCATGCAGATAGGCGTCTGGCTGCGCGAGCGTGGCTCCGAGCGCCGGGATGACGTACTGATGGAAGTCCGACCCGAGCTTGACTTCGACCAGCAGCTGGAACTCTCGGTCGGCTCCGGCCAGAGACAGGTCGGACCAGAGGAACCCCGCCCCGACGCTCGGAAGACGAAGCTGCACGTCGGCCCCCATCGAGGTGGAGCGGGCGAGGGCCTCGCGCGCCTCCTTGTCGTCAGGTTCGAGGAACAGCTCACCCAGCGCCCGCGCAAGCTGCTCGGAGTGGTCGGCGAGCCACGCGAGCGCCGCGGTCATCTGATCCTCAGCCGGCACCTGGGCCGGTCGAGACGGCAGCTTCGTCATCTCGCCGATCAGCGACAGGCGCTGGTGCTTCGAGCTCGGGTCGATGTAGACGGGCTGCTGGGTCATGAGGCGAACAGCGTAAGTCGAGCACGCGCTGCGCGACCTGACACACGAATCAGGCGCGCTGCTCTGTCATGTTGCGGCGGATGCGGTCGACTCTTGGCAGCGTGAGCCTGCAGCGAACTGTGAGGGGAGGTTGAGATGCAGCTGGTCGACGACCGCTTGCTTCTGTCTGCCACGGACCTCATCAATTACCTCGAGTGCGCGCATCTCACGCGGCTCGATCTCGAGGTCGTGCGGGGGGAGATCGTGCTCGACGAGACGCGCACCGATGCTGCGGATCTCGTCGCGCGAAAGGGCGACGAGCACGAACTGGCGTATCTCGAATCGCTTCGGGCGGCCGGACGCGACGTCGTCGAGATTGACAGCGAGCCCGGCCTTGACGGGCTGCAGCGCGGCGCGGAGCGGACGCTGCAAGCGATGCGGGACGGCGCGGAGATCATCTACCAGGGGATCCTGTTCGACGGGGAGCGCTGGCGCGGCTATTCGGACTTCCTGGAGCGGGTGGACATCCCCTCGAGCCTCGGGCCGTGGAGCTACGAGGTCGCCGACACCAAGCTCGCCCGCCGCGTCAAGCCCTACTTCCTCCTCCAGCTCTGCTTTTACTCAGAGCTGCTGGCGGGCGTGCAGGGACGCACCCCGGACTGGATGCACGTCGTGCTCGGCACGCACGCGCGCGAGAGCTTCCGGCTCGCCGAGTTCTCGGCCTACTACCGCAGCGTCAAGGACCAGTTCGACCGCGCCCTGGCAGCCGGCGTTGACGACACGTACCCCGACCCGGTGGAGCACTGCGGGCTCTGCCGCTGGGAGGGCAATTGCGACGCCCGGCGCGAGGCCGACGATCACCTGAGTCTGGTCGCGAACATGCGCCGCACGCAGACGGTGCGACTCGCCGAGGCGGGCATCGGGACGGTTGCCGCGCTCGCCCGCGCGGAGCTCGCGCAACGGCCGGCGCGCATCGGGGCTCACACGTTCGAGGCGCTGCACGCCCAGGCGCGTCTGCAGGTCGAGCAGCGCACCACGGGAACCCCACGCTACGAGCTGCTGGAACCCGAGGAGAGTCGGGGGTTCGCGCGGATGCCGGCTCCGTCCGAGGGCGATCTGTTCTTCGACATGGAGGGCGACCCGTTCTTCGAGGACGGCCTCGAATACCTGTTCGGCGTCACCTCGATCGAGGACGGCGAGCCGCAGTTCCGTGCGTTCTGGGCGACGAGCCGCGGTGAGGAGAAGCGCGCCTTCGAGGACTTCATCGACTACGTGATGGAGCGGCTTGGGCGCTTTCCAGACATGCACGTCTACCACTACGCGCCCTATGAGCCGACCGCGCTGAAGCGTCTCATGGGGCTGCACGCGACGCGCGAGGACGAGGTCGACCATCTGCTGCGCAACGAGGTGCTCGTCGACCTCTACGCGGTCGTGCGCCAAGGGCTGCGCATCTCGCAGCCGAGCTACTCGATCAAGAAGGTCGAGGCGTTCTACATGGAGGCACGCGACACGGAGGTCTCCGAAGGCGGTGATTCGATCATCGCCTTCGAGGAGTTCCTGGAGATCGGAGACCGCTCGCTGCTCGAGGCGATCGAGCGCTACAACGACGACGATTGTCGCTCGACATGGCTGCTTCATCGCTGGCTGCTCGACCGCCGGGCTGAGGCGATGGAGACGTTCGGGACGGAGCTCGCGTGGAAGGCGGCGCCCGAGCCGTGGGAGCCCGACCCGGAGGAGGCGACCGAAGCCGAAGCGCTGCGTGTGCGGCTGGCCGACGGTCTGCCCGAGGAGCGCGGCGATCGTGACGAGAACGAGCAGGCACGCTGGCTGCTCTCGCAGCTGCTCGATTACCACCGGCGCGAGGCCAAGCCGCAATGGTGGTCCTACTTCGATCGCCTCGACGCCGACGAGGAGCAGCTCACCGAGTGCGACCCCGAGGCACTCGGAGGGCTCACGGGCGCCGGCGTCGAGCCGCGACCGCTTCCGCCGCCGGCGCGCTCGTCGATCTACACGCTGCGGTTCCCACCGCAGGAGCACAAGATCGGACCCGGCGACTACGTCGACCCGGCCACGGAGAAGGGCGTCGGCGTCGAGCGAATCGACGACGGCGAGGGCATCGTCGAGATCCGACGAGCGACCAACCGCGCCGCGGAGCCCTTTCCGCGGGCGTTGATTCCCGGCACACCGTTTGACACGCGGGCGCAGCGCGCCGCACTGCGCCGTTTCGGGACTGATGTCGCCGAGGGTGGGCTCGGGGCGGCGGATCGTTACGGCGCACTGCGCGCCGTGCTCCGGCGCGATCTGCCCCGAACGAGCGCCATGCCGGCTGGCGCGCCGCTCCAGGCCGAGGCGTTCGATCTCGAGCAAGCGAAGCGCGTCGCCGCGGGGCTCGAGAACAGCTATCTGTTCGTCCAGGGCCCTCCCGGCTCAGGGAAGACGTACACGGGCGCGCACCTGATCTGTCATCTGCTCGGCCGCGGTGCGCGTGTCGGCGTCGCCTCCAACAGCCATGCGGCGATCCACAACCTCCTCGCCGAGGTGGAGCGGTTCGCGGGCGACGCCCCGGGCTGGCGCGGGCTGAAGAAGCCCGGCACCGGGGCCGACAGCCGGTTTCGTTCGCAGCGCGACGAGCCGCTGATCGAGAACTCCGACGCCATCGACGACTTCACCAGCGGCGAGTACCCCCTGGTCGCGGGGACGGCGTGGCTATTCGCGCGCGACGAGCTCGACGGACAGCTCGATTACCTGTTCGTTGACGAGGCGGGTCAGATCTCACTTGCCGACGCGCTGGCCATCGGGACGAGCGCCCGGAACCTCATCCTGCTCGGCGACCCGCTGCAGCTCGCGCAGGTCTCGCAGGCGATCCATCCACCCGGTGCCGGCGCGTCAGTGCTAGAGCATCTCCTGGGCGACAACGGCACCGTCCCGGCCGAGCGCGGTCTGTTCATCGATCAGACCCGGCGCATGCATCCCGACGTCTGCCGGTTCATCTCGGAGGCGATCTACGATGGTCGGCTGGAGTCCTACGCCGACTGCGCGCGGCAGGATGTCGAGGCCCCTGGAGCGCTGACCGGTACGGGAGCCCGCTACCTCGCCGTGGTACACGAGGGGAACTCCCGCCAGGCGCCGGAGGAAGCGAGAGTCATCGCCGAGCACGTCGGCACTCTGATCGGAGGGCGCTACATCGACGCCGATGGGCATGGTCGGCCGCTGGTCGCCGAGGATGTCATGGTCGTCTCGCCGTACAACGCACAGGTGCGGTGCCTGCGCGAGCACTTGCCGGACGGGGTGCGGGTTGGCACCGTCGACAAGTTCCAGGGGCAGGAGGCCGCGGTCACGTTTTTCTCGATGGCGACGTCGAGTGGCGCCGAGCTGCCGCGGAACCTCGAGTTCTTGTTCAGCCGCAATCGCCTCAACGTCGCGGTGTCGCGCGCTCGCGCGCTGGCGGTGCTCGTGTGTAGTCCGGAGCTGCTGCACGTGCGCTGCCGCTCGGCGGACCAGATGAAGCTGGTGAACGCGTTGTGCTTGCTGGTAGAGATGGCTCCCGAGCACGACAGTGGCAGTCTTTGCCGATGACCTCTGACGAGCGGGAGATCTCGACGGCGGCGTTGACGGCGGATGGCGTTCCTTCGCCGGATGGGTCGCTGGACATGCAGCGCGACGGCGAGTTTCCGCCGATCTGGCGTTTCGCTGTCACGTACCGACCCCCGGCAGCGCTGCCGCGTGAACTGCCGGCGCTCGTAGCCGAATCGGCGCTCGTCCAATGGAAGTCGAAGAACGCGGTTCCGGAGATCGGGCTCGACGGACAGCGCCTCGCGTTGTGGTGGTTGTTCCACCACTGGCGTCACACGCAATCGGAGGGGCCCTGGGAGCGCGGCTATCCGGAGCATGCGGCGCTGATGCGCGCACTCGTGAAGGCGATTCACCTTGAGCTCTACCAGGAGGAGTCCTGGTGGTGGGAGCCCAACCACGAGCCGACGGACGAGGAGCGCTGGCAACGCGCGCTGGGTCGATCCACCGAGGGCCGCGACGTCGGTGAGCTCTACGACATCGCGGCGAACGTCCTTTCCCAGGCGATCGAGCAGCGAGAGGCGGGTGCCGAGGATCCGCTCAACCTGCCGCTGATCGAGGAAGACCCGCTGCGAGGCGCTCGGGTGCACGCTGCGTACCTGCTCGCACGAGGGCTGGTCACGAGCGGCGGAGGACGGACGCTCGAGGAAGCGAGGGACGCGGCGTATGCGACAGCTGCGTCGCTCGGTGCCTGAGTGCGCCGGCTACGCGCGACGGAGGCTGGCGTTCAGCGCGTCGATGGTCTGCGGTGCCGAGAGCTTGTCGCCGTAGAGGTACACCTCGCTTGCTGGCGTGGGCCGCACTTCCGCAAGGCGTGACCCGTAGCGCTCACGGAGCAGCTCGAAGACCGCGGCAAAGCGCTGGTAGCCCTCGTAGAAGGCAAGCTCGCGCCAGATCTCACGATCGCCGTGGCGCAGCACGGTCCAGTGCTCATCGTCTCGCTCTTCGAGGTCCCAGTCGATGCGAAGCGTGTCTCCCTCGAGTTCGGGGAGCTGCTCGGCGCTGTTGAGTTCGAGATTCTGGGCGCGGTTGAGCCGCTCCTCGCGAGCATCGACGTTGGGCAGCTCCGCCTGCGCTCGCGCGTTTCCGGCAGCGGCGGCAGCTCGCGTCTGCTCGATAGTCGGGAACGCGACGATCAGCAGCATGCGGTCGCACTCCGGGCAGCGAACGTCGAGGAGCTCCTCGAAGTAGTCCTCGTTGTCCGCGCCGCGACCCGACCATTCGCACGACGGGCAGGTCAGGGCCGCGTCGCGGTCGTAGTCCCAGTAGTTGAGGTGCTTGGCGCTCACGGATGGCTGCTCCTTGGGTAGCGAACCAGATGCGGGATCGTCGAGTTGTTCCAGCAGCTCACGAGCGTCCGACTCCTGATCGCCGTTGCTCTCGAGTTCGAGGGCGTGCTCATAGGCGGTGCGCGCCTCGGCGGTCTCGCCGACTGCTTCGGCGGCCTTGCCGAGCCAAGACCAGTTCCAGCTCCCGCAGGGTGCGATCTCGGTGTAGTGGCGCAGGTGGCGGTAGGCCTCCTGAAATCGGCCGAGGTCGTAGAGCGTGTAGCCGAGCCCGAAGTGCGCCATCGCGTCGCCGGCTTGGAGGCAGGCGAGCCAGAGGCCAAGCGCGTCCTCGCCCTGGGCGTCGATGGCGGCGCTGAAGAACTGTCGGTTGACCGAGCTCTGCTCGCCGAACAAAGCACGCGCAGCGAGCACGATCTCGCCAGCCGGGACGGCGCGGAGGCCGAGCACGGGGGCGTCGAAACGCGGGCCGTCCCAGATTTCTGCCACTTCAGGGTCGTCGGGGTCGAACTGCGAGAAGTCGAGGATCTTGAATCCGACCTCGGGCCCGCCGGGTTCCTCGTGAAGGAAGCCGAACGACTCACTGACGCCGCGCCAGTTCTCCGGCGGCTGGGCGTCGTCCACTCGCCCGAACTCCAAGGCGATCAGCCAGTCAAAGTCGGCGATGTGGTTGAGGTAGAGCCGCGGAACCATCACAGACAGGAGGTAGCGACTACCGCCCAAAACCTGACATCGGCGAGGCGCCCGTCAGACCGTGAAGAGCTTGCTCGGTGGCGGCGCCTCGCCCTTCGCGCGAGCGGGGAACTCGACGAGCCCGACGCCGTCGACCACCTTTGTGTCGGGGTGTGTGGCGAAGAGCGGCAGCAGCTGTTTGTGCCAGCGCGACGCGTCGCCCTGGCCGCGGCGCGCGGCGAGTGTTGATGCCACGACCAAGTCGGCGATCTGGAGCCCGAGCGAGTGGTGGGAGGGCCCGAGCAGTAGGGAATCGACGATCCGGTCCAGCTGGACGTATGGGGTGCCCTCGCGCTGGAGACGCTCGAAGAAGCGCCGCGTGCGGTCATCGACCTCGGGCCTGCGGCTGTCGAGCACGATCACGCCATTGGAGTCGGCGCGTGAGAGAAACCGCTGATAGCGCTCGCCGAGGAACATCAGCGCGGTGGCGTAAGTGTCCTCGTCCGTGGCGAAGAAGCGCGGGTGCGACTGACGGCCGGCCAGCGGTCGCAGGAGTACGACGTAGCAGGTGAGTGGAGAACCCGCCAGCGCGGCAAAGACCGCGTCGGCCAGCGCCGGCGGCACCTCGCCGGTGCGGGTGCCGTGCCACTTGATCTCCTTGTCCGGCGGCCAGTTGTGCTCAGCAAGCACCTGTTGCCAGCGGTCCCGGACGACGCTCCACTCATCGGCGCGCACCACGGCGCCGCCGACGGCGAACGTCTTATCTTCGGGCCGGCCCGACTCGTCGACGAAGAGGAGATGCACGCGGGGAGCATGCACGAAGGGCGTCGATCTGTCAGGGACAGCGCGCGAGGCTCGACATGCAGACCATGGCGACCCTGGAAGCCGCGCTGCATGCGAGCCGTGCGGAGCCTCTCGCAGACTGGCGCCCGTCCGGCAGGGTGGTGACTTGGCGTCGAGACCGCGATCATGCGTGCATGGCGTCGGCGACCCCGCCCACACCGCACGAACTTCGCGCCCGCAGCGAGGACCAGCTGCTGGCACTGGTTGCGGCCGCGCGGAAGGCCGACGACCCAGTCGCCAAGGAGACCGCGCACCGAGCTTGGAACGAGCTCGTCGAGCGCGATGTCGACCGCGTGCGCGCGCTGGTGCGAACCTGGCGTCTACCCGGCAAGGATGTGCGCGTCGATGTCCAGGACCGCAACGACGCGGCGCAGCACGCCTTCTATCGCCTGCTGAAGATGCTCTCCAACTTCCGCGGCGAGGTCATGCCGCAATACCGCGCGGCCATGGCGACCTGCGTTGACTGGGCGTGCCGCGAGTTCTGCCGGCGCGAGATGCGCCACGAAATGGGCCTCGGCGGCTCGTTGGATGAGCGTCTCGTGGACGAAGACGGCCAGGGAGCGGGACGCTTCGACCCGGTCGTCGCGAACCTGAGCGAACACGCTGAAGGCGACCGTGAGAACGGCAGGGCGGCGATGGACGCCGTCGCGCGGGCGATCGAAGGGCTGCCCAACGAGAACATGAAGGCCGTGCTGCGCCTGACGATGGAGGGCTATCAATCGCGCGAGATCGCCGAGCGGTTGGATCTCCAGCCGGCCAACGTCGATCAGCTGCGATCGCGTGCACTTAGGCGGTTGACTCCGGAGCTCTCAGACGATGTCGACTTCTAGCGAGACACTGCTCGGCGAGTTCATCGACGCTTGGACGAGCGGCGAGCGTCCGGACGCGGACGCCTACCTGGCTCGCGCCGAGCCGGTCGACCGCGGTGTGCTGGAGCGGGAGATCCACACCTTCCTGCTGCATGCGCCGACGCCGCACTACTCCGAGACCACGCGCGCGACAATCCGCGGCGAGGCGCTCACGCGCGCAATCAGCCAGATGCCCGACGAGCTTGGGTTGTGGCCGACGCTCTTGCCGTCCCTGCGCAAGCGCGCTCGGCTGCGCCGCGATCAACTGGTGGTCAAGCTGGCCGACGCGCTGGGTGTCTCCACCAGCGAACGCAAGGTCGCGCGCTACTACCACGAGATGGAGGCCGGGACGATCGACCCTCAGGGCGTCTCGACGCGCGTGCTCGGGGCGCTGGCCTCGCTTCTCGGCGTCTCCGAAAGGGACCTCGAAGAGGCCGGAATGTTCCGGGGCTTCAGCCGCTCCGGACCGCAAGCGGCCTTCGGGCGCACCTACGACGTAGCCTCCGGGGAACTCCAGGCGATGCCCTCGGCGATGGCCTCCCCGGGCACGGAAGAACCGGCCTGGGACGAGGTCGACGAGCTGTTCCTGGGGGGCCGGTGACGAAGGCGGCCTGGGAGCGAGCGCGAGCGGCCGAGGCCACGGCGCGCGAACAGCTCGCTGCGGTGCCGTCGTGGCTGTGGGACGGGACGACGCTGCCGGTGCCGGTGGAGACGCTCGCCGACAGCCACTACGGGCTCTTCGTCGAAGAGGCACCGGACCTCCGCTCACGGCTGGGCCTCAACGGCCAAGCGCACCTCAGCGGACTGCTGCTGCCGGCCGAGCGACTGATCATGGTCGACGCCGAGGAAGCCGGGCGGGCGCCGGGGCGCCGGCGTTTCACGATCACCCACGAACTCGGCCACTGGGTCATGCACTGCTCGACCGCCTCGGTTGAGCCGGTCTACTGCCGCGACGTGTCGGTCCGGGAAGACCCCGCGCCGGAGGGCACCGAGACGGGCGAGGCGACCGTGCTCCTCGACTACCCGCCCCCCGAGCTCGAGGCCAATCAGTTCGCCGCGGCCGTGCTCATGCCGCGTGAGCTACTGCTCGCCCAGCCGCGCCCGACGACGGTCGATGAGGAGTACGACCTCGCGCGGGTGTTCGGCGTGTCGCGCGAGGCGCTGCGCCGACGGCTCTGGTCGCTCGACCAGGGCCTCTGAGGGCCGCTGTCAGAAACCGGCGAGCGCCGGCAACTCCTCCGGTGCGGGCCAGTCGAGGCTCGAGTCATCACGGAGGAACAGATGCACCTGAACGCGCTGCTGGATGTCGATGTCGTGGCCGTCGAGGCCGAGGATCAGGTCTCGATACTGCTGGAGCTCGTCGCCCCTACGCGCGAGGGTGATCGGGAGCGCCAGCCCGCGACCCTTCAAGTCGTCCTCGATCGGAGCGGATCGATGGGCGGCGGGCAGCTCGACGCGGCCAAAGAGGCGCTCGACGCGCTGGTCACGCGGCTGGATCCCGCCGACAACTTCGGCCTTGTGGTGTTCGACGACATGGTCGAGGTTGCGCTCGCCGCCGGGCCGTTGCACGACAAGACCGCCGCCCGCCACGCCATCGCCGCGGTCGAGCCTGGCGCGACCACCAACCTGTCGGGAGGGCTGCTGCGCGGTCTCCAGGAGGCACTCCGCGTGAAGGGCGCGGCGGGCGCGACCCTGGCGCTTGTTTCCGATGGCCACGCCAACGTGGGCGTGACCGATCACGCCGAACTCGAGCGCGTCGTGTCGGGTGGGCGCCGGGCGGGCGTGACCGCATCGACGATCGGCCTCGGCCTCGGTTACGACGAGCGGCTGATGGCCGCGGTGGCGCGCGGTGGCGCCGGCAACGCGCACTTCGCCGAGGAGCCTGACGCTGCCGGTGCAGCCCTGGCCTCCGAGGTCGACGGCCTGCTCGACCAGGTTGTGCAGGCGGCGAGCCTCACCGTGCGACCCACGGGAGCCGTCGAGGCGGTCCATCTGTTCAACGACCTCCCGGCAGTAGCGATCGACCACGGATTCATGGTCGAGCTGGGCGACTTCTACTCGGGCGAGCAGCGCAAGCTGCTGCTCACGATCGACGTCCCGGCGATGGCCGGGCTCGGGCTGGAGCAGGTTTGTGAGCTGGAGTTGCAGTGGGTCGACATCGCGACGCTCGACAGCCACACCGTGAAGATCCCGCTGCACGTCAACGTTGTCCCTGGCGACGAAGCCGCGGGCCGGGTGCCGGATGCGACGGTTCGTACCGAGCTCGCCTTCCAGGCCGCGCAGCGCTCCAAGCGCGAGGCGGCCGATGCGCTCCGCCGCGGGGACATCGACGCAGCGAGTGCCGCCTACGACGACGCCGGCCGAACGCTCCAGGCGTTCGCCTGCGATGCGGCGCCGGCGATGGCCAGCGAGATCGCCGCGGAGGCCGACCTGCTGCTCGACCTCTCCGAGCGAGCGCGCTTCGAGGACTCCAACCGCATGGCGAAGCTCACCGAAGCCGACCGCAACCTCAAGGAGCGGAAGCGCGGGCGACGCCCCCGCGGCCCTGGCGCAGGGCCGTAGTACCTCGCGGCTTCGCGCCGCACCAGCTGTGCCATGCACACGCGGTCGAGATGGCCCGCGAAGGCGTTCGCTGATCGTCATCCAACGCCAGCTCGGCCAATCAACCTCGGCATCACGTCCATCTTCCGCCACGAGGGTGCCGCCAAGGTGTCGGCCCTGTTCGCCCGACGCGGCTGCCCGCGCGTGATCGGCCTATCCGTCGCCGCCGTCGGGCAAGATGTTCTCGTGCGAGAGGGACGCCGTTGAGCAACCAACTTGTCGGCCGGTACCGCGGGTCGTTTGACGCGACGCAGCGGACTGCAGCATCAGAACCTGGACTACACGTGTCGCCATCTCTAAATGATCGGGTCGCCGACTTGCTAGGCAAGTTTGCTGATGAGGCCGCCGCGACGGGCTCCGTCGCTCGCCGTGGCCAGCAGGGCACCGGGTGACGATGACGCCGGCGATCGCCGAGGATCAAGTGGTGAAGTCCCGGCACCGCGTCAAGACATACGGGGAGGTCCTCACTCCGCGTCACATGGTCGACCGGATGCTCGACTTGGTCCGTGAGGAGTTGGAAACCGGCCCCAACTTCGTCGACAAGACCTTCCTTGAGCCCGCAGCCGGGGACGGCAACTTCCTGGTCGCGATCCTGCACCGAAAGCTCCACGCTGTCGAGAAGCGGTACCCGCTCGAGCAGTGGCCTGAGGCGTCCTTGTTCGCTCTCGCCTCGATCTACGGCATTGAGTTGCTGGAGGACAACCATCGAGACGCCAAGGAGGCCATGCTCACCGAGTTCTTGCACTTTCACGGAGAGCGCGGTGTGTCATGCGGCCCTGGGACGAACCTGCAAAAAGCCGCTGTTCTCCTCATCGACACGAACATCGTTCGCGGCAACACGTTGACGGGCTTGAACTGGCGTGGCGACGCGATTCGGTTCTCGTGGTGGAACCGGGTTACCGGCTCCCCCGGCATGGTCCTGCGCGAGCCGTTCACGCTCGCCTCGCTTCGCGACAACACCTTTGACTTCACGGTTTACGACGGTTACGAGACGTGCAGGATCGACCGGGTCCACGAGAAGGCGAAGTCCAGTGCCTAGCCCCAAGATCAGCACGTTCAGTGAGATCACCCCGCTCATCTACTCCTGGACGACCCCGGACGTCCCCAAATACTCGGGGTGGGAGAAGATCGGTTACACAGAGCAGAGCAGCGCTGATAAGCGCATCGCCCAGCAAGCGTCACAGATGTCTGTCGAGAAGAAGAAGCTGTGGTCGCGGCGGGCCCTGTTCGCCTCGGAGTCCGGCGGACGCTTCACGGACAAGGACTTCCACGCCTACCTGCATCAGCAGGGTGTCGAGCGTGAGACCAAACCGAAGCGCACCGAGTGGCATCACCTTGCGATCGCGCCGAAGACGTCCCTGGACTACTTCAACGACTTCGCCGGCCAGGATTTCAGCGACGTGCCGAGCGGAGAAGATGACTACGTCCTGCGCAAAGAGCAGCAGGCCGCCGTTGACCATGCAGTGGGCGCCTTCAACGCCGGGAAGGACGAGGTGCTGTGGAACGCCAAGCCGCGGTTTGGCAAGACGCTGACGACGTACGACCTGATGCGAACGCTGGACGTCCGGCGGGTCCTAATCGTCACCAACCGTCCTGCGATCGCGAACTCTTGGTTCGACGACTTCACACGCTTCATCGGCCATCAGACGACCTTCAAGTTCGTCTCGGAGTCACCCTCACTGGCCGGCCGTTCGCCCATGACTCGCGAGCAGTGGCGTGCCTTCTCGCTCAACCATCTGCAGGAGGACCCGCGCATCGTGGAGTTCCTCTCGCTGCAGGACCTCAAGGGGTCGCAGTATTTCGGTGGCTCGTACCACAAGCTAAGGCACATCGCTCAGCTCGAATGGGACCTGCTGGTGATCGACGAGGCCCACGAGGGCATCGACACCACCAAGACCGACGTCGCGTTCAACCAGATCAAGCGCAGGTGGACGCTGCACCTGTCGGGGACGCCGTTCAAGGCACTGGCCTCTGGCAAGTTCGACCAGGACCAGATCTTCAACTGGACGTACGAGGACGAGCAAGTCGCCCGCCAGCAGTGGGGGGATGACGGCCAGGAGAACCCGTACGCGGCGCTGCCGACGCTGAACCTGCTCACCTACCAGGTCTCGCGGATGATCACGGACCGTCTGGCCGAGGGTGTTGCCATCGATGAGGACGAGGCGAACATCGACTACACGTTCGACCTCAACGAGTTCTTCGCGACCAAGGACAATGGGTTCTTCGAGCACGAGGCCGAGATCATCAAGTTCCTCGACTCCCTGGCGACCAATGAGAAGTACCCGTTCTCCACGCCTGAGCTGCGAGACGAGATCCGCCACTCCTTCTGGCTGCTCAACCGCGTTGCCTCGGCCAAGGCACTGGAGAAGCTGCTCAAGAAGCACGACGTCTTCAGCGACTACACGGTCATCCTGGCCGCTGGCGACGGGCGCTCCGACGACGACACCGACCCGGTCGCGGCTGGCAAGTCTCTGGACAAGGTGCGCACAGCTATCGCGGAGGCGGAGAAGTCGGATGGCAAGACCATCACCTTGTCGGTGGGACAGCTGACGACGGGCGTCACGGTGCCCGAATGGACGGCGGTCATCATGCTGTCCGACCTGTCCTCCCCGGCCCAGTACATGCAGGCGGCATTTCGGGCGCAGAACCCCCGCACGTTCGAGCGTGCCGGGCAAGTGTTTCAGAAGCAGAACGCGTACATCTTCGACTTCGCGCCCGAGCGCACGCTGACGATTTTCGACGCCTTCGCCAACAACCTGCAACAAAACCCCTCGGGCGACCAGCGCGTGCGGCAGGAGAACATCCGCCGGCTGCTGAACTTCTTCCCGGTCCTGGGCGAGGACGCCGAGGGCCGGATGATCGAACTCGACGCCTCCCAGGTCCTCACCTTCCCGCAGGTGTTCAAGGCTCGCGAGGTCGTGCGCCGCGGGTTCCTATCGAACCTGCTGTTCGCAAATGTCGCCGGCATTTTCCGGTATTCCGAGCACGTCAAGCAGATCCTCGACAAGCTGCCAACTGCGAAGCAGGGCAAGGTCACCAGCGGGCAGCCCATCGAGATACCGCAGCCGCCGCCCGTCACCGACTCGGAAGGAAACGTCCAGGTCGACCTGGAGACCGTCGTTAACCCCAAGGTCTTAGAGCTAGGCAAGCCCGTCTACAGCATCGAGGACATCCCGACCGTGGAGCCCGATGCCCCTGCGCACACGGCGGCGACACAGATTGCGAAGGCGGTGACCGAGCAGAGCCGCCAGAAGCGCGAGGAGCTGAAGGAGGTCTACGGGCTAACAGCCAAGCAGGTCGAGCGCGATGAGAAACGCACCGAGCAGGCCGTGAAGGACCAGGTCCAGCGCGCCTACAACGAGCACAACATCGCCCGCAAGCATCTGGAGGATGAGCTGAAGAACGCGCCCACTGAGGCCGAGGCCCAGGTCATCGACGCCCAGAGAGCCGAGCAGGACGAGGCGTTCAAGACGAACATCGTGGCCATCGTTCAGGGAACGATGGACTCCATCGTGCCTGACGTGGTGACGCGCGAAGAGACCAAGAAGGAGCAAAAGCGCGCTGATCAGACGATGGATGACGCCCGCTCTCACCTGCGCGGCTTCGCGCGCACGATCCCGATGTTCCTCATGGCGTACGGGGACCGTGATATCCGCCTGTCGAACTTCGACGACTACACACCCGACAACGTGTTCGAGGAGATCACCGGGATCACCGAAGAGGAGTTCCGCCTCCTGCGCGACGGCCAGGAGGTTGCCGAGGAGGACGGGACCGTCACGACGATCCCGGGCCTGTTTGACGAGGCCGTCTTTGACCAGGCCGTCCAGGAGTTCCTAGACAAGAAGCAGGCACTAGCCGATTACTTCGACGACGCGCAGACCGAGAACATCTTCGCCTATATCCCGCAGCAGAAGACGTCCCTGGTGTTCACCCCGCAGCCCGTCGTCAACATGATGATCGACACGCTCGAGACGGAGAACCCGGGCATCTTCACGGACCCGAACAGGACCTTCGCAGACCTGTTCTCCACCGCGGGGTTGTTCCTGATGGAGCTCGCGCGGCGCCTCGACAGCGGCCTGGCCGCAGTGTTCCCGGACCAGGACGAGAGGCTGCGGCACATCCTGACCTCACAGATCTTCGAGATGAGCCACAACGAGATCCTGCACCGCATCACCATCGAGGCAGTGTCCGGCGGCGTGCCCGAGCGCAAGGCGTGGATCGAAGACTCCGGTCACTTCAAGGTCGGAAACCTCGCCCGAATGAGCCAGGCGGAACGACGGAAGGTCGTCGACGAGATGCTGGCGGAAGGGCACTGACATGAGCAAGAAGTTCGATGTCGTCATCGGCAACCCGCCCTACCAGGAAGAGGCCCAGGGAGGGGGCACTCGGGACACCCCCGTCTATCACCTGTTCATGGACACGGCGTACGAGGTGGGGAAGAAAGTCGTGCTCATCACGCCGGCACGCTTCCTGTTCAACGCGGGCTTTACCCCGAAGGCTTGGAACACCAAGATGCTCGCCGACCCCCACCTGACCGTCCCGCACTACGTGCCCGACAGCGACGAACTGTTCCCTGGCACGATCATCAACGGCGGGATCGCGGTTACCTATCGCGACGAGGACCACGACGGCGAGCCAATCGGCACCTTCGCGCATTACCCCGAGCTCAACACGATCCTCGACAAGGTTGTCGAGTCGGACACCGTCTCGATGGAGGCGGACATCACGAGTTCCCGCTCTTACCGCTACACCGCGAAGCTTTACGACGACAACCCCGATGCCCGCGCGCTTCGACCGGCAGGAAACGAAGCACTGGTCAGTACCAACGCGTTCGAGCAGTTCGCTTTCCTCTACTTCGCCGAGCGCCCCGTCGACGGCCAGTCGTACATGCGTGTGCTGGGGCTCGACGGGAAGAAACGGACCTCTCGCTGGATTCGTAGCGAGTACGTCACAGGACCGGAGAATTTCGACAAGTTCAAGGTTGTCGCGCCTGCATCTCGCGGTCACCTCGGGAAGTTCGGCGAGAAACCCGCCCTGATCCTTGGCGAGCCCCTGCTTGGGGAACCGCAGGTTGCGGTTACCCAGACCTTCATCACCATCGGATCTTTCGGCACCAAGGCGGAGGCCGAAGCGTGCCAGACGTATGTGAGGACCAAGTTCGCGCGGACCATGCTCGGCGTCCTCAAGGTCACCCAGCACAACCCGGCGAGCGCTTGGAAGTACGTTCCCCTGCAGGACTTCACGTCGGCTTCAGACATCGACTGGTCCAAGCCCATCCCGCAGATCGACCAGCAGCTGTACGCCAAGTACGGGCTCGATGCCGAGGAGATCGCCTTCATCGAGGCCAAGGTCAAGCCGATGGAGTGACCGCGGGATGGGCCGTGCCAACGGTTCTGGCCGAGGAAAAGGCCTGAGTTGCCGGGAGGGCACCTGCGGGGGCCTCCGCTCCCGCTCAAGCCGCCTGCTCACGCGAAGACGCCAGGCGCGACCTTCTCGAGGTCGACGACCCGAATCTGTGCCGCATAGGCCGCGACGTACTCCGAGACGGTGATGAGCGGGTCATTGACTTGCGCGTCGAAGATCGCCTGGACGGACATGTTCTTCTTGAGCTGCTTGCGGGCGGAGGCCTTGCCGGCCAGAAATAGAGCAGGACGTGGGCCTCGTACGTAGATCTCGGCTCGCAGCACAGGCGGCGCCTGGGTCAAGAGCACGAGATCCTTGAACAGGTCCTTCTCGCGTCCACCATTGCCCTTGGCAGTCCAGCGAGCCAGCTTGAACTCGATCGCACGTAGGTTGGTCTCGACGTCGTAGAGGCGCCCAGGATCGTTGCCAGCGGCGAGAGACGGCGTCTTGAGCGCTTCTCCGGGCTCCAGGATGTATGGCAACGAGAGCGCGATGCCAACGGCGTGGATCAGGTCGCTGAGCTTGCCAAGGCTCTCGCGAACGAGAAGCGAAGCGGTCAGCGTGTCCGGCACGATGCCGTGTGCGGCTGCCACTCCCGCTACCGCATCGCGGTCCTTGCCAGCAAGCTCATGTTCGAGCGCGGCGATGCGCTGCCCGAGACCTCCGGGACCGTCGAGCAGCGGCACGATCACCTCGACAGCTTTGGCGAGTGTCTCGTCTGGCGGCATGGGCCAACGCTATGCGTTTGTGCCGCAACCCGCGCTGCAGATCAACCAGAAGGCTGTGTGGTCACGCTCCCGCGACAGTTGTGGATCAGCGCGCATCGGCGTCGCTGTTTACGCTCGCGTGCCGTGGCGCGTCCGCTGTCAGAACTTGGCCAGTCCGAGCTACCAAGAGTCGTTGCATGACCCTTGGTCTGACGCTTCCGTTCGTTACTGCTGCTGATCCTGACCGCGCGGGAGAGGGCAGCCTGGATCCGCTCGGCCTCGCCCGCATAGCTGAGCGCCTGGCGGACGAGCTGGCGCCGGAAGTGACTGCTCGCATGTCCCGCGTTCGTTTCGTAACGGCTATCGCGGTCGCCTCGCACGTTCTGCTCGAGCCGGCGGACCTCGTGGGCGCGGACGGCACCCCGGCCTTCCTGGCGTTCGAGTGGCATGTAGTTGAGGCCTTCGTCCGGAGTCGGCCAGAGACGGGAACTGATGCTGTCCCCGGGATTCAGAAGGCACGTGCCCGCCTCCACGAGTGGAGCCGTCATCTCCACAAGGACTCATACCTCGAAACGCCCAAGGTGTTCGGCTTTCACGGCGTCTACAAGCGACTCGCCAAGGACCTCGAGATCGTTGACGACAATCTCGTATTGCTTCCCAACGGCGACGCGCTGGTGGAGCTCTGGGAGCGCGACCAGGGGCTTGACGGATTTCTGACCAAGCGCACGGGCAGCGCCGGCGGCAAGTTCGCCGCGGTGCTAGCAGGCGAGGTTCGCCGCGCGCTCGACAAGGGCAGCGTTCAACTCGCTCCCAACTCGAAATGGTGGCGCGCGATCAGCTCGACGCTCGCACCGGGAGCGGCCGGTGACAAGGAGAGGCGACGTCTTTGGCGTTGGCTCACGGACACGCGACACCCGGTACGACGCGAGCTGGCCACGCTGCTCGCCGCAAACAGGGAATGGCAGGTGCCCGAACGGGAGACGATCGAACGGCTCCTGGCGCTCGACCTCTCGGGCGAACTACGTACACGGCTCACCGCGATCGTGGCCTACGAGGCCGCCGTGCGGTCACTCGACGACGGGTTTCGGCTCTTGCGCTCAATCGCGAGCCAAAGGACCCCCTCGGCCGTGTCGCCAGACGAGGTCGCCGACCACCCGAAGTTCCGGCCGGTGGCGGATGCCCTGCCGGACGCGCTCAAGACGGCTGCGGAGCGGTTGGAGGAAGTCGGGCTCGCGGTCGACCTCGAGACGACGCTCGGCCAGCTCGCTGAGGGGATGTCGCGAGCGCAGCTGGTAGAGGCGATCCTCGATCGTCATGACGCAGTCCAGAGTGCAAAGGGAAAGCGCTCTTGGTTCGAGCGCGACGAGCGAGGGTTCGCCGTCCGCGGCATCGGACGACTCGACGAGCAGTTCGTTGAGCGTGTCGAGTACCTGCATCCCTATCGCATCTACGCGCTCCGGTCGTTCGCACAGGATCTTCGTCCTCGATGAGCTCCGCAACCGACCGGCTGCTCGACCTGTGGTTGCCGCCAGCGGGCGCTGGCCCGCCTCTCGGCTGCCTGGCCACCACCTTCACGTTCGACGCTGACTTCTTCGAACAGCAGTGCCTCGGTCGTTTCCTCGGGCTCGACACTCGACCCGGTGAAGCGGCGACGGACATCGGCTATCTCATCGAGCGAGAGGAGAAGCTCGCTGAGACCCCGGTATGCGTCATCGCGGACCGAAGCCTCAATCCCGACAGCAGAAGTCTTCGATGGGACGTCCTTCCCGTCGCTGCGCCAACGGGCGTCATGCACGCGAAGGTGTCCGTGCTTGTCTGGGAACAGGCAGTGCGGTTCATCGTGACCTCGGCGAATCTCTCCGAGCATGCCTTCCGAAGGTCGATCGAGCTGGCGCTCGCTTTCGATGTCCAGCATGGCTCGGAACTCTGGCGCGGCGTTGTCGATGACCTCATGGAGGCGATCGAGCGGGTCGTGCTCATGGCCCCCGCGGCGCGCGGAGCAGCCGGACCGCGCCCGCGTGCGCTCGACATCCTCAATCGAGCGAGAGATCGGATCTCAGCATTCGGCCTACCGGAACGACCGCAGCGCGGCTCGCCGCGGATGGCTGTTGCCATGCCCCGTATGGGGAGCGACGCGCTGGACGGTCTGATGAGCGTCTGGTCGGGCGGACCCCCGCGGTGGGCCACGGTCATGTCGCCGTACTTCGACGTCGCCGACGGACCTAGCCGTGCGGCCGGGCGCCTGGCGGCCGTCATGGCCAAGCGCGAAGCGTCGGTCGATTTCATTGTGCCCGTCGAGCATCTCGGGGAGCGTGAGATCGCAAAGGTGCCGCGGGCACTGGTTGATGCGTTCCCCACGCGCATGGACGTCGCGATCTACGACGTGAGACAACCGGACGAGGCGGAACCGCGGCGGCTACATGGCAAGCTCGTACTGCTCGAGAGCGATGGCTGGATAGCTGCCCTCGTTGGATCTTCGAACTTCAGCGCCCCGGGGCTGGGCCTCGACGGAGGCGGCAATGTCGAGATCGGCCTAGCGATCGGCGCGCCGCAGGGCGGCACGGTTGCCAAGGCGCTTCTCGAGCTCGCACTGAGCGGCGAGAAGGTCGAGCTCGATTCGGTTGAGTACGAAGCGGTCGAGGATCCGGAAGAGACCCAGCCCTCGGTCCCCACCGGCTTCGTCCAAGTGCTGGGAGACCCTGGCCCGCCCGCGCGGCTCGAGATCGAGATCGCGGCCGGTGGCCTTCCTCGTGCCTGGTGGATACGCACACCCGACGGCCAAGACATCCTGGACGCCGAGCGATGGGGGCGCGACGGCGGCAATGTGGTCGGGGTGGACGCGCCAGGCGGCGAGCTGCCGTTCAACGTGGCTATCGAATGGCGAACGAAGGCCGGAGAAACGGCGCGCGCGAGCCTTCCCGTCAACGTGACGGATCCGGGGCGGTTGCCGGCACCCGCCGAGCTGCGGTCGTTGCCGGTCCACGCATTGCTTCGAGCCTTGGCCTCCGTTCGGCCGCTGCATGAGGGCGTGGTCGAAGCGATCGAACGGCATGAGCGGACCCGCGACGGCGCTCTCGACGAGCTAAATGCGGGTCTCCTGACGTTTCCGTGGGTCGGTGAACGCTCACTTCACCGCGGAAGTGATGGGCAGAGATCGGCGAGCGAGAGCATCGCGAGGGCGATCAGTGCGTCTGGGCTGTGAAAGCCGAAGGCGCGTCGGGTGATCAT